>PXSM01000138.1 GCA_003023465.1 Halobacteriales archaeon SW_6_65_15 | reverse complement strand
GAGTGCTTCAGTTGCGAGCGCGGAGTCGTCAGCCGGAAACCAGTTTCGAACGGTTTCGGTTTCGACGGATTCGGGGGCGAAGACGCGCTCTCTGAGCAGATATTCGACGATTTTCACCTTCAGTCGGCGTCGCCTCCGTTTTCGGACCGACCAGTCGTCTATCACGTCGCCGATGATGGCACCGGACACCATCCCACCGAATATCGTGGACGTGTATCCGAACATGCCGCCGAAGATCGCACCGATGGCCGCTCCACTGAATGCACCGCTGGAATGTTTCTTCACTCGCCGGGTCTGCCACCCGCCGTCCGGAGCAACTTCGCTGTCGCCCATCGTATCATCAACTATATTGTTTATATTAGTAAGCTTTTTGTTGGCGACCGCTACCTGAATAGATGAGAGCGAGTATCGGAAGGACGATCTGAATACCGAGTAAGAACGCGGTGAAGCTACCGACGAGCGATTTCGATATCGAACCAGCGGTAGCATCGACCGTCCGCTTGACGACCGACCCGAGATACGCGGACGACAGAAACCCGACAATTCCGAGGGCGAACCGAACCCGTCCCGGAAACTCCTCGTATCTGGCATAGAGGTCGTCAATCCTCCGGAAGCTCCGCTCGAAGCTATCGAGGAGGAACAGAATGGGCTCCGTCGGTCGATTTCCTTCTGATTCATCTGCATCGGTCGGTTCGCTCGATTCTCTCTCGTCCGGGTCGTCGCTCTCGCTATCGACTTCACCATCGACGCTCCCCGAGGGCATGGCCCTCTTTCGTCCCGTTCCGGGATTTAAACCTTACCGCGCCACCGTCACCGGAATCGTCGCGCGCCGAACCACCGTCTCGGCCACGCTCCCGAGCAGGATGCGCGAGACGCCAGACCGGCCGTGGCTTCCCATCACGATCTGGTCGAAGTCGTTCTCGTCGGCGAACTCCACGATGGTCCGGGACGGGCGGCCCAGCTCCTCGACGGGGTCGAGGGTGACGCCGTACTCGTCGGCGACCTCTTGGGCCTCCTCGAACAGCGCCTCGCTCTCGGACTGGGCGCTCTCGTACCACTCCTCGGAGCCGCCGGGCATCCCGACCGGAGCGCTGTATCCGGCGTCGATGGGGTCGATGACGTGGATGACGGTGATCTCCTCGTCGGCGAACTCCTCGAGGGCGTACTCGAGCGCGGTGTCGGACTGGGGCGAGCCGTCGATGGGGACGAGCACCTTCTTGGCCATGTGTGAAAATAGGGTGCCGATTCGTATAAGGTTGCAGGCAGTTACAGAAATCCGAGAATCGTTCGGGCGTCGCCGAGCGAGAAGAAAACCCGCTCAGTCTCGTCCGTGCTTCGTCAGGCACTTCGAGAGGCCGATGATCTCGACCGGCTCGGAGTTGTCCGGCGAGTAGACGACCATCTGGCCCTTCTCCATGTAGGGGACCTTCGATTCGAGGCTGGCGGGGATGTTGACGCTCTTGATAGCGTCCTCGTCGCCGAGGTTCAGGACGACGGTCGTATTGATCTGCTTGAACACGGGTTCGGCGATGTCCTGCGGGTCCTGCGTGATGAGGAACAGGCCGAGGCGCTCCTTGCGGCCCTGCTTTGCAGCCTCGGTGAACTTCCCAATGACCTTCCGGGCCTGCACGCTCTCGGCGTCGGTCAGGAAGTTGTGGGCCTCGTCCATCCCGACCACGAGGGGCGTCTCCTTGATGCGGTCGTGGGTCGGGTCGTTCGAGAGCTTCTCGTCCACGAGCAGGCTGGCGAGCGCGAGGACAACGACCTCGGTCGCCCGCGAGTCGTTGAGGTGGTAAGTCGGAACCACGCTCAACTGCCCGGGCTTGACGAACGACTTTATCTGGTCGGTGATGGGTCGGGCGTCCTGGTCGAACACGTCGTAGAACGCCGAACTGATGGCTCGTCGCTTCACCGCGTCGTAGGTCGCCTCGTGGACCCGGCCGCTCTCGTCCAGTTCCTCGCGGAGCGCGGGGTCGTCCACGAAGTCTACGAACTGCTCGTAGGTGCCAGCGTCGCCGTGCTGGTCGAAGAAGCGGTCGAGCAGGTACCGGAGGGCGTTGTACTGGTTGTCGTTGAGACTCGCGCCTGCGACCAGCCACGGCCTGCGCTTGACCATCGAGAACGGGATGGTGAACTCGACCTGCTCGGCGCGGTGGTGGTCGGCGGCGTACGACCCGCCCCGCACCTTCGGGACGAACGCCACGGTGTCGTCGTGGCCGCCGTGGGCGACGCCCTCGGCCGCCCACTTGCGCTCGTCCTCGTTCGTCACGTCGGGGTTGTCGTCGTGCATCTGGGCATACTCGTCCTGCGGGTCGAACTGGACGACGGCGGCTCGTCGCTCCGCGCCGTCGTCCATGTCGTACCGGCGCTCCTCGGAGAGGAACTGCCGGAGGACGTTCTTCGCGCCGTGGGTCTTCCCGGACCCGGTGCCACCCGCGACGAGGGTGTGCCGGAAGACGAGTGGGTCGCCGTCCCCGTAATCGTCCTTGAGCCGGTAGTCGATGGTCGGCGGCGAGGCCGCCGTCTTCACCTTCTCGCCACCCACCGAGAGGTGGCCGAGGAACACGCCGTCCTCGGGCATCTTGAGTCCGGTCTTGATCTCGGACTTGTCGCTGGCCTCCCGGACGACGGCCTTCGGCTTGGGCACCCGGTCGGTCATCCGGCGCTTGAGTTCTGTGTCAGGGCCGTCGCCGTCCCGATACAGGACGGCCACGGGTTCGAGGTCCGCCATCAGCTTGTAGTCGGTCTCCTCGATGTCGTCGCGGCGCATCGCGCGCTTGGCGTGGATCTCGGTCGCGTCGTCCACCCGGTACTCCTGCATGTACTCCAGCGCGCAGATGCGGGCGAAGAGCTTCTCGCCGTCGGGGTAGGGGACCAGCAGGTACTTGCCGACCCGCACGTCCTCGCGGTTGTCGGCGGTCACGTACGCCCGGAGGCAGGTCTCGTCCTCCTGCTCGCCGATCCGCAGCCCCTCGACCGCCGAGAGGGTACCGATGCCCCGGTCGGTTCCCACGGGGTCGGTCGCCATCGCGTCGAAGCGGTCCTCGTCGGAGGAGCCGGTCGAAGTGCCGGTCTCGAAGTCGCCGACGTTCACTTCGGAGGGGCTCGTTTCGGAGTCGAGGCTCTCGCTCTCCGTGGCGTTCGTTTCGGAGGCACTCGGTTCCGGAGGGTCGGAGTCGTCGTCCTCGCTGGACGCGCTGAAATCGCCGAGGTCGGTCATCGTTCCCGGCAATGAGCGCATCCGACAAACCGGTTTCCCTCCGCGTCCCTTTTATTTCCTCGCGCCGTACCTCCGTCTATGCTACTCATCCGTGGCGAGGCCGGGGGCACGACCCTGACGGGGACGCTGTACGAACGGGGGGAGCGCGCGCCGCGGTTCAAGGGCGCACCCGACGAGGACGCCCCCTACGTGTGGGTCTGCGACGAGTTCTACGAGGTCGAGAGCGGCGGGACGGTCCAGCAGGTCGACGACGAGGAGGTCAACGTCGCCTTCGAGTCCCCGATGCCGCGAGGGTTCGACACCAAGGAGCAGGCGACCGACGCGGCGAAGGATCACATCAGAACCCAGTTCGCCCGCATCGGTATCGACGCCGACGCGGTCGAGATCAGCGTCGAGAAAGAAGAGATCGAGGCCGCGGAACCGCAGTAAATGGCGTCTCTTTTCCGGCTCGTTCAGTAGTCCCGACCCCAGCGAACCGCGTTGTAGTTCTCGTCGAGTTCCGTGTCGAGCGACCGCTCGAACGATTTTATCAGCGACTCCACGCTCCCGCGGTCGATCCGAGCCAGTTCGTCGGCCTTCGAGATGACCTGTGGCGGCCCGCGCTGAAGGGCGATCTCCTGTAGAATCTGGCGTTCGACGTTCCGTCTGGTTTCCTCGTCTTCGGTGACGGCGTAGGGTGCTTCGACTTTGTACACGATGTCCCGACGTGGGTCGTACACCATGCAGAACGTGACCCGGTACTGCTCGGGGGCGAGGGTTCGGTCCACGTAGCCGTCGGCTTCCGCCGCGAAGAACCGGTCCGCACCGCCAGTAGAGACGAACCAGTTGGTCAGCATCAGTTCGTCGGTCAGGCGTTCGTACTCGCCGTCTACTTGCTCGCGCCGTTCGAGGAGTTGCGAGAAGAGCGCGGCGTCGTGCGCCCACGGGACCGGGCCTGCACCGTTGCGCACGAGCGTCCGGACGATGGCCTTCGAGGAGACGTTCTTGACGAATCCGGCCACCAGGACGTCCCGGTCGCCGAATTCCTCGACGAGTCGCACGTAGTTCTGGAGGACTTGCTGGATGTAAGGCGAGTCCTCGAACAGTCTGGAGAGTTCGGAACTGCGGTACTTCCAGCGAACGATGCCTTTCGGATAGATCGGCCCGTCGAGCAGGAGGAGGTCCGACACGCGGTCGGCGTTGTTCAGTGCGTGCCGACTCTCGGCCAGATAGAGCGCGAGGGCGTGGACCATGTCCTCCTCGTACTGGTTCTCGGGGCGACTCGTGTGGACGATCCGACGATTGCTCCCCTCGTTGTACGACTCCCAGTCGGTTTCGAGTTTCGCCGTCGTGTCGTTGCAGTGGACCGCCTTCACCACGGTTCGGCAGTCGTGGAGGTCGAGGTCCGACGGCTGGACGGACATGGCCGCGTGAGCCACGTCGAGGACCAGCCCGTTCTTGAACACCTTCGGGTTGAGCGTCCCCGCGTCGAGCCCGTGGATCGTCGGGAACGGGGGTTCTTCGAGTGCAATCTCCTCCGTCGGCACTCGTTTCCGAGCCAGTTCGTCCATCGGTTCGAGGATCGGTCCATCGTCGCCGTAGAGGGGGTCGAGGAAGTTCTCCCAGACGTTCTCGGCGGCAGCCCGGTGGTCGCGGTCCTCGGCGTCGTAGTCGATGTGGTCGGCGAGGCCCGCGATGCCGTCGAAGTGCACCGGGTCGAGGGTCATGTATGACTGGGATGCGACTCGGTACCGAAAAAGGTCGCGGTTGGAACTCACGGGTTCGGATCGGCCTTCGGACCGAACGCGTCTCGGCAAGGGACTCCTACAGAACTTCTATACGTCGAGACGATATTTTTCGAGGTCGTCCGCCTCGTTCGGAGCTAATGACGACGCTCAGAATCGACGTATCCATTCACTAACGCAACGCAAAAAAGTTGCCGTGAGGTAACCGCCATTAATCATCGAACTTAGAACAGTTGCAACCCTCTTGGGACAGGATGACGAGGTCGAAGAGCGCAAACATTTGTTTCTCACTTCTAACATAACTTAATAAAAAATATAAATATAATTTTTATGGATTAGTTACTGTTTTATCCGGTGTCGGGTAGCCGTTCCTTATTCAGCAGTGACGCGCCCGCACCCACAATCGTCTTCGCCTCTGCGAGAAGTACCGATACCGTTCGCAACTGTTTCCGAAAGCCGAAGGGTAGTTAGGACGCGGCACCGTCTTTTTGATCATGAAGGCCGCGCTGATAATCCTCGACGGCTGGGGGTTGGGTAGCGAGGCGCGTAGCGCCTCGGAACAGTCGGGCGGCGATCTGCCGCGAGACAGCGAAGACGGAGGCCGAAACGCCATCGAAGCCGCGGAGACGCCCAACTTCGACCGGTTCGCCGAGGCGGGCGCGTACGGCACCCTCACGGTCTCGGGCCGCAGGGTCGGCCTCCCCGAGGGCCAGATGGGCAACAGCGAGGTCGGCCACCTCAACATCGGCGCGGGCCGGGTGGTCAAGCAGGAGTACACCCGCATCACGGACGCCATCGAGGCGGGCGAGTTGGGAGAGAACGCGGCCATCGACTCGGCGTTCAGCTACGCCCGGGAGAACGACGGCTGCGTCCACTTCACGGGGCTCGTCAGCGACGGGGGCGTTCACTCGGATCAGGAGCACCTCTACGCGCTCATCGAGTTGGCGGCCGAGCGCGGAGTGGATGCCGTCACCCACGCGTTCACCGACGGGCGGGACACCGCACCCGAAAGCGGCGCGGGCTATCTTGCGGAACTGGAGCAGGTCACCGACCGCGAGGGGACCGGCGCGGTGGCGACCGTCTCGGGCCGGTACTACGCGATGGACCGCGACCAGAATTGGGACCGGACCCGGCGGGCCTACGACGCCATCGTGAACCGCGAGGCTGAACACTCCGCCGACTCTGCAGTCGAAGCCGTCGAGGCGAGCTACGAGCGCGGCGACAGTCCCGACCGGGGGTCGGGACCTCGCCAGACGGAGTCTGGCGGTGGCGACGAGTTCGTGGAGCCGACCGTGGTCGAGGGTGGCCCCGCTCTCTCCGACGGAGACGCGGTCCTCTTCTTCAACTTCCGGGCCGACCGCGCCCGCCAGCTGACCCGGATGCTCGCCGACATCGACCCCGTCTGGGAGTTCGAGACTGCGCCTCCGGCGATCCAACTCGCCACGATGACCCAGTACGACAAGGAGTTCGACCTCCCCGTGGCGTTCCCGCCCCATCAGCCCGAGGACACCCTCGGCGAGGTGCTGGCCGACCACGGACTCACGCAACTCCGCATCGCCGAGTCCGAGAAGTACGCCCACGTCACCTACTTCCTCAACGGGGGCCGCGAGGTCGAGTTCGACGGCGAGACCCGCGAGATCGTCAAGTCGCCCGACGTGCCGACCTACGACCTCCAGCCCGAGATGAACGCCGAGGAGGTCACCGACACCGCGATCTGGTTCGTCGAGAAGGACAATCCCGACGTGCTGGTGCTCAACTACGCGAACCCGGACATGGTGGGCCACACCGGCGACTTCGACGCCGCAGTCGAGGCGGTCGAGGCCGTGGACGCCGAACTCGGCAGACTCGTGCAGGCCATCGAGGCGGCGGGCGGGCACACCATCATCACCGCCGACCACGGCAACGCCGACGACATGGGGACCCCGGAGAACCCCCACACGGCCCACACCTACAACCCCGTCCCCTCCGTCTACCTTACGCCCGAGGGTGACAGTGGCGTCTCCGAGAGCGAAGCGAACGGAGGCTCGGAGCGGCTCGACCGCTCCGGCGGGAAGAAAGTCGGCCCGGACGGGTCGCTTTGCGACATCGCGCCGACCATCCTCTCGCTCATCGGGGTCGAACAACCCAAGGCGATGACGGGTCGGAATCTGCTGGAGTAGCGGTCCTCGGTCGAAGACCCCCTGCCGCTCGCTACTCCTCGAAGGACACCTCGGCGATGCGGGTGTAGTACGGGTCGCGCTCGTCGGCCTCCGGCGGAATTTCCACGTCCGGCGAGTACTGACTGACCGTCCAGAACCGCCCGGTTATCGGGTCCACAGCGGCCCCGTTGTAGTCGCCCCATCGCATCACGTCGCTCCCTTCACCGTAGTCGTAGCTGGACTCCCCTTCCTCGACGACAACGGCGTCTTCGAGTTCGCCCGCGGGGGCGTCGGCAGTCCGGCCCGCGACGTCCATCCGCGGGTAAGTGTCGGGCCCGGAGACGTTGTGGACGACCACCGTTTCGCCGTCGTCGGCGTTCACCGTCGGGATGAAGTAGGAGGTGTTCGGCTCGCCGTAGACGCCACTCTGGACGAGCGACCGGGTCGCCACGTCGATCTCGTACCACCGGACCGCCGCCACGCGGTCGCCGTCGCCGGTCCAGTCGTAGCCGACCGTGTGGGCCGTCCAGAGCGACCCGTCGTCGTAGTCGGCGTTCATCAGCCGGGTCCCCAGCGTGTCGATCCGGGCGTCCGTTCCCGGCTGCTCGGCCGCGGGCGGACCGCTGTACGGCCCGACCTCGACCGTGTGACACGCGAGGTCGGGGTCGCCGACGGGGTCGGTCACCTCCCAGAGCGTGAGCGCGTTCGAGACGAACCCGCTGTTCACGAGGTAGTAGCTCCCGGAACTGCCGCCCGAGAACGGCTGGAGCGCGGGCTGGACGGTGAACGTGAACGGCGCGTCGGGGTCGGGATTGTGCATCCCGGTGAAGTGGTGACCGGTGACGGCGTCGCCGTCGTACATCGCGGCCTTGTCGAGGGTCGCCATCGTCACCTCGAACTGCTCGCCGAAGAAGTTCTGCGTGAGGTAGATGGCGTCCCGGTCGAGACCCAGCGTCGGGTAATCGACCAGCCCCTCGTTGGTGATCGGCGGGACGCGGTAGACGTACCACTTCCCGTTGGGGTTGCTGGTCGCGGAGACGGCCACCATCCACCAGCCCCGCGGCGGGCGGCTGAGTTCCGTCTCGGCGTCGTCCTCGCTCACCTCGTCTTCGCCCTCTTCACCGTCCCTCGGGTCGGCTCCCTCTTCGAGTTCCTCGCGGTCCACGATCTCGCCGTCGGTCGTCAGTCCGGGTTCGTACTGGACCGCGCAGACGACGAACCGGTCCTCGTTGCGGTCGTACCGCGCCCGGGGGTCGAACACGAACGGGTAGCCGTACGCGAACCCGCCCTCGGGCTCGTCGATGACCGGCTCCCACAGCCGTTCGAGTCGGACCATCTGCTCGCGCTGGCCCGACCGCTTGTTGTAGATGGCGACCTGCTGGTTGAGCGCGTGCAGAATCTTCCCGTTCCCGGCCGCGACCTGCGAGTCTGAGGGGACGGCCCCGCGGGTGTCCTCGGCGGTCACGCCGTCGTACTCGGCGTGGACGGTCAGCGGTCCATCGGCGTCGGCGTTCGACTCCTGAGCCGCCTTCTGGGGCGGCTGGTGGCCGTCCGCCGGCTCGGTGGCGGCGCTCGGCGGAGTCGCCGCACCCACGTCGGACGGGGTGGTTCCGCGAGCCTCCTCGGCGCGAATCTGGCCCATGTTGATGGACCCGCCGACGTAGGTTCGCTCGAACGGTCCGTCGGCACACCCGGTCTGGGCCGTGGCGACGTCGCCGCCGAAACCGATCAGCGAGAAGCTCCCGAGTCCCGCGCCGGTCGCCTGAAGCAGGCGGCGTCGTTCCATCGCCCAGCGTCTGCCGGTCTCGTCGGGCTCTGCGTCGGGGTCGGATTCCGGATTCGTCTCTTTCATGGGGGTACTCCGGTAAATCGTTCTACGGTAGAGAAGTTAGTTAACCAGTTCCTACTGAAAAGGCTACGAGTATGTCAGGTGAAAATTTCCGACCCCGGTCGGCACTCAGAACGGCCCGTTGCTCGTCCGGACAGCACCCGTTACTCCCGTCAATTCCCTGCTGCTGGAAAATAATACCGTTTCTTTAGAGAAGGAAAATACGGTTCAAGAACGCCAAAACCGTTGCCCTACTCACTCGCCGGTCCGGAACGACAGGTCCAGCGAGTTCGCCGAGTGGGTCAGCGACCCCATCGAGATCACGTCCACGCCGGTCGTCGCGTACTCCGGTACGGCCGGAATCCCGATTCCGCCGCTCGCCTCGGCCAGCACGTCGTCCGGAAGCATCTCGACGCCCTCCCGCACCTCCGCAGGCGTCATGTTGTCCAGGAGCACGATGTCGGCCCCGGCGTCGGCGGCCCGCGGGGCGTCCGCGGGGCGTTCGACCTCGACCTCGATCTTCGTCGCGAAGGACTTCTCCTCGCGGAAGTGGCGAATCGCCTCCTCCAGTCCCATCTCGGCGACGTGGTTGTCCTTGACCATCACCATCCCAGAGAGGGTAAGCCGGTGAGTGTCGCCGCCGCCCGCGGCGATGGCGCGCTTCTCGACGCCCCGCAGTCCCGGCGTGGTCTTGCGGGTGCATACAGGCCGAGAAGTTCGTGTTGAGGTTGCCCGTCAGCGCGCCGATCGCGTCGGCCTCAGTGGTCCCCGCCTCCTCGAGGACCGACTCGGCGGCCCCTTCGACTTCCAGTAGCACGTCGCCCGCCTCGACTCGCTCGCCCGCTTCGACGGTCTCCTCGGTCTCCACGTCGAGGTAGTCGAAGACCGCTTTCGCGGCGTCGAGGCCCGCGGCGACCCCCGATTCTTTGGCGACGAGTCGCCCCGTCGTCTCGCCGGGGACGTGGTTGGTCACGTCGCGGTGGCCCACGTCCTCGCGGAGCCACGACTTGACCGTCCGGTCAGTCACTCGCATTCGCGGGCACCTCGCTGGACTCCGCATCGTCCGGTTCTTCGAGTGCGTGACACCCCACCGGCTCGGCGTCCATCGCCTCCCGGGCCACGAGGAGGGCGACCACGCTGGCGTTCCGAAGCTCGTAGAGGCTCCGACTGGTCCGGGTGCGGATGTAGGCGTCCACCTCGCCCTTGAGCCGTCGCAGGACCGGCGTCGCTCGCTGAAGGCCCTCCGGCGTTCTCCGGAGTCCCACGTTCTCGTCCATCACGCGGCGCAGGCGGACGAACTTCTCGCGGGCGAACCCCGACGGAAGGTCGGGATCGCGGTCGAGGAGTTCGGGGGCTTCGACGCGCTCCGGTTGGACCCCGGCGGCGGACTCCCCGGCGCGCAGTCCCCAGACCAGTCCCTCCAGCAGGCTGGTCGAGGCGAGGCGGTTCGCGCCGTGGACGCCGGTCCGGGCGCACTCGCCGACGGCGAACAGGTGGTCGAGACTGGTCCGACCTCGGTCGTCCACCGCGACGCCGCCACAGAGGAAGTGTTCGCTCGGCCGGACGGGAATCCCCGACTCCCAGTCCACGCCCCGCGCCTCGCACTTCTCGGCGAGGTCCGGGAACTCCTCGGCGAAGTCGAGGGGGCTCACGTCCAGCACGACTTCCCCGGTCGCCTCGCGCTCGTCGGCCACGGCGCAGGCAACCACGTCGCGAGGCGCGAGTTCGGCGGCCTCGTCGTAGTCGGGCATGAACCGGTCGCCACCGGGAGACTCCGTCTCCCGAACCTCCGAGTGCGACTCGGAGACCTCGCCGTTCCGGAGGAGCGCGCCCTCGCCCCGGACGGCCTCGCTGACGAGGAAGGGGTCGTCCCCGGCATAGGCCGTCGGGTGGAACTGCACGTAGGCCATGTCCTCCACGTCCGCACCCGCGAGGGCGGCCATCGCAATCCCGTCCCCGGTCGCCGTGTCGGGGTTGGTCGAATTCTCGTAGAGCGCCCCGATGCCGCCCGTCGCGAGGACTGTGGCACCCGCGAAGACGGGCTGGCACTCCCCTTCCTGCTCCACGATTGCGCCGTGAACCCGGCCCTCGTGGGTGATCAGGTCCAGTGCGGCAGTGTCGGCCAGTAGCGTCACTCGGTCGTGGGCGTCGAGGTGGTTCAGGAACGGCCCGAGGAGGTACTTGCCGGTGCTGGCGTTGACGTGCAGGATTCGCGGCTCGGAGTGGGCCGCTTCTCTTCCGAAATCGTATCCCGATTCGTTCCGGTCGAAGGGTACGTCGAGGGTCTCGACCAGCACGTCCTCGACCGCCTCGCGCGACTCCTCGACCAGCACCTCGACCGCCTCGGGGTCGGCGGTGTCGGCACTCGCCGCGAGCACGTCCTCCTTGAACGCCTCGGGGTTGCTTCGGGTAGTGGCCACGCCGCCCTGCGCCCAGTGGGAGGTCGTCTCCTCGGGGCGCTCGGCCTTCGTGACGACCAGCACGTCCGCGCCCTCGCGGGCGGCCGCCAGCGCGGCCGAACAGCCCGCGACGCCGTTTCCGACGACGAGCACGTCGGCCTCACTCGGGATGGATTCGGCTGGGATTTCGTCGGTCATGGTCGATCAGATCTCCAGCATTCGTTCCATCGCCACGTTCGCCAGTTCGGCCTCCCGGGGCGCGACCTCGATGACGTTTCGCTCGCGGCCCTCGACCAGTTCTTCGAGCACCCACGTCAGGTAGTTGGGGTCGATCTGGCGCATCGCGTTGCAGTCCATGCAGGCATCGCCGCAGAGGGGCAGGACGTTCACCTCGGGGTGCCAGCGCTGGAGGTGGTTGGTGAGGTGGATTTCCGTGCCGATGGCCCACGTCTCGCCGGGGTCGGCCTCGGCTACGGTGTCGCAGATGGCCGCCGTGCTCCCGGCCACGTCGGCGGCCTCCACGACCTCCCGGCGGCACTCGGGGTGGACGATGACGTTCGCGTCGGGGTGATCCTCGCGGACCTGCCGGATGTGCTCCTCGCGGAATCGCTCGTGGACCTGACAGTAGCCGTCCCAGAGGATGACGTCGCTCTCGGCGACCTCTTCGGCGACGCCGGGCTCTGCCCGGCTTCCTGAGGCGCTTCGCGCCTCTCCGTCCTTGCCCTCGGGGTCCCACGGGTCCCACTCGGCGATAGAGTCCTCCATGCCGAGGCGGTGGGCGGTGTTCTCCCCGAGGTGCTTGTCGGGCAGGAACAGCACCTTGTCGCCCCGCTCGAAGGCCCACTCGAACACGTCGTGGGCGTTCGAGGAGGTGCAGACCGCGCCGCCCTGCTCGGCGCAGAACGCCTTCAGGTCGGCGTAGGAGTTCATGTACGTGATGGGGACGATGTCGGCCTCGGGCGCGGCCTCGGTGATCTCGGCCCACGCTGCGTCCACCTGCAGGGCTTCGGCCATCCCGGCCATCGGGCACGAGGCCTCCATCGACGGCAGGATGACGGTCTGGTCGTCGTCGGTGATGATGTCGGCCGACTCGGCCATGAACGTCACCCCGCCGAAGACCACGTACTCGGCGTCGGCCTCGGCGGCTTCGACGCTCAACTGGTAGGAGTCGCCGATGAAGTCGGCGTGTTCGACGATCTCCCGGCGCTGGTAGTTGTGGCCGAGGATGACGAGGTCGTCGCCCAGCTCTGCCTTCGCGGCCTCGATGCGTTCGGTTCGTTCGGCCTCGTCCAAGTCCCGATACCGTTCGGGTAACTGCTCCAGATTGTCGTACTTGAAGAGACTGAGGTCTGTTTCGATGTCCGCCGTTTCCATTTTGGGCACAGTGGGGAGCCTCCGATTACGATAGACTTCGGTAGCCAGTATTGAAAATATTTTCTCTTCATAGGGTGGTGGTGAATGGGTTCCAGAGGCTGGTCGAAGAACTGTGCGAATAGTTCACAACGATGCTGCGACGCCGAGAAAAGTCATCTTCGGAGCCGACCGGTTACAGTTGCTTACAACTGACTTGCCGCGTTCCTCACAATCGATTTGCCACGCCCACGGCCCCTGCGCCCGCGACTGCCACCACTCCGGCGGCGACGAACACCGGGTCGTACGTCCCCCACTGCGCATAGCCCACTCCGGCCAGATACGGCGCGGCCAACCCGCTCACCGCGAACGAAACCGAGACCAGGCCGAACACCGCGTTGATGTGCTCGCGGCCGAACAGGTCCGCGACGAGGGGTGCCAGCAACGCCCCGTTTCCGCCGTAGGCCAGCCCGTACACCAGCAC
>PXSM01000137.1 GCA_003023465.1 Halobacteriales archaeon SW_6_65_15 | reverse complement strand
GTCCGGAGAACGCGTCCCGACACTTCCCCGCAGGGTGCGAGCGTGGGGTACTCGCCTTCGACTCGGTGGAGGCCGTCGAGGGTGGCGGATCCTCGAAATTCGAACTCGGAGACGACTCGTGCGACCTGCGCCGGGTCGGTCAGGGTACCGTAGACGAAGACGTCCATGCGGCTACGTTTGCGGGTCGCGTAGTTGGCGCTTCGGATTACTCGTCGTCGGTGTCTTCGTCGCCCTCTGTCTCGGTGTTCGCGGTCTCGTCGTACGCGTTCTCCACCCACTCCGGTTCCGTGACGGTCGTAGTGCCGACGTCCTCGAATCGAAGGGTCGTTTCCTCGATCACGGTCTCTCCGCCGCGTTCGACGACGACTTCTTGATGGAACAGCCGGACGAGACCGTCTTCGTCGATAAGTACAGTCGAAGTGTACGACTCGACGCTCGACTCTCCCGCCAATTCGTCGCTCGCGTAGTATCCCGGACCGGTCGCCTCGTACTTCGTCATCGTCGTCCCGTTCCGCGTGACGGTTCCGACCTCCTCGTACGGCATCAACTGGAGCTTCGCCAACTCCACTACGAACGCGGACGCCGGGTCGGTGGTAACGTTGGTCTCGACGTTGTCGTCGGTGCTATTCCCGAGAAGCAGGTAGCTCGCTTCCCCGTCTCGGACGGTCTTCATCATGCTCACGGTCTCGCCGTGGTAGATGGCCGTCTCTCCCCCCGTAGCGTTCGTCCGGAGCAGTGATCGATTCCCGTCGCGCTCGTAGTGCGTCACCACGACCGTCGAGCGACCCCCGGTTTCGGACCTGCCGACCGACGAGCGGTCGAGGTCGCCTCCGGCCGAATAGTTCATCGTGACACCGTAGGCTTCGAAGACGTCTTTCTCGGGAAGCGTCGCGTTCTCGATTCCGGCGGTGGTCTCCAATCCACCGGTCGCAGTCGTCTGCTGTGCCTGCCCGGTCGTGACGTCGGTCGTCCCTGCCAGTTCGGTCGTCTCTCCCGTCGTTTCGGCCGCCTCGCTCGGGGGCGGCCCGCCGCCGATACAGCCAGCGAGGACCAGCAAGGCGGCGAGTGCCAGCGAGCAGTGTACGCGCTCCATACCGTCCTTTCACCGAACCTCCAGTTTGTTATCCGACGCCTGAAAGCTCGGCCGCCCCGAGTACGGAGCGTTTGAGTCCGGACGGGTAGCCTGACTCCGAACGGGCAATCCCGTCGGGCTTTCCACAGAGATGGCCGAGCAGGTGCTTCGAACCCTGATGCGGACCACCGACATCGTCGTCACCGGCCTGTTCTCGCCCGCCGCGGTCGCGGCCATCGGGCTGGCGGATCTCTACGCCAGACTTCCCCTGCGGATCGGCCTCGGTCTCGGCGGCGGGGCCATCGCCCTCTCCAGTCAGGACACGGGAAGCGACGCCACCGCCAACCGCGACGAGGCCGTCACGCAGGCTATCCTCATCGGCGCGCTCTCCGGGATACCGTTCGTACTGTTCGGCCTCTTTCTGGGGGAGTTCGCCATCGCCGTCCTCGGCGCACCCTCGGAGGTCGCCCGGATGGGCGGCACGTACCTCGCCATCATCTTCGCCACCGCACCCGCGCGACACGTCGCCCTCGTCGGCGCGCGCTCGTTGCAGGGAACCGGCGACACCCGCACCCCGATGTACGTCAACGTGGTCTCGAACCTGCTCAACATCGGCGGCACGGTCGCGCTCGGCCTCGGCGTCGGCCCGTTCCAGCGCCTCCACATCGTCGGCGTCGGCATCGCGACCGCGTTCGGCAACCTGTTCACCGCGCTCGCGCTCGTCGCGGCCATCCGCTGGGACCTGACCGAGGCGTCGTTCGCCCGGCCGACCGACACCGTCATCGCGCGCCAGTTGCTCGTGGTGAGCGCCCCACGAATCGCCGAGGGCCTCGCGGCCACCGTCGCGGAGTTCCCCTTCAACTCCATCCTGCTCGGGTTCGGCACGGAGGTCAACGCCGCCTACCAGATCGGCCGCCGGATGTACCCCCGGCCGCGCCCGCTTCGAGGGTTGGGCGACTGCCTCGCTCGCGCTCCTGACGGTCGGTTCCATCGGGGTCGCGCTGTTCTTCGGCGCGGACTGGTTCGTGGAGTTCTTCACCGACGACGCCGCGACGCTCGGCTACGCCGCCGACTTCGCGCGGGTGTACGCCGTCTCGGCCCCGTTCCTCGCGCTGTTCGTCGTCTTCTCGGGCTCCCTGCAGGGCGGCAGCGACACTCGAACGCCCTTCATCGCCCGGACGACGGGGATGTTCGGCTTCATGGTCGGCTTCGCGTGGTTGGTCGGGGTTCACCTCGATTACGGCGTCGTGGGCGTCTACGCCGCCATCTTCCTCTACTACGTCTGGTCGCTCGCGGTCGTGGCGGCCGGATTCAGATGGGGCGGCTGGGCCGGGCGGGCCGCGGAGATGATGGGGGAGCGAGGGAGCGTGGAGGAGGCGTAAAACGAACCGCGATTTCGGTCCGATCTCTGGAGTACCGAGGTCGTTTTCCCATCACGTGAATCGCGTCAGGATTCGGACGACGTACCAACCTGCTCGCGCGAGGTTGAGAACGACTTCCGAAGCCTTCGTAAGCCACGTGGGTACTCGCTCCGGGATTTCCTTCTTCATCCAGTCCACCGGAGTCACCGCTTTGGTGCAACAGGGCGACCCCGGCAGTTGTAGTCAAAAAAGACTACGAGATAAGATTTAGGAAGATTGACACTACCGAACGTTTTATGTGTGTAGATGATATAGTCACGAATGCAGTTTGGTGCAACAGGGTACCGGCCACCTACGGCCGGCGGGATTTCCTTCCGATAGAAATCCACCAAAAGCCTATTCGGCGAAAATTTGAGTCGTTACGTCTATTGGTTGATTATGAAGAGGTACTGGAGTCATTTCCCTCTATAAAACGCCCAAAACTCGAAGGGCGTACCAACTTGCTTGCGCAAAGTTGGCGAGGATTTCAGAGATTCTTTTTATCCATGTGGGAATCTCTGGCTTTTTGAACCAGTTCATGGATTTTCCGATTCCGACCAAGTTTGACCTTGGCGGAATCAAATAATTTTGATTTGCACAGGCTAATCTCTCTGAGAGACTTCAGTACCAGATCTAGTTTGCCCCTCTACAGTTATAATATTTCGGGGGGTTGACTATTGGTGTAATCGAATACGTGCTATTCGAGTCGAAAGAAGGCAGTAATTAGGTTACCGCTCGCTAATCGGCACCCACTCTTCCTGCTTCGAGCCGACGTACTTCGCGCGGGGCCGGATGAGGCGGTTGTCCTCGTACTGCTCCAGCACGTGACCGATCCAGCCGCCGACGCGGGACATGGCGAAGATTGGGGTGTAGAGGTCGATGGGGATGCCCATCTGGTAGTAGGTCGAGGCCGAGTAGAAGTCCACGTTGGGCGCGAGGCCCTTCGAGTCCTGCATGTACTCCTCGATGGCGACCGACATCTCGTACCATCGGGTGTCGCCCGCGGCCTCGCCCAGCGCCTCGCTCTTCTCGCCGAGAATCTTCGCTCGCGGGTCCTTGACGTTGTAGACGCGGTGGCCGAAGCCCATGATGCGCTCGCCGCTGTCGAGGGCGTCGTCGACCCACGTCTTGGGGTCCTTGCCGCTCTCGTCGATCTCCTTCAGCATCTTCATGACGTTGGCGTTGGCCCCGCCGTGGAGCGGCCCGGCGAGGGTGCCGATGGCGCTGGTGATGGCGCTGTGGACGTCCGACAGCGTGGAGGCGGTGACCATCGCCGCGAACGTGGAGGCGTTCAGGCCGTGGTCGGCGTGGAGCACGAGCGCCATGTCGAACGTCTCGGCCAGCACCTCGTCGGGCTCCTCGTCGTTGAGCATGTAGAGGAAGTTCTCGGCGTGGCCGAGGTCCTCGCGGGGCTCGACCGGGTCGTCGCCGTCCCGGATGCGCTTGAACGCCGCGACGATGGTGGGCACCTTCGCGGTGATGCGCTGGCCCTTCGCGAGATTGACCTCGCGGTCGGTCGTGTCGGCGTCGTCGTCGGCCTCGTAGGCCGACAGCATCGAGGTGGCGGTTCGGACCGCGGCCATTGGGTCCTCGTCGGCCTCGGCGAGCTTGGCCACG
>PXSM01000136.1:25896-34549 GCA_003023465.1 Halobacteriales archaeon SW_6_65_15 | reverse complement strand
TTCGCCACGCCCTCGCCGTCGAGAAACGAAAGGTAGGCGTTCTGCACGTCGCGCTCGCGCCAGCCCATCGTCGGCGCGTCGAGCGTGATTACGATGGCGTCGTAGCCCGCCTCCTCGGCCCGGTTCACGAAGCTCGCGGTCACGTCGGGGTCCGCGCTCGGATACAGCTGGAACCAGCCCGGCGCGTCGCCCAACTCGTCGGCCACCTCCTCCATCGTGGCCGAGGCCGCGGAACTGGAGACGAAGGGGACGCCGAGGTGTCGGGCGGCCCGCGCGCTGGCGAGTTCGCCGCCCTCGTGGATGATGGACTGGACGCCGATGGGCCCGAGCAGAACCGGCATGGGAAGCTCTTGGCTCAATTGGTCAACCGAGAGGTCGCGCTCGGCCACGTTACGCAGCATCCGCGGGACGATTCGCCACCGCCGGAACGCCTCGCGATTTCGGTCGGCGGTGTCCTCCCCGCCCGCGCTCCCGACGACGTAGGCGTAGGCTTCCGAGGAGAGCGCCTCCATCGCCTGCTCGCGGAGTTCGTCGGGATTGATCGGCAGGTCGGGTCGCTGGTCGGCGAGCATCCCGCCGGCGTACATCTCGCGCTGGCGGTTCGGGCCGTAGGCCTCCGAGGGGTCGTCCATGCCCGGTGGAAGGGAGTGAAGAGTGTTATAATTTGACGTGCCAGCGGTCGCTCACACGAGATGGCCGACCAGCGTCGGGAACTTCCGCACGTCCTTGAACTTGAACGGATAGAGCCTCGCCAGCGCGACCGGGCCGAGACTGTAGGTCCGCAACTGCTCGGCCTCCGTCGGCGACAGGCGGGCGGCTCGCTCGACGAACGCGTCCTGCTGGTCGGCGTCGAAGTCGTAGAGGAGTTCGCCGACCACCCGCTGGAGCTTCCACGACCAACCCTTGCGCTCGTTCCACCGACGCTCGTATGCCCGAAGTCGCGACTCCGAGCAGTCGCCGGTCGTCACGGCTTCGAGCGCCACGTCGGCCGCCATCGTCGCCGACTCCATCCCCGGCCGGATGCCCTCGCCGAACAGGGGGTTGATGCTGGAGATGGCGTCGCCCACGGCGAGGAAGCCGTCGGTCGCTCGCTGGTTCATCGAGTCGTTCCAGATTCCCTCGCCGGCGTGTTTCGCCCTGACCCGCTCGACGCTCCAGCGCGGCTCGGATTCCACCCAGCGCTCGACGTGCCCGTGGAGGGTGTCGGCGCACCTACCTCCGCGCGCGGCGTGGAACTCGTCCATCCAGCAAACGCCCGCCTTGAAGGCGTTCTCGCCCGCCGGGAAGGTCCACGCGTAGCCGCCGGGCGCGCGGTCGTGGTCGAAGCGGAAGAGGAGTTCGTCGTCGGTCTCGTACTCGCCCTCGACCTCGAATTCGAGGGCGACTCCTCGATGGGCGGCCTCCGCATCGAAAAATCCCAATTCCGAGGTGAGGGCAGCGCTCGGGCCGCTCGCGTCCACGGTGATCCGACCTCGGAGGGTTCCCCCGCCGTCCGAGTCCCGGTACCGGACACCGCGAACTGCGCCGTCCTCGACGATTGGCTCGGTGACTCGCGTTCCGGTTCGCACCGCGGCACCCATCGACGCCGCGTCCTCGCCGAGAAGTTCCAGAAATCGCGGAAAGTCGAGGACGTAGCTCCGCATGGCGTGACGACTTCGTCGGTTCGGACTCTCCAAGGTAACTGCGTTCGCCTCGCCCATGAGCGCCTCGTCGGGAACGTCGTAGCGCTCGACGACCTCCGGGAACGTCCCGCCGGTGGACTTGTCGTTGTCCCGGAGCCGGTCGTTGCGCTCCAGAACGACGACGGAGCGGTCCGACCTCGACGCGACCTCGCGCGCGAACTGGAGTCCCGACGGTCCCGCGCCGACCACGACGAAGTCGTACTCCATGAACGCCTCTCCGGTTTCTACCCACTAAACGTTCGCCTCCCCGGAAATCGTCATCCCGGAAATCGTCACGCGTTGGTGCGAACCCGAGCCAACACTGCCGACGCCGCGATGCCGACGAGGAACGCCAGCCCGACGTTCGTCGCCAGCCCGAGCATCCCGACGCCCGCGGTCAGTCCGAGCGAGTCGGTGTCGAGGCTCGTCCGGCCCAACTGGGCGGCGACGAGGACGAGGACGACGCCGAGCGCCGCCATGGGGAACGCGGCGACCAGTTCCGCGGCGGCGAAGGCGGCCCCGACGTAGAGCGCGCCGAGGACGAGATTCGCGCCCGCAGTTCGCGCGCCGAAGGCGTACTTTCCGGCGACGCCGCCGCTGCCGTGGCACATGGGAAGCGCGCCGAGGGGAACCGCGAGGAGGTTCATCGCACCCATGCTGGTCGCCAGTTCGTCTGGCGACACCTCGGCGTCGAAGAGGTCGTCCAGCAGGAGTGAGGTCGCCACCGCGGCGTTGCCCACGGTCATCGCCAGTTGGGCTCCCGCGGCCGAGAGGGCGTCCGGGGTCGGCGCGAAGGCGGCCACCCCGGCGTTCGGCACGAGCGCGACTACGGTAACGAACTCCGGCACCGCGATTTGGGGCATCCCCGTCTCGGCCCCGGCGAAGACGATTCCGAACCCGAGGACAGCCAGCGCGCTCGCCCGCGGGCGTCCGAGCGCGACGACCACGCCCCCGACGAGCGCGGCCGCGAGGGCAGTTTTCGGCGCGCCAGCCCCGAGTTCGAGGCCAGTCCGGGCGAGGACGAGCGCGACCGCCAGTTGGACGCCCCGGATGACGGCGCGGTCGATTCGCTCGGCGAGCGCTCCGAGTGCCCCGACCGAGCCGAGGCCGAGCAGGACGACGCCAGCGAGCGTTCCGGCCACCGCGAGTTCGGGGACCGTGAGCGACCCCGCGATGACCAGCGCCGCGAGCGCCTTCATCGGTTCGACCGAGACGGGAGCCCCGTATCGCAGACCCCAGACGACCTGAAAGACGCCGAACCAGAGCAGGAGGAGGGGAAGCCCGAGGTCGGTCAGCGCCGCGACGGCGACAACCACCGGGAGGACCGTCGCGGAGTCGCCGACCGCGCCGGTCACCTCGCTCGCGGAGAACGCGAACCCTCGTTCCTCGGGATGCGAGACGGAGAAGTCCACGTTCGGACGCAAGGACGTAATGGACTTTAGTTTATCGAGAAACCAGAAGACGGTATATTCCAGAATTTCGTAACCCTGTTCGATTACGTGGCCGTCGCCTTCGCCGTCACTCCGTCATCGAGTGCGAGTCGAAGGTGACCGAGGTACGGAAGCCGGACCTCTGCGGTAGCCCGAATCCACGACGGACGAACCGGCCGACTGATTCCGCCCACTTGGTCGTAGTGTCTGGTGTTGTCTCCCTTGGTGATGAAGCCCGCGTTCGGTGCCGGACAGTTGGGCATGGCTTCGCAATCGTCTCCAAGCACGTGGTCCGGATTCGCCCTGTCGTACCAGTTCTCGCCCTCCTCGACCCAGAACATGGCGCGATGGATCGTGGGCGTCTCGCGGTCGCTTCCGTCCGGGCGGAAGATTATCACGTCACCGTAGTCGCCGGACGACCGGTAGCCCTCGCGCTCGCCGGTTCGATAGGTGACGACGCCCGTGTCGTCGGTGGCGAACTCGGGGGAGAACCGCTCCTCGTCCATCACGAGCACGAGGTCGCCCCGGGACATGTGGGGTTCCATGCTCGGACTCTCGACGGCGACCATCGGCGGCCAGACGCCGCTCGCGCCGAACAGGACGAGACCGAGCAGGACGCTCTAGACGGTTTCGCGGGCGAACACGACGGCTCCGTGGTCGGTCTCTCGGAACCGCCTCACCCACGCCCGTAGCTCGAATCCGTCGGGTGGTGCGTCGCTGTCGGGCGGCGCGTCGGCGGTCATCGATTCGGTGTACTGACAACCATCCTATCAATCTTCCGCAGTCGAATCTTCCGGTCGAATAAACCGCGCTCCCGTCGCTCGGCGTTGAGGGGGAACTATGGGGACCGCTTCCGTGGTCTCGTCCATGACCGAGCGAACCGTCCACCTGCCGGTGGCCGCCCAGCCGAGCATCGCCGACGTCGTCGGGGTCGCCCAGCGCGCGGAAGAGCGCGGATACCGCCGGGCGTGGCTCCCCGAGACGTGGGGCCGGGACGCCGTGACCGTCCTCTCGGCGATGGCCGAGCGCACCGAGGAGATCGGCATCGGACCGTCCATCCTGAACGTCTACTCGCGGTCCCCGGCGCTCGTGGGCCAGACCGCCGCGACCCTGCAGGAGCTATCCGGTGGTCGGATGCGACTGGGCGTCGGCCCCTCCGGTCCCGCGGTCATCGAGGGCTGGCACGGCCAGAGCTTCGACCGGCCGCTCCGGCGGACCCGCGAGTACGTCGAGATCGTCCGGAAGGTCCAGTCCGGCGAGACGGTCAACTACGCGGGCGACATCTTCACCCTCGGCGGGTTCCGACTGCGGTGCGACCCGCCCGAGACGCCTGCGCCCATCGACGCGGCCGGGATGGGACCGAAGTCGGTCGAGTTAGCGGGCCGATTCGCCGACGGCTGGCACGCGCTGATGCTCACGCCCGACGGGGTTCGGGATCGGCTCGAAGACCTCCGGCGCGGGGCCGAGTTGGGCGACCACGACCCCGACGACGTGCGAGTCACGCTCTCGCTGACCTGCGCCGCCCTCGACGACGGCGACCGCGCCCGGAGCCTCGCGCGCCAGCATCTCGCGTTCTACGTCGGCGCGATGGGGACCTTCTACCGGAACGCCCTCTCCCGGCAGGGCTACGAGGAGACCGCCGAAGCCGTCGCGACCGCGTGGGGCAACGGCGACCGGGAGGCCGCCCTCGACGCCATCGACGACGACCTCCTCCGGGACCTCGGCGCGGTCGGCACCCCCGACGAGGCCCGCGACCACCTCCGAAAGTTCGAGGACATCGACGGCGTGGACCGGGTGGCCGTCTCGTTCCCCCGCGGCGCGACGGGCGAAGAAGTCGAGACGACCATCGACGCGCTCGGACCTGAAGCGTAGAATCCGACTGGTAGAATTTCGAGACGTTCTCCACCAATCGAACGCTCGCCGCGCGCTGGCGAGGCCTCGTGCCGAGCCATCATTCGCGCGAGGGATGAGTAACGCAGGAGGAGCAAAGCGACGACGAGTAACGCAATCGGCTGGGGAGGGCGTGGCCCTCGCTTACGACGGTCTGGGTGGACTGAAAGGGGCCGCCCGGTCGCGTTCATGTAGTCGTCTCTGTCGGCCCTATTCGCGCCGACGCGGTGCGGTGTCTTCGTGAGTGAAGCGAACGAAGGCTCGTCGGAACTCGTTTCCGACGGTGCTCTAAGGCGCGAATATCCGGCAGAGCGACCGCGACCGGGCGGGGGCTTTCTGGGAATTTTCAGCGACGATTCCTCTACTAAACATTCCTACGACTGCTACCGACCGGGCGGGGGCTTTCAAGAACTTCTTGGGCCTCATTCACTGGTAAGACAGTAGAAAATTGCTCTAAAATACGTATATAATTCTTAGAAACATCCATACATGCCTCCGCATCAAAACCTATGCGACTCGGCCCCACACATCGGAACCACATGACCGACGCCCAGATGCCCGAAATCCACGTGGCTCACGTCGGCATCGCGGTCCAATCGGTAGCCGACGCCGAACCCCTGCTGAATCTCCTCGGAGCCGAGAAGCTGGTCCACGAGGAGGACCCGACGGGCGCGTTCCGGTGGGCGTACTACCTGCTCGGGGACGCCTCGCGGGTCGAACTCATCGAACCCGTGGAGGATGAACGGTCCTTCCTCACGAGCTTCCTCGAAGAAAATGGTCCGGGGATGCACCACGTCACGCTCGAAGTCGCGGCCATGGACGCCGCCGTCGAGGGCCTCGAATCGGAAGGAATCCGCGTGGTGGACCGCACCGACTACGAGGGCTGGTCCGAGGCGTTCGTCTCGCCCAAGAACCCGACGGGCGTCCTCTTCCAGTTGATGGAGTACCACGAACCCTTCGCGGAGGGCCGCCCGGACCCCGAGCGGTTGTACCTCGGCGGCGAGCGGCTGTCGGAGTCGTAATCGCGTTGACGATGCGTATCTCGATGTCCGGGGTTTACTCTGAAAGGTCCGGGTCGAACGTAGCGACGAGTGGAGCGTGGTCACTGCAGTCCAGTCCGTCTGCGTCGTAGTGGCAGTCGTGAGGGTTCAGGCGCTGTGAGGCGATGACGTGATCGAATCGCTTCCCTGTGAGCGTGTCCCTGTCACCGGTGGGATGGCTGACGTCCAGCGCGTCGAGGTCGCCGTACCCATTGACCGTCCGGAAGACGTCGACCATGCCGACGTCCTCCAAGCCGGTCAAGATATTGCGCTCGGCGGCTTTCCAGCGCTCCGAGAGCGGGTCTCCTCTCCCGTGTCGCCAAGGGATGACCTCGCCATCTGCAGTCTCGTCCTCGGGTGCGTTGAAATCCCCTGCGAGGATTCGCGGTCCCGTATCCTTTGCGAGGATCCGTTCGTAAACGTTCTCCAGGATCTTGATCTTCTCCTCGCCGAACATGCTACCCGGAACGGTCCGGACGTTCCAGAGGTCGATACTGCGGTCGCCGAGTTCGACCTCCGCGTTGAGTATCTTCTCGGGAAAGTTCGTGTCCCAGTGCTTCAGGTCGGACTCCCCGAACGGTTCGTCCCGAATGCTCGGCCGTTGGCGCGTGAGGTCGCGAAGTGGACTCTCCTCGTGGACGGCGATGAGGTTCCCGTTGACCTTGTCGAAGTCCTGAAATGGCGGCACGTCGATTTGGCCGAGCCGTTCCGCCCAATCTAGCGTGTCGACGACCTCGTCGTATCCGGCGTCGGTCTGCAGCACGTCGCGCCACAGGTCACGCCGCGTCTTCGTGACCTCGTTTAACATGAGGAGGTCGGGACACCCCGCCTCGTCGCGGATGAAGTCGATTTGCGCCTCGATTCGCTCGGGTGACCCCTGCGGGGGAAACGCACCCTGTACGTTCCACGAGAGGACGTCCATACCGTTCGTATCAACCGCATGGGTGATAATTCTCCGCCACCGTCAACCGCCGCCGGTCGCGACTGTCTCGACGGTCGCGTGAAGCCACTCAGTCCGCCGCCCGATAGTAGGCGTTCCCGCCGACCACGACGGCGTCATCGCTCGACGTGGCGGACACCGCAGTCACCCGGTCCGGTGTGGGCGTCACCGTCCGGCGGACCGCTCGCCACTTGACGGCGGCGAACCCGAGGAGGATGACGCCGAATCCGAGCGCCGTCGCCGTCGATATTCCTTCGCCCAGCACGACCCACTGGCTCAGCGCGGCGAACATCGGGACCACGTAGCTGACGAGGGTCGCCTCGTTCGGGCCGAACCGGTCGAGCAGGTGGAAGTAGGCGACGAACCCGCCGACGCTGGCGACCACCGACAGGTAGGCCAGCGCCGCCAGCAACTCGAACGAGGGTTCCACGAGAGCGAACGATTCGCCGGGCAGAGCGAACACGAGCGCGTCGAGCACGAGCGCCCCGAGGCCCATCATCCACGCCTGCGTCGGGACCACGGACATCTCCGTCTGGTGTCGCCGGGTCAGTACCGACCCGAGCGCGAGGCTCGCGGCCGAGAGGAACAGGAGTGCGACGCCGACCGCAAGCTGGCCGCCCGAACCGGCACCCGGCGTCGGTCGAGCCACGATTGCGACCCCGAGGAGGCCGAGCAGGACGCCGACCGTCTCCCGGCTGTCCAGTCGCTCGCCCGAGAGGAGCCACAGCGCAAAGATCGGCGTCAGGACGGGCGTCAGACTCATCACGACAGAAGCGATGCCGCCGGAGACGTACTGCTGGCCGGCGAACAGGAGCGCGAAGTGGAGCCCGACCACGAGCAGGCCGCCCTCGGTGACCAGCTTCCACCCCTCGGCACCGCGGGGTCGCCAGCGCCCGCCCCGGCGGACGGGTCCGGCGAGGGCGGCGACGAGCAGCACGGCTCCCGCGACGTCGTACCGGAGGGCCGCGAGGGTCACCGGCGGCGCGCTCCGGAGCCCGACGTCGATGGCGAGATAGGCCGTCCCCCAGATCGCCGCGAGGCCGACGAACAGGATCGCGCTGGCGTAGTTCGAGAGTCTAGATATCGTAGCTGTCACCATCGTCTTCGTTGGGAATACTGCCCGTAGCGGCTCCCCGACCATGAGGCTTGCCGGAAACGAGTTGGCGAGTCACACACTGACATCCTCGTCGGGTGGACCATCACTCTCGACTTCCTAGCGACCGTCCGACTTCCCGGCGAGCGCCTCGATCTCCCAACGAGCGTAGCTCTCGGATGCCCGACGTTTTTAAGGCCGTTACCGTCCTACGAACGTTATGTACCCGTTAGGGCACGTGGGGTTGGCCCTGCTCGTGGTCGCGCCCGCGGCACTCCTGCTCGACCGGAAGCGCCGATACCTGCCGATGGTCGCGCTGGCTCTCGCCACCTCGCTTCTACCGGACGCCGACACGCCGATTCCCATCACGCACCACCACGGGGGCATGCACACCCTCGTTTTCGTCTTCTCGGCGAGTCTCGCAGTCGGACTCGCGTTCGCGTTCGTCTCGGTCAACGTCCTGTGGCTCGCGCGGCGCGTCGACGGCCTGCCGTCGTTCCGGCCGGAGGCGGCGTTCGCGCTCGGGTTCGGCGGGTCGTTCGCCGGACTGGGGAGCCACCTCGTCGCCGACATGCTCCCCGTGCCCATCGACGGCAACC
>PXSM01000136.1:0-25853 GCA_003023465.1 Halobacteriales archaeon SW_6_65_15 | reverse complement strand
GCGCTCGCGGGGCATCGGATTGGCCAGTCGGTCGAGCGGCTGACAGCCGCTGGCTCGTCGGTCGAGTAGCTGATCGACGGTCCACCGAGTACCTGCGGGAGTCCCGTCCACCGAGGGCGGTTTACTTATTGAGATGCCCACCCAACGCTCGGCCATGAAGGTCGTGCGAGTTCCGGAGTTCGGCGACAGCGACGTACTGGAAGTCGCGGACCGCGAGCGACCCGAACCCGGCCCCGGCGAGGTCCGAATCGCGGTCGAGGCCGCGGGGGTCAACTTCGCCGACGTGATGCAACGCCGAGGCCACTACCACGGCGGGCCGGAGCCGACCTACGTGCCGGGGATGGAGGCCGCAGGGACCATCGACGCGGTCGGCGAGGGCGTCGAGCGCGAGGTCGGCGAACGAGTGGTCGCCACGACCGGCCGGGGCGGCTACGCCGACTACGCCGTCGCGGACGCCGACTCGTTGTTCGCCGTGCCCGAGTCGCTCTCCTTCGAGGAGGCCGCCGGGTTCCCCGTCCAGTTCCTGACGGCCCACTCCGCCCTCCACGAGTGGGGCGGCCTCGAAGAAGACGAACGGGTCCTCGTCCACGCGGCCGCGGGAGGGGTCGGCACCGCGGCGGTCCAGCTCGCCAGCGCGGCGGGCGCGGAGGTGTTCGGCACCGCCAGCACCGACGAGAAGCTCGAACTCGCCGAGCGACTCGGCTGCGACCATCCCATCAACTACGAGGAGACCGACTTCCGGGAGGTCGTCGAGGAGAAGACGGACGGCGAGAGCGAGGAACCCCGTTCCTCGAATGCGAGCGGGGAGGGAAGTGACCCGCGAGCAGGCGTCGATCTGGTCCTCGACGGCGTGGGCGGCGACACCTTCTCGCGGAGCCTCGACGCCCTCTCGCACTTCGGCCGGGTGGTCGCCTACGGCGCGGCCAGCGGCGAACCCGGACGGGTCGAGACCACGCGCCTGCTGTTCGAGAGCGTCTCCGTCGTCGGCTTCCACCTCGGACAGGCGCTCGCCCGGGACCCCCAGCGCGTGCTGACGGCGGTGCCGGAGCTACAGGAGATGCTCGCTGGCGGTGACCTCGAAGTCGTGGTCGGTGCGACCTTCCCGCTCGAAGACGCCGACGAGGCTCACGCCGCCATCGAGAACCGCGAGACCGTGGGAAAGGTCGCTCTCCGGCCCTGAGATCGGTTTTCTCTTCGTCGCGGCACGATGGGTTCGCCCCGTTCTACGGGGGCTCCTCGATGGTGGCAGCGAGTTTGAGGACGTCGTCGAGGATGGACGGTGGATAGGTGTACCCGACGTCGCCGGTCCGCGGGTCGTACTCTACGAGCCCGTAGTCCTCGAGCTTCGGGAGGTGCGAGTGGACGAGTTCCGCGTGGACTTGCTCGCTCGCCTCGGCTGGCACCTCCTCGGTCGGAACGTTCCGCTCCCACGCGACGATCTGGCTGGCGAGTTCGTCGGTCTGAACCTGCTGGTTATCGCGCAGATAGTAGAGGACGTATCTCCGCCGTTGATGGGCGAGTGCCGCGAAGACGCGACTGAGAAGCGATTCGCCTCCATCACTGAGCACCGGGGTTTCGGATACCGCCGCGTGCTCGCAGTCCTCGTCAGACATCACTCCCTAGTAGAGAGATGACTGAATAGTTAAATATGACGGTTGGTCACAAATGTCGTTCGGAGCTCCCGTCCGGAAAGTCGCTCACGTCGATTCCCGCGCGTCGACCGTCTAGAATCCGGAACTCCTCGTCCCGTCGAAGTTCGAGCCATCGGAGCAATCGCTCGGCCCAGCGGAGTTTTCGAGCTTTCATCTCCTCGACACCGGGGTCGTCGAAGTCCCAGCCGACGAAGGTCAACGAAGGCCGCCCGGTCGCCGTCGGTGAACCCGCCGAAGTTCCGGACCGGACCGACCGGTCGGGCCTGCGTCGTCGGCACGACGTACTCGGCGTCGAGTTCCGGAACCCACCGCCGGAGTTCTGAAACGTTGTCGCCGTGGGCGTGGGCCGCGACCGGGGTTCCCTCCTCGGTCAGCTCCCGGGCCGTCTCGGGGGTCTTGTCGAGGTCGGTGACCATGCAATCGACTGTCACGCCCTCGCTCCGGAGCACGGCGGCGGCCGTAGAGGCCGCGAACACCGCGTCGGCCTCGCGCGCCCGGTCGAGTTCGGAGTCGGCCGTCCCGGAATCGTCCATCTCGGGGCCGTCCGCGTCGGTCAGCGAGGGGCCAGCACCCGCGATTGCGACGGTGTCGCCCGCCACGTCGAGGTGGTCGGGGTCGAACGACAGGGATTCGGCCAGCAGACTGGCCAGTTCGTCGCGAGCCTGTTCGTCGGCCCCGCGGTCGAAACCGAAGTCGGCTAAAATCTGCTCGTAGACGGGGCTCCACGTTTCGTAGTTCATGGTAGGAATCGCTTCGAGCCGGAAGTTCGCAAGCAAGTACCCCTACCCGCGAGCGCCCTTCCGGCTTCCCAAGCCGGGGTTCTGCCTCCCTCGGTATAAGTTTTCTCCTAGCGTTTCGGCTCGTTGACGACTGACAGGGCCCGGGTGAGTCGCTCGTGAGCTTCGCCGGACCGCCCGGACCTCTCGCGGACGTAGCTCCGAAGTCGGGCGAGGGCGGCGGGCGAACCAGCCAGCAGGACGCCCGAGTCGCCGGGCTCAAGGAGGACTCGGGCGTCCACGGCGGTCGCCGCGAGGGTCTCGCGTTCCCCGTCCGAGAGCCCCGAGAACTCGAAGACGCGGGCCGTCGCCTCCTCGACCGCTTCATCGGTTGTCCCACCGGTCACCTCATTAGCTGCCTCTGTACTGGCCGTCTCACCGGTCGCTTCCACCGGGGCGGCCCCGATCCGTTCGAGGTGGCGGGCGGTCTCCCGGGCGTTCGTCACGTCGAGTTCCTCGACGGCGAGACCGTCCTCGTCGAAGCGAACCCGGTCGCGGGCGAACGCCGCGCCGATTTTGGCGGCGTCCGCGGTCTCGGCGACGTCGTGGGTCCGAATCACGTGTGCGCCGCGCTCGACCGCCATCGAGGTCGCGGCGAGTGAGACCGACAGGGCCTCCTCGGTGCTCCGGCCGGCCAGTTTCCGGAGGAAGTTCTTCCGATTGATGGACACGAGGATGGGCTGTCCGAGGCCGCGGAACTCCCGGAGGCGGCGGAAGGTCTCGCGGTCGTCTTCGAGGGTCTTGTCCTCGCTCCAGCCCCCGAACGCGGGGTCCACGATGGTCTTGTCGGTCAGGCCCCCGCGCTTCAGGGCCTCGTAGATGTCGTCGGGCTTCTCCACCGCGCCGGGCCGCTTCAGGTCGGGCGGACTCGCCATCTTGACCACCGCGGCGTCGTGTTCTCGGCAGACCGCAGGCATCTCGGGGTCGGCGAACCCGCAGACGTCGTTGACCACGTCGAATCCACGCGAGAGCGCCTCGTCGGCGACCTCCGAGTAGCGGGTCTCGATGGAGAAGACGGCGTCGCCCGAGACGCTCTCGATGGCCTCGACCGCGGTGTCGAGACGTTCGAGTTCCTCCTCGGCCGAGAGTACCTCGAACCGCTTGTTCGCTGATTCGAGGCCCACGTCCACGATGTCCGCGCCCTCCGCGATCAACTCGGAATCGACGTACTGGGCGGCCTCGCCCGGGTCGTCGTAGACGCTCGGGTCGTAGGGCGACCCCTCGCTGACGTTGAGGACGCCCATGATTCGCGGCGGGTAGTCGTCGCCGATACCCAGCCCCGCGGCGATGACGTTCTGCATGTCGGGTAGGCGTGGGGCGAGGACCAAAAAGTGAGTCGCTTCGCGTCGGTCACTCCAGTCGCTCGGTCGAGTGCTGGACCCACACCGGGATCGTCTCGGTGTGGGTCCGGCCGTCGAAGGAGATCGTCACCGTAACGGACGCGGGCGTCGCAGCGACCAGTTCGTCGTGGTCCACCGTCGGTTCGGAGACGGTCGTTCCGTCTCGACCGAGGACGGTCGAGTACTCGACGTGAATCGTCTCTGCGCCGTCTTCGGCCGAGACGCCGTACCGGACCTCCTCGCGTCCCCGTTCGAGTCGGTCGCGGGCGACTTCGAGGACCCGTTCCGCACCCACGCGGGCGCACTCGGTCGGTGCCCACTGCTCGAACGGAGTCGTTTCGTACCGGGGTTCGCGCTCGGTGTTGGTGCCATCGACGAACGCCTCGTGGTCTGCGTGCATCCAGGCGGCGACGTACCGGACTGCGTCCTCCTCGGGGAGGTACTCGACTTCGTCGCGTTCGACGGTCGTCTCGACGGCAACGGGGTCGGCGCGTCCACGGTCGGCCATGCGAACCCCTACGGCCGCCGACACTATATCCCTGGCGCAGCCGTCCGAGTGGGCTCGAAACGATATCCCGCCGGATACTCGCGCTACTGGTTGGACCGTCCGCGCCGGGAGGCCAGCGCGACCGCGAGGACGACTGCGACCACGGCACCGACGCCAGTGAATCCCGGCTGGGAGGCATCATTGCGCTCGCCGGACCCGTCGTCCGGCGACCCGGTACTCGGCGTCGATTCGTTCACTCCGCCGTCGGGCTGGTCGTCTCCGCCGTCGCTGGCGGTCGTCGAACCGGTCGGTCCGTCGCCCCCGGTCGTTTTCGACTCGTCGGAGTTCGGGTCGCCGTCTGTCCCGGGCGATACCGTGACGTTCGAACTCGTCGTAGCGGTTCGAGTCGCTCGCTCTGCATTGTCGGTTTGTCCGGCCTGTCCCTGTCCGCCGCCCGCGTCACCCGAACCGCCCGCGGTCGTCCCAGCCGCCGAGGTTTCAGTCGTCGCGCTCGTTGGGGTCCACGTCGTCTCCGTCTGCGAATCGTTCGACTGCGATTCCAGCGTCGGTTCGCCACTCGTCATCCCGGCGGTCGGATTCACGATGCCGACTGTCAGTACCGCGAGGAGAGCGAGGGCCGTCAGGACTCGCGCGTCACGTGCCATAGCCATGGTACGGCCAACACCTTATATTCAAATGCAATAAGTTTAACTCATAAGTGCTGGGGGTGGTTCGGTGTCTACGCCTCCAGTCGAGTAGCGCTCAAAGTACTCTTCTCACACGGAAAGAACATATATCAGGGTGTTTAGAAACCCTGTAGATATTTTTAGCAATGAATTAAATACATTTCCTCCGATGAACCGTCCGCAACTGAGCCGCCCAACCGTCCGGCAGGCAAACGCGCTCTTTTTGACCCCTGACCGACAATCCCCACTCAAATGGGCAAGGTCAGCATCGGGCTTCGCGGGTGGCGATTCGACGAGGACGAGGTGTTCACCGAGGACGGCGACTTCCGGCCGATGGACGAGATTCCGCCGGACCCCCGCAAGCGGCTCATCCGCTTGCAGGCGCTCGTCGGGTCGCCCTGCGACGCCTGCTGGTTGATCCACGGCGACGCGGAGATTCACGAGTGCAACCCGGCGGAGGTCGTCTACGGCGAATCCCTCGGCGAGGTCGTCCTCTGCGCCGACCACGAACCGGACTTCCTCTACTGGTTCGCTGAAGAAGGCGGCGACCGGTACAAGGGCGAGCAGGTCCTCCAGGACGAGTTCCACGAGTGGTTCCTCGACGGCGGCCACGCGCCCGAGGGCTACGGCGGCCTCGAACACGTCGAGACCGACCCCGAGGACATCCCCGAGCCGCCGGAGCCCGACCAGGAAGCGCTGAACGTCGAACTCCCCGAGGAGGAGCGCAAGCGCATCGACCTCCGGAACGTCGAGGTCCAGGAGGGCGCGGCGGTGACCGACGAGAGCAACTCGGACGAGACCGACGGGGGCGAAGCGAGCGACGCCGAGGAGAGCGCCGACCTCGACGACGAGGACTTCGACCTCGGGATGGACTACCCCTCGTCATGAACCCGCCAGCCGTCGCGGTCGTCGAGCCGAAGACGCCCGGCAACGTCGGCACCATCGCTCGGGCGATGAAGAACTTCGGCATGCACGACCTCAAGCTCGTTGACCCGCCGGCGCTCCCCCGCGAGAGCGAGGCCTACGGCTTCGCCGGACAGGCCCGCGAGGACGTGCTCCCCAACTACGACGAGGTGACCTTCGACGAGCTGATCGCGAACTACCACACCGTCGGTTTGACCGCCACCACCAACGAGGACGCCCGAAAACACCGACGGTTCCCGTTCAAGACGCCCGAAGAGCTGGCCGACTCCCTGCGAGAAGTCGAGACCGACGCCGTGCTCATCTTCGGCCGGGAGGACAACGGCCTGACCAACGACGAGATCGCCCGCGTGGACGAGGTGTGTTCGATTCCCGCCAGCGCCGAGTACTCCTCGCTCAACCTCGGACAGGCCGCGACGGTCACACTCTACGAGCTCCGGGACCTCACCGTCGAGGAGACTCAGCTCCCCGACGTGGAGCGCGAGCGCGCCGACGAGAGCGAGATCGAGGGCTTCTACGACCACTTCGCCGAGTTCCTCGAAGCCATCGGCCACCCTGAGGAGAAGCGCGCCAAGACCCTCCGGCTCGTCCGACGGCTGCTCGGCCGCGCCCACCCGACGGGCCGCGAGGTTCGGACCCTGCGGGGCGTCCTCCGGCGAGCGATGTACCACGCCGAGGACGACGAAAACTGATCCCGAGACGCGATAGCAGGCCGACCAGTCCGCGTCGGGCGGGGCTTTCTGGACGTCTCTGCTCCGAATCATCGCTGTTGGTTGGTGGTGACATCGAAACGAACCTCTCGTCTCGTTCCGCCAGAACCGTTTTACCCTCACCCGAGATATCTACGCACGGACCTGTCCGAACTGCCGGCAGTCAAACGATTTATATAATAACGACGTAGCTACCTACGAACATGTACCAGTCCCTCCCACTCGGCCTGCAGTTCACCCTCATCGTTGCGGTGCCGAGCGTCGCGGCCCTGCTGGTGGGCAAGTGGCTGTTCATCCCCGACGTCGGGTTCCGGGAGATAATTCTGGACTTCCTGCGGACCGACTGGAAGTACCTCGGGGTCGCGTGGGTCGTCACGGAGATCGTGAACACGCTGGCGATGCACTTCCACGTCGCGCGGACGTTCACCGGCGCGATCTACGCCGTCGAGGGCGCGACCGTCGTGGCGTTTCAGGCCGTCACCTCCACCCCGCTGACGGTGCTGGCGACCGGCGTGTACCTCGTCGGCTTCCCGTTCGTCGTCCTGTTCACGTACTTCAAGCTGAAGGCCCACGACGAGGAGCAGGCCCATCGGTACGCGCTGGCCTACATCATCGTGGTCGTCTGCGCCGTCCCCTTCTTCCTCCTGTTCCCGGTGAAGGTGTCGTCGCTGTACCTCTCCAGCGTTCAGCCGCTGATGTACGAACTCAGCCCCGCCATCCAGTACGGCATCTTCTCGACCGACACGCTGGTCAAGGCGTTCCCGAGCCTCCACACCGGACTGTCGGTGCTGGCGGCCCTCTACGCCCGGAAGGCCGACGCTCGGTACGCCTACTTCGCGGCGGGCCTCGCGGCCGCCATCGTGTTCTCGACGCTCTACCTCGGCGTCCACTGGGTGACCGACGCCGCCTTCGCGGTCCTGCTGGTGTGGGTCGCCTACAGGCTCTCCCAGCGCGTCAGCGAACCCCAGTGGTCCGTGGTGTCCCGGGAGTTCGTCTCGGGGACGATCTCGCGGACGGCACCTTCCTGGCGAAGCTCGACGTCGAGCAGTATCTCGGCGGGGAGCGGACGGCCATGACGTTCGACGCCCGCCCGTCGGACGGCATCGCCCTGGCGCTGCGCGAGGAGTGCCAGATCGAGATCTCGCCCGAGGTGATCGACCGGGCGGGCCGGCCGCCGGCGGAGTTCGACGCCGGCGACGAGCGCGGGGCCAGCGCCGGCGACTGACGGCGGCGTCGAAGGCGAGGAGGAGGACGAACGTCGCCGCCACCACCAGCGCGGTGACGGCCCACCGATGCCCGTCGACCTGCACCCACATCTGGAGCCTGTTCGCTCCGACCCGCTCGCGCATCGTGTCGGCGGGCGCGTCGAGCCCGTCGTCCTCGGCCATATCGCGCGGTACGACCCGGCCGACAAAACAACTGGTGGCGATTCCGGCCTCTATCCCTCTCTCAGGCGCGCTTCTGTATCTCCTCGCGCAGGAGTTGGCTCACAGTGTCGCCGTCGGCCTTCCCGCCGAGCGCGCCCATCGCTTCGCCCATCAGTCCCGAGAACGCCTGCATGCCCTCCTCGGCGACCTGCTCGGCGTTGCGCTCGACGACCTCGACCACCGCGTCCCGGACCTCGTCCTCGTCGGCGCTCCCGAGGCCCTCCCGTTCGATGGCCTCCTCGGCGGTGAGGTCGGGGCTCTCCGTGAGGGCGGTCAGCACCTCGCCGACGGTCCCCTTGGCGGTCTCGCCCGCGGCGACCGCTTCGAGGGTTTCGAGGAAGTGGCGGTCATCGAGGTTCTCGACCGGCACGTCGTCGCGCCGGAGTTCGGTGACGGTACTCTCGACCGTCTGGGCCGCGAGGGTGGCGTCCGCGCCCAACTCCTCCACTGCTCGCTCGAACAGGGGCATGCGCTCGCCGTAGGCGACCTGCTCGGCGAGTCCGGCGTCGAGGCCGTACTCGTCCTGATAGCGCCCGACCTTCTCGGTGAGGAGTTCGGGCGTCTCGACCTCGCTCGGGTCGGGTTCGACCGGCGCCACGTCGGTCTCGGGGTACATCCGGGCCGCGCCGGGTAGGGGACGGAGGTACCGGGTCGTGCCGTCCTCGTTCGCGCCACGGGTCTCCTCGGGGACGCCCTCCAGCGCGGTCTCGGCGCGTTCGGCCGCGGCTTCGATGGCGAGGTCGGCGGTCTCGGGGTCTGCCGCGACGATGGCGACCGCGTCCTCCTCGTCAGCCCCGACGGCCTCGCGGAGCGAGGCTACCTCGTCCTCCGTTACGCCGTACGCCGGAAGTTCGTCGGTGTGGAAGATGCCGCCCGCGCCGTGGCGCTTGGCGTGGTCGGACAGTTCCGTACCGAGTCGCCGGTCGGGCTGGATTTCGGCACCGACGAGGCCGTCGAAGCCGTAGAGGGGGACCGCCACGACCTTGCCGCCGGAGTCGAGCGCACCCCGGAGGACCCCCGAGTCGGTGTCCTCGAACACCGCCGTGACCTCGCGAGGGTCACCGACGGCGGCGTCTCGCGCCTGCAGTTCCTCGGCGACGTCGAGCAACGCGACCTGTCGGCCGACCTCGTGACGGACGATATCCTCGATGTCGTCGAGGCTCTGGACGCCCTTGACCTCGACGCGCGCGCCCTCCTCGATGGAGATGTTCACGTCCTGTCGGATGGTGCCCAGCCCGCGCTTGACCTTGCCGGTCGAGCGCAGGAGCATCCCGATGGTCTCGGCCGCCTCGCGGGCCTGCTCGGGCGACCGGATGTCGGGCGACGTGCCGATCTCCACGAGCGGGATGCCGAGCCTGTCGAGCGAGTAGCGGACGCCCGAATCGGTCTCCTCGATTCGCTGGGCGCTCTCCTCTTCGAGCATCAGGTCCTCGACGCCGACCGGCCCGTCGCTGGTCTCGATCTCGCCGTCGGTCGCCATCAGAGTCGAGCGCTGGAAGCCCGAGGTGTTCGAGCCGTCCACGACGATCTTCCGCATGACGTGGGCCTGATCGACCACGTCCATGTCGAGCAGTTGCGCGATTTCGAGGACGACCTTCTGGGCCTCGTCGTCGAGCCGGTGGGGTGGCTCGTCGTCCTCCTCGACGAGGCAGGTGGTGTCGTACGCGAGGTACTCGAACTCGCGCTCGACCCGGCTCTCTTCGAGGGCCGCCTCGTCGATCTCGCCCAGTTCGCTCTTGGTCGGGTGGAGGTAGCGCGTGAACCGGCGCTCGGCCGCCTCGGGTTCCCGTAGCTCGGTCGGACACTCGCAGAACAGCTTCGTCTCGGTGTCGAGTTGCTGGTGGATCTCCAGTCCCGCGACGAGGCCGAGGTCCTCGTAGTCGTACTCGGTCATTACTCGCTACTCCGAGCGCGAAGAGTAAAAAACCGTTCAGTCTCGGCGAGTGATCGTCCGGTTTCCGGACGCCCGACGTACAGTCGAACCGTGTTGGAAACCTATGGTGGTGTCTGAAGTGTACGTTTCTGTTCTAAACGCCAATTTATATTTCTAAAAGATTTATACTTGGTTCTGCAAACCGATTTCGGTGTTCGTCTCGGACGTTGGACCGACCTCGACTCACCGGGTGCTTTCAGAACCTGCGGTAGCCGAAGCTTTGTCAATTTATACCAACCCAAAATCCCGTATCTGAAGTCTGAATACGGAAAATTTAAGCTCTCGTCTCCGATGTTACACCTGTGGCTCCCGACAACCACGACGCTGACGAGCGGTGCACGGACCGGCTACAAATCGACCGGCGGCACTTTCTCGGGGCGAGCGCGGCGGCGTCGCTCGCCGGACTGCAGGGCGTGAGCGCGGCTCAGACCGACGCGGTGACCCTCGTCCACGACACCCACTTCCACGGGCGGTTCGAGGGCTCCTCGGGCGTGAATATCGCCCAGTACACCCACGAGGTGAACCGATTGCGCGACGAGCACGCCAACGCCGGCTTCGTCGGCATCGGCGACGACTTCAGCCCCTCGACGATGGGCTTCGAGTTCCACGGCGAGCACGTGGTCGAGGCGCTCAACTACCTCGACCCGGTGGTGGACGGGGTCGGCAATCACGAGTTCGACTTCGGCATCGAGAACGCCATCGAACGGTTCGAGAACTCCGAGTTCCCGTGGGTCGTCGCCAACCTGCTGTCGCCCGACGACGAACCCATCCCCGGCACGGAACGGTGGACCGTCGAGCAGATCGGCGACTACGACGTCGGCTTCTTCGGCTCGGGCGTCCGGGACTTCCACGGCATCACGGCCTATCCGGAGGACCATCAGGCGCTCCACCCAGTCGAGGCCGCGAAGGAGGCCGTGGCGGCGCTCGAATCGGAGGCCGACCTCGTGGTGATGGCCTCCCACACCAACTCCTACATGCACGACGAGATCGCCAGCGAAGTCGACGGCCTCGACGCCATCGTCGGCTCGCACTCGAACGTGGTCTTCGACGACGTTCGAGAGGTCAACGGCACGCTCATCAGCGAGGCCGGCGACGAGTTCGGCCACCTCGGCGTCCTCCAGCTCGACCCCGCCACGGGCGACCTCGTGGGCTGGGAGCGCGTGGACCTCGGCTCCCGGTCGGAGGCCATCCCCGAGGACGACGGCATGCGGTCGATCATGGACAAGTGGCTGGGCCGACTCGACGACCGCCTCGGCGAGACGGTGTTCCGGACGACCACCGAACTCGACGCCCGGTTCTCGACCAACTACGCGGTCGAGTCCAACGTGGGCGGGCTCATCTGCGACGTGATGCGCGAAGAGATGGACGCCGAGATCGGTCTCCAGAACCCCGGCGGCATCCGGTCGGCCGACACCTACGGTCCCGGCGCGATTACCGGCAAGGACGTGTACAACGTCCTCCCGTTCCCGAACAAGGTCGTCAAGGGCGAGGTGACCGGCGAGGCGCTAAAGGAGACGCTCGAAACCTCCGTGTCGGCGCTCCCGTGGTCGAGCTACGGCGTTCAGGCTGGTGCGCAGGTCTCGGGCATCCAGTACGAGTTCACCGGCACTGGCGAGTCCGCGGTCGGGAACTTCTACGTCAACGGCGAACCCCTTCGGGAGGACGAGACCTACACCATCGCCACGAACGACTACGTCTTCGACAACTGGGACGGCCTCTCGGACGGCACCCTGCTGGAGGTCTCGAAGGACTTCCTCGGCACGGTGTTCATCGACCACCTGCGCGAGGCCGGCGTGGTCGAACCCGAGGTGGACAACCGCATCCTCCGCGTGGACGAGAACGCCGGGCTGGCCGACGTCGAGCGCTCCGACGACGCGGTCACGGTCGTCTTCGACCGACCCGAGAAGGCCGAGCGCGTCTACGGGAAGACGTTCCGGGCCGTCACCGAGTTCGGCCACGAGATCGCGGCCGAGTCGGTCGAGGACCGCGGCGACCGGGTCGCGGTCACCTTCGACTACGAAGACCTCTCAGCGCTCGCCACTGGGCCGAAGGACCCCGACCTCCGGGTGTTCGGCGGCTTCGAGCCCGACGACGAGGCCTACGACTACCGGTACGACGCTAACGGCGACGGCGAGTACAACCCCCTCTACGACCTCCCGGTCGCCGAGCCCGCCTACTACTTCACCGTGAAGGCCACGGTGCCGACCAACGGCCGCGGTCCGAACCCGTTCGGCGGCGACGACGAGGCAGGCGGCCCGGACTTCAGCGGTAGCGGCTCCGAAGAAGAAGAGGACGGCGGTCGGCGCGAACCGCAGGGATCGGGTCACGGTCACGGACGCGACCACGGCGGTCACGGTCACGACCACGGACACTGACGGCCCGACTCGTCCGTTCTTTACTCTTCTTCGTCGGGCGTTCGCTCGGAGTCCCTCGATTCGGGGCTCGTTCGTTCGGCGCTCTCTGATTCGGAATCCACTCGTTCGGCGTTCGTCGAATCGGCGCTCGGTTGCCCGGTCGTTCGCCCGCCGCTCCGGTCGCCCTCCGCGCGAATCGCCAGACTCTCCTGTAGCTTCGCCGCGACGAACTCCCGGAGCTCCTCGGCGTCCGGCACCACCTTCGTCGTCCGGTTCCAGAAGCCGTTCCGAGTGAAGACGTGGTCCTCTCCCCGGGCGTACCCGCGATTGGCCCACTTGAGGTGGGCCGCCACGGGGACGAGGAGGACGAGCGCGAGGGGTGCGAGCGCGAGATACTGCTCACCCGGGATGCCCACTACGGCCCGCAGACCGAGCAGGAGCGCAGTGACTCCCGCCAGCGCGAGCACGTACCTGACGGCGTACCGGGTCCGAGCGCGCTTGGGCGGCCGCGAGAACTCCGGCGGGTCGAACGTCTCCACCTCGTTGGCGAGCCTGAGTACCCTGTCGCGGGTCGCCAGCGGAATCGCGGCCTCCGAGCCGCCGGAGGGAGCTTGTCCCGGGCCGTACCCGGCGGTCTCGACCGCGAGGCTCGCGTAGCCGAACGGCCGCATCAGCGCGCTCTCCCGGAGGGTGAGCATCTGGACCTTCGAGAGCGGGATGGAGCCGTCGTAGCGCTGGAGCAGGCCTCGCTCGTACCGCAACTCGTCGCCGACGCGCGTCAGTCGGAAGTCGTAATAGCGCGCGAAGGTGACCGCGGCGCTGATGGACCAGACGCCGACCGCGAGGAGCGCAAGCAGCATCAGTCCGCCGACGAACGCGACCTCGGCGAACCCGGGCACGAACGGGAATGCGGCCGGACCGAACGCCAGGATGGAGAGGTACCGGAAGTTCAGCGAGAGGACGCTGAGGAGAGCGAGTTCCCCGAGCTCGAGCTCGAAGCGCCCTCGCCGGTCTCGACGGTCTCGGCATTCTTGTCGGTGGACGCCGACGGTTCGGCCTCCAAGCGACGCTTGCGCTGCTGTATCTCGCGCTGGAGGCGCTTGGCCTCGTCGTAGCCGACGTACCGGAGGCTGGCCTCGGTCTGGCCGCCCCCGGCGGTTTCGAGGTCGAGGGCCGCGATGCCGAGCGCGCGCTGGACGAGGTTGCGCGAGATGTCCACGTTCTGGACGCGGCCGAGCGGAATCTCCCTGTTGCGCCGCGACACCACGCCCGAGGCGATTTCGAGGCCCTCGTCGGTGAGCTCGTACTCGAAGCGCCGGTAGTAGGCGTACTGCCACCCGGCGACGGCCGCGACCCCGACGAGGGCGAGCGCGGCCAGCCGGGGCTCGGTGAGTTCGACCGGGAGGAGGTCCGACCCAGACAGCGAGAGACCGACGAAGATAAGGGTGAACCCGACGCTCGTGCCCCGCGAGACGGCCCGGTATGGAATCGAGAGCGGGTGGAGCTTCATACCGCGTCGGACTCGCGCTCGCTCTCGATGGCGAGTCGCCGAAGCTTCTCCTGCAGGGCGTCGGCCCGGTCGGGCGTCAACCCGGGGATGGTCACGTCCGCGCCACGCGACCCGGCCGTGTAGACCACGACGCTCGCCAGTCCGACGGCGCGCTCGACGGGGCCGCGCTGGGTATCGACGTGCTGGACCCGGACGAACGGGACCACCGTGTTCACCCGCGTCAGCACGCCGCGTTCGAGGTAGAGGTCGTCGTCGCGCACCTCGAACCGCCAGACGCGATACCTGAGGAGGGCGAAGACGACGCCGAGTGCGAGCACGGCCGTCCCGACCGCGACCCCGACCCAGTCGCCGTAGCCGAGGACGAACCGACCGGCCGCGACGACGCCCAGGCCGAGGAACGTCGCCGACGTGAGTGCGCTCACGACCCAGACGAGGCGAACGCGAGGATTCAGTACTTCCATGCGGGATGGAACTCTCCGGACGTTGAAAAATTCACCCCTCGTCACGCGCCCCCGTCCGCGGGGGCGCTTCGGTGTCACTCGTGACACGGTCGGCCAACGATTAGGCACATTCAAACACAGAGTAAATAGCTTACTAATATTATATATAAATAAATTAATATTTATATATTGACGTTATTATCTGTCTTCCGAGAGTTCGAGGCTTCTGAACGGGCGTGCGTCGAATCCACTCCATCGCATCCTCGCGGTGGTCCCGGAAACCGTCGGCGATTCGCGCGAGGACGTCTCTGGACAGGTGGAATTTGAACAGGCGAAGCAGGTATTTGCGCCTTATAACTATCTTTACACACTTCTAACCAATATATATGATACCCAACCGATGTCGGCGAGCAGTATGAGTCCAACGCCTCGCAGAACGGCATTCGACGCTCGTTCCCCGAACTTTATATCAGCCGTTTGTGAACCCCAGCACATGGGAGTCGAGCGCCGCGACGCGTCGCCCAACTCCGAGGAGTCCGTCAGTCGCGTCCACGTCCGCCGCCTCGACGCGGGGGACACCCTCCGGTGGTCGTGGGAGGTGCTGGGCGACCGCCGGGAGTTGCTCGTCGTCGCGCTCGCGGTGACCCTTCCGTCGGTCGTCGCCGCGCTAGGGATTTCGCGGTCCTCGCCGTCGGCGGAGCCGGAGTTCGCCGCTTGGGTACCGTGGCTGTATCTGGCGCAGTTGCTCGCCACCCTCGTCGTCTGGGGTGCCGTCTACTTGATTGCGGCCGACGCGGTGGCGAACCGCTCGCGGCCGATACGCCGCCACCTCGTCGCCGCGACCAAGCGCCTCCCCGCGCTCGTCGCCACCGGAATCGCGACGGGATTGCTCGTCGGCCTGTGCTTGCTTCCGATCCTCGCCGTCGCGGCGGTGACGCGGGACGGCGGGGGAGGCCTCGATGGCGGCTCCAGCGTCGGTCGCGGCTCGGGCGACTTCGCTTTCGGCTCCAGCGTTGACCTCGATATCTTTCCCAGCGTCGCATTCGGCGTCAGCCCCGCCGTCGGCCTGTTCCTCGCCCTCGTTTTCGGGCTGTCGGCCGTCTACGTCTTCCAGCGACTCTTGCTCGCGTACCCAGCCTGTGTCATCGACCGGAAAGGACCGTTCGCCAGCGCGCGGGCAGGTTGGCAGGCCGCGACCGGGACCGTCGGGAAGGTGTTCGCCGTCAGCGCTGCCTACGTCATCGTCGTCGGGGTCGGCCAGATTCTCGCCACCGCCGCCTCGAACGCCGTCTTCGCCCGAGTCGGCGGCTGGTACGACGTGACGGCGGCGCTGGTCGGTGTGGCCCACCTCTACCTCGAAGGCAGTCGGAATCGGTAGGGTCGGAACTCCGGCAGTCGTCGGAACCGAAAGCGATGGTGGGTCGCTATCTCCACGAACTACAGCAGCAGGTCGTCCTCGCCGCCGAAGGCGTCCAAGATTCGCTCGCGCACCTCGTCGGCCACCCCGGCGTTCCCGTGTTCGGGGTCCACCTCGTAGTCGGCGAGCGCGGCCGCCACGTCCGCGGCCTCCCTGCGGGAGAACTCGACGGTCTCCTCGCTGCCCTCGCCCGACCCGCTGTCGAACCATTCCCGGCCGAACCAGCCCTCGTCCTCGTCGCCCGCCATCTCGCCCCGTTCGCTCCCTCGGTACTCGTCGAAGTCGAACTCGGCCGCGAGGTGGTCCTGCACGTCACGCAGGCGGCGCGCTCGGTCCCCGGAGGCGGTCATCTCCTCGTCGGCGAGCGCGGCGATGACCACCCTCGACTCGCCCCGGGACAGGTCGATTGTCGCGGTGTCTCGGTCGTCGGCCATAACACTAGTGGCACGGTAGCCTCCCTGAGCGCGTGCTGGCGCGACCTCGTGTCGCGCCCTCATTCGCGCGAGGGATGAGTATCGCAGGAGGAGCGTAGCGACGACGAGAAACGCAGGAGGTTGGGGAGGTTCGAGGTGCGGTCTCCCCTAGGCTTCGGGAGTAGCTAGCTCTTCTGCTCTTCCGTCGAGTTTCTCTGGAATGTCTTTTTAGAAAGCCCCCGCCCGGTCGCGGTCGCTCAGCGACATATCGGCTCCTCTCCGCACAGCCCATCGCCGATAGGGGTCGCTGAGACGACCACGTACACGCGACCGGGCGGCCCCTTTCAGTCCACCCAGACTGGTGGTTGTGTCACCGGGTGCATCCTGGCGGTTGGATAGCCGAGCGCGTCCTCGGTGGTCTGCCTCGCCGAGCGCAGTTACGCTAGCCGCCGCCGTCACGATGCCCAAGAAAGACCAAAGCTAGTTTGCGGGTGTTAGTCGTCGCTTCCGAGGATACCGCGATGCGTCATGGCCTCGGGGTCGATGACCTCGGCGGCCTCCTCCTCGCTGAGGTAGCCTTTTTCGACGACGACCTCGCGGACGGTCTTGCCCTCTTCGAGTGCGGCCTTGGCGGCCTTGCTGGCCTTGTCGTAGCCGATGTGGGGGTTCAGGGCCGTGGCGAGCGCCATGCTCTGTTCGACCTGCGTCTCGCAGTGCTCCTCGTTGGCTTCCAGCTTCCGGACGAACTTCTCGGCGAACACCTCCGAGGAGTTGGCGAGCAGTTCCGCGGACTGGAGGAAGTTGTGCGCGAGGACGGGCTTGTAGAGATTGAGGTCGAGCTGGCCCTCGGCCGCGCCCGCGCTCACGGCGGCGTCGTTGCCGACGACCTGCTTGTGGACCTGATTGACGGCCTCGGCGACGACGGGGTTGATCTTGCCGGGCATGATGGAGGAGCCGGGCTGGTTCTCGGGCTGTTCGATCTCGCCGAGTCCGTTGCGGGGGCCGGAGGCCAGCAAGCGGAGGTCGTTGGCGATCTTGTTGAGCGACCCCGCGACGGTCCGGAGGGCACCGTGGGCCTCCGACATGGCGTCGTGGGCGGCCTGCGCCTCGAAGTGGTCGTCGGCCTCGCGGAACTCGACGCCGGTCTCCTCGGAGATGTACTCGGCGGCCTTCTCCGGGAAGTCGGGATGGGTGTTCAGGCCCGTCCCCACGGCAGTGCCCCCGAGCGCCAGCTCCGAGAGGTGGTCGCGAACGTTGCCCACGCGGGCGAGCCCCTTCTCGACCTGCGTGCGGTACCCACCGAATTCCTGTCCGAGTCGGACCGGGGTGGCGTCCTGCAGGTGGGTGCGGCCGGTCTTGACCACGCCGTCGAACTCGGCTTCCTTGGCTTCGAGGGCCTCCCGGAGCGTGTCGAGCGCGGGCAGGAGGTCCTTCTCGACGGCTTCGAGCGAGGCGACGTGCATCGCGGTGGGAATCACGTCGTTGCTGGACTGCCCGAAGTTGACGTGGTCGTTGGGGTGGATCTCGCGGGTACCGATCTCCCCGCCGTAGATCTCGGTCGCCCGGTTGGCGATGACCTCGTTGGCGTTCATGTTCGTGGAGGTGCCCGACCCGGTCTGGAACACGTCCACGGGGAACTGGTCGTCGTGCTCGCCCGCGATGACCTCGTCGGCGGCCTCCACGATGGCGTCGGCCTTGTCCTCGGGGACGAGTCCGAGGTCCCGGTTGGCCTTCGCGGCGGCCTTCTTGACGACCCCGAGCGCGCGCACGAACCGCCGCCCGAACGTGATGCCAGAGATGGGAAAGTTCCCGAGCGCGCGCTGGGTCTGTGCGCCCCAGTAGGCGTCGGCGGGTACCCGCATCTCTCCGAGGCTGTCCTCCTCCGTCCGGTAGTCCTCGTCGTCGCTCATACGGGCGAGGATAGGTCCGCAACTCGCGTAAAACCCTTCGGAACGGGCTGGGAGAATCATCGGAGGCGGTGAGAGTAGACCTCGTACTCGATTCGTCGTAGAAAGCCTCCGCCCAGTCGCTAGCACTCGATAGAGACTCTACAGCAGAAGCCGTCGCCGAGAAGTCCCAGAAAGCCCCCGCCCGGTCTCGGTCGCTGACCGACATATCTGCGGCTCTCCGCACCGCCCGCCGCAGATAGGGGTCGGTCAGCCGACCACGTCCTTCGGACGCGACCGGTCGGCCCCTTTCAGTCCACCCAGACGGTGGTTCGTGTGATCGGGCGTTTCCGGTGGTTTGCGTCACCGAGCGCCCGAGGTTCGTCACTCCACGTCCGGATACGGAACGGGGCCGTCGAGGAGTGGGTCGTCGGTCTCGATCATCCAGCGTTCGAGTCGCTCGCGGAGGTCTTCGAGGACCTCGACGTACTCGGGGTGCGGGTCGGACCCGGCAGACTCGGGTTCGTACATCGGGCGGTCCGAGGCCAGATTCACCTGCTCGTGCGGGTCGGATTCGAGGTCGTACAGCTCCTCCTCCGGCCGATCCTCGACGTGGAACTCCTCGTGGACTGCCCGGCCCGACGGGGTCGGCACCACGTCCAGCGGGACGAACACCCGCGGGAGGAGCGAGAAGTTCCGGACGTACTTGTACCGCTCCGTCCGGATGGCCCGCATCGGGTTGTACCGGTCGTGCCACGTCATTTCGCCGAAGATCTGGTCGCGCTCCTCGTACTCCTCGTCGCCTTCAGAGTCCCCATCGCGAAGCAGTGGCGCGAACGACCGCCCGGCCACGTCCCGGGGCGGGTCGATTCCCACGAGGTCAAGCAGGGTCGGCATGAGATCGACGTTGCTGACCAGTTCGTCGTACTGGCGTCCGCCCTCGATCTCGCCGGGCTGGTGGACGAGGAGCGCGGTTTCGAGTCCCGAGTCGTAGCAGGTCCCCTTGGCGCGGGGCATGGCGATGCCGTGGTCGGTCGTGAACACCACGAGGGTCTCCTCGGCGATCCCGGCCTCGCGGATCTTCTCCCGGAACTGGCCGAACGCCCGGTCGAGCGTCTCGACGGTCAGCGCCTGTAGTGCGGTGATGTCCTCTCGAACCTCGGGCCGGTCCGGGAGGTAGGGCAGGGGTTCGACTTCGTCGGCGTCGTATCGGTCGTAGAGTTCGTCGTCCACGTACTCCCGCCGGAAGGGCCGGTGGGGCTCCTCGGTGCCCAGAGAGACGAAGAACGGCCGGTCGTCGTCGCGGTCGGCGAGGAACTCTTCGACCACGTCCACGAGTTCCAGTGCTCGCTTGGTCTCCGTGTCCGTGGTCTCGTAGCCGAGCAGTTCGGGCTGGTCGGGCACCTCGTGCTGGAAGCCGAGGAGGTGGGTGGAGTACCCGGCGTTCCGGAGGTACTTCGGCAGGGTCATCCAGTCCGCGTCGAGTTCCCAGCCCATGTGGGCCAACCCCATGACGCCGTTCTCGTGGGGATATGCCCCCGTCATCATGCTCGACCGGCTGGGCGAACACTGCGGAGCCGTACAGAAGTGGTTCTCGAAGCGAACTCCGTCTGCTGCGAACTGGTCGAGGTTCGGCGTCTCGACGTCGAAGTCGTAGCAACCGAGGTACTGTCCGAGGTCGTGGCAGTGGATGAGGAACACGTTCGGACGCTGGTCCGAACTGGGTGCGTCGTTGGCCATGGAGGCATCAAACGGAAGTCCACCTTAACGGTTGCGTTCCCTCGAACGGGGTCGCCGCCCGCCTTCCGTCCGTACATTTTCCCGGCGTCGTGTAATTCACTACCACTATAGTTAACCCATAAATTATAAGTAAATACCTTGGGACGTGTCTCAAGTGATGAAAGAAGAGGATAGCGATTCCTTCATATCTCGCCGGAGAGTGCTCAGAACGACCGGTGCGGCGAGCGTCGTCGGACTCGCCGGTTGTACCAGCAACGACGAAGATGGTAACGAGAACGAAGGCGGCAACGAGAACAACAGCGACGACGGCGGCAACGAAGACGATAGCGGTGGCAACGAGGACGGGAACGACGAGGCCCAGCAGGTCAAGGTGACCGGCGTCTGGTCCGGCGGCGAACAGGAGGACTTCCGCGCGGTCGCCGACCACGTCGAGGACCAGGCCAACGTCGCCGTCCAGTACCACCCGCGAACCACCGACAGCCTGCTGACGGGCACGCTGATGGACTACGAGTCGGGCGTCGCCCCCGCCGACGTGGTCGTGATGCCCTCGCCGGCCCGCATCCTCTCTGACGCTCGGAACGGCCACCTCGAACCCATCGGCGACACGTGGGACGCCGAGAACTTCGCCGTGGACCCCGAGCGAGTGACCGTCGATGGCGAGGTCTACGCCGCCCCGTTCAAGATGGACCTCAAGCCCGGGTTCTGGTACCGGAAGTCGTTCTTCGACGAGCACGGTCTCTCCGAGCCCGGGAGCTACGACGAGTTCCTCTCGCTGTGCGACGAAATTTCCGGAATCGAGGGCGTCGATGCGCCCATCGCGTCCGGAAACGGTACCGGCTGGCCGCTGAGCGACATCACCGAAGGGTTCCTCATGCGGCAGGAGAACGGTGCCGAGTTCCAGCAGGGTCTCATCGACGGCGACGCCTCGTTCACGGACGACCGCGCCCGAACGGCGTTCGAGGAGATCAAGGAACTCCACGACATGGGCTACTTCAGCGAGACGCGGAACTTCGGCGTCCAGTACGAGTACTTCTGGGAGAACACCCTGCCCCTGTACTTCATGGGGTCGTTCACGCCCGCACAGGAGGCCGTCAAGGACGCCTCGGACCTCGGCGTCTTCCGACTGCCCGGCACGGACGGAGTCACCTCCAGCGTGAACTGGTTCACCGTCCCGGCGTACACCGAGAACACCGAGGCCGCCAAGTCGGCCGTCTCGGAGTTCGTCTCGGCCGACGGCCAGCAGGTCTGGGCCGAGCGCGGCGGCTTCATCGCCTCGAACACCGAAGTCCCGGACGACGCCTACCAGATCGAGGTCATGGCCAACCTGCCCGACCTCGCCAACGAAGTGACGGTCGTGCCGGACCTCGACGACGCGCTGGGCAACCCCTTCCAGGAGGAGTTCTGGTCCCAGCTCAAGGGTCTCTGGTCGGACCCGAGCACCGCCATCGACTCCATCGTCGAGTCGCTCGACAGCGCCCATCAGGAGTCGCTCAGCGAGGAGTAACCCGTGTCCGAGATCCGAACTGACGGCGGGGAGGGCTCCGCAGCGGGGCCGTCGGCGTGGGGTTTCGACCTCGAAGAGCTACGCCGCCGGAACCCCATCGCCGTCGGGATGGATCTGCTCTACCTCGTGACGACCGCGTTCTTCGGCCACATGCTCGTCCGCGGGTTCTGGCCGGCGGTCATCGCGGCCGTGCCGCTCGGGGCGTTCCTCTACTTCGGCTGGCACTCCTCGAAGCCGTTCTTCCTCGCGCAGGTGCTGACCATCGCGGTCACCGTGGCCGCGACGACGATGGGCCTCGTCTCGCTGTAACCCGGTCGCGCGGACTCCATCTCGGATACGTTCGTTTTCGATCGTTCGCTACTCTCGATCGCTACCGACGCCTTCGAATCCGCTAGTAGTTGGTCGTACAGCTTTTCGTCTGCGCATGAGTTCGAGAACGGGACGGCGCACTCGGCAAGTACCTTGTGGATGTCAACCATTTCTCGATTGCAGTCTTCTACTTAAATCATTACTTCCGTCCCGTAATAAGTCGACCGGAACCGTAAATCCAATTAAAGTTGAATCCAGTTTTCTTTACGACTAGATGTCGAAAAGTGGTTACACCCGATGGAACTGCTCCGACCCACTCACCCACGAGACGCGGGCCTCCATTTACGAGTTCGTCGAACGATCACCGGGGGCGTACCTCTCCGAGATCTGTTCTGCCGTGGACGTCACGCTCACGACCACGCGCTATCACCTCGACGTCCTCGAAGACGAGAGTCGCGTGACGCGGGTGAACGTCCGGGGGAAACGCCGCTACTATCCCGGTTACGATGACGAGGTTCACCTCATCGCCGCACTAGACGACGAGGGAACTGCGTCAGTGCTGGCAACGCTGGCAGAACTCGATGAAGCTTCGGGCGGACAACTCGCCGACGAGTTAGACCGTGACGCCAGTACCATCTCCCACCATCTCGCGCGCCTCGAACGGGTCGGACTCGTCGAACGGGAGCGTGACGGGCGTCGAGTCGTGAATCGAGTAGACCCGGATACGCGCGAACGGATCGAAGACGTATCGAGTAGCTAGAAGTGGTGCCGAGAGAAACGAGCGGGCACTGATCAACACTGAATTCTCGTCACATCCAAGTATGGCCTCCCTACGACATCGATACTAGCTACCCGGCTCGAACTGTACTAAGACATATAAAGACTGCTGTCAGCAAGAAAATTCTATTTTAGAGAAATATATTTATTAGTCAGATGATCGTGGCCCGTCCAAAAGGACGTTTCGGTCAACCGTCGAAAACGACACCAAAAGACACCCTCGATACGTCCTCAGTCCGCGACCGCCGCGACCATGCCGCGTTTGTAGTAGCGCTGGAGGAAGACGAAGACGAGGATCGGCACGATCATCGTCATCACCGAGCCGGCCGCCACGAGTCCCCAGTCGATCTGGAGCCGCCCCTTCAGCAGCGGGAGCGCCTGCGGCGCGAGCACCGAGTCCGACGAGCGCATGAACACCATCGGGAAGAAGAAGGCGTTCCAGACCCACGTGAACTGGATGACCGCCACCGAGACGAGCGCGGGGCTGGCGTACGGCAGGACGATGGTCCGGAAGATCTGGTAGCGCGAGGCTCCGTCCACGCGGGCGGCCTCCTCCAGTTCGTCGGGGAGGCCGAGCAGGTAGTTGCGCAGGAACATCACGACCCAGCCCATCCCCCAGCCGACGTGGACGAGGATGAGCCCGAGGTAGGTGTCGAACAGCCCGATACTTCGGAGCGTGTTGTAGTTCCCCATGGCGACCAGTTCCGGCGGGGCCGCCATCACCATGATCATCACGAAAAAGAGCGTCTTGCGCAGGGGGAACTCGAACCGCGAGAACGGGTACGCCGCCATCGCGCCCAGCAGCGTCACCACCAGCACGGACGGGACGGTGACGACGAACGTGTTGAGCATCGCCCTGCCCATCGGTGCCGAACTGAACGACCACGCCTCCCGGTAGTTCTCGAAGGTGATGGTCATCCCCCGGAGGTGCCACCAGCCGTCGATGATCTCCGAGAGCGGCCGGACCGAGGCCATCACCATGCCGATGAGGGGGACGACCCACAGGAGCGCGAGTGCGATGGCTATCGCGTACCGCCCGGCTCTGGGGAGCGTCGGGAGGGCGCGCTCGATCCGCGTCCGCAACCCTTGCTCGTCGTTCGATGCGGTCTTCGTCGCCGAGTCGGCGATGGAGTGTTGCTCGTCCATGGTATCAGTCCATTCGTGCGATGTAGGCGGCCAGCGGCAGTGCGAACATGAGTTCGATCAGTGCGACCACCATCGCCTTGCCGTACTCGACGGGGATGGAGAACGCCGCCCGGAACACTTCGAGTCCGAGCACGGAGTAGACGTGGTTGGGACCGCCCGACGGGCCGCCCGCGGCGTAGACGATGGCGAAGATGCGGAGGACCCAGATCATGCCCATGATGACCACCACGGCGGTCACGGGCTTGACCAGCGGCCAGATGATGTCCTTGAACCGCCGGAAGGGTCCGGCACCGTCGATGCGGGCCGACTCCAGCAGCGAGGGGTCGATGCCGGCCAGCGCCGAACTGTACAGGAGCATGCTGAACCCGGTCTGGACCCAGACGCCGCCCGCGACGAGGCAGTAGATGGCGATCTGGGGCTCCTGTAGCCAGTTGCGAACCTGTCCCTCCATGCCGACGACGCGGAGCAACTCGTTGAACACGCCCGCCTGCGGGTCGTAGACGAACAGCAGGACGAGCCCGATGACGACCGTCGGGGTCGTGAAGCCGAGGAAGACGAGCGAGCGCAGGATTCGCTTGCCCCGCAGGTCGGCGAACAGGAGCGCGAGCACGAGGCCCAGCACGGTACTTAGCGGGACGTGCAGCACCATCCACAGGAGGTTCTGCGGGAGCGCGCCCATCGGGAAGGTGAACGCGAGGAGGTTGTCCCAGTTGATGATGAGCGGGTCCGTCAGCGTCTCCGACCAGTTCTGGAGTCCGACGAACGCCCCCATCTCGAAGGCGTCCCACGCGAAGAAGCTCCCGACCACGGAGTAGGCCATCGGTCCGACCGAGAAGACGCCGAACAGCGTCAGCCCCGGTAGCAGGAAGACGAGGATGGCCCTCGCCTTCTCCCAGTCCACATCGGCGTCCACGTTCGCGTCGAGTGTCTCTTGGATGCTCATGGGTATCAGGGCAGGAGTTCACCGCGCTCGTCGTACAGGTAGGCGTCGTGGTTCTCGAAGGTGAGGTGGACGCGGTCGCCGCGCTCCACGCCGGTCGTCGGTACCTTCGCCTTGACCGACGTTCCGTCCACGTCCACGTTGACGATGGTGAACTCCCCGAGCGGTTCGACCGTCTCGACCGTTCCGGTTATCGCCCGGTCGGCGTCGGTCGAGTCGCCGTGGACCGAGAAGTCCTCGGGTCGGACCCCGAGCGAGACGGGGGCAGAGTCGGTGTCGCTCCCGGAGTCGGAGCTAGCGTCCACCGGGACCGAGGTCCCCTCGGCGAGTTCGACGGTTCCGTTCCGCTTCGTCCCACCGATCAGGTTCATCGGCGGCGACCCGATGAACTGGGCGACCCACGTCGTCCGCGGGCGGTTGTACAGCTCTTCGGGTTCGGCGACCTGTCGAACCGTCCCCTGATTCATGACGGCGATGCGGTCGCCCATGCTCATCGCCTCCTCCTGATTGTGGGTGACATAGATGGTGGTCACGTCGAGTTCGTCCTGGAGGCGCTTCAGCTCGGTCCGCATCTCCATCCGGAGCTTGGCGTCGAGGTTCGAGAGCGGTTCGTCCAGCAGGAAGACGGCGGGCTTGCGAACGATAGCGCGGGCGAGCGAGGTCCGCTGGCGCTGGCCGCCCGACAGCTCTGCGGGCTTCTTGTCCAGCAGGTCCTCGATGTGGAGGAGTTCGGTGGTCTCCTCGATGCGCTCGTCGCGCTCCTCGGGCGGAACGTCCCGAATCTTCAGCGGGTACTCGATGTTCTCCCGCACGGTCATGTGGGGGTAGAGCGCGTAGTTCTGGAACACCATCGCCACGTTCCGGTCGCTCGGCGAGTGGTCGGTGACGCGCTCGTCGTCGAAGTGGATGTCACCCTCCGACGGATGCTCCAGTCCAGCGACGAGTCGGAGTGCGGTCGTCTTCCCGCACCCGGAGGGGCCCAGCAGGACGAGGAACTCGCCGTCCTCGACTTCGAGGTCTATCGAGTCGTTGGCGACGATGTCTCCACCTTCGAAATACTTGGTAACGCCCTGCAAGGAGATGTGGGTCATTTTATCGGGGTTACCCATTTACTCCATTTATAATTAATCATTTCACGGACCCGACTCCCGCGGCGTAACCGTCGTCTCACGAGGGAGACAGGTGCGCTGTACTCGTCAAAAGATACAGTAACCCATCGGAATATTACGGCCAACTTACGCGAAGAAATACCTCCCTGAGACGACGGTCGTTCCGGCAACGCGCTCTCACCAACCTTTATATGTGGTCTTTCTGGAATAGGTGCTCGGATGATAGATAATAGTCGGAACGAGACGTGGAGTCCGGAGATGTCAACCTCCGTATTCCGGGCGGTGCAGGAGCGAGGCGCGTTCGACGACGCGAAGACGTTCGCCGACGCCGTGCCGGACGACGACCCCGCTCGCATCGAGGAGCGGTTCGAGGAGC
>PXSM01000135.1:39302-41886 GCA_003023465.1 Halobacteriales archaeon SW_6_65_15 | reverse complement strand
GTGGGCCCGCGTGGTGTCGAAGTGGGTGTTGTTCGGCACGTAGTCGCCCTCCGAGACCAGCGCCCCGTAGAGGACGTTCTCCGCGCCCCGTCCCTGATGGGCGGGCAGGATGCGCTCGAAGCCCATCACGTCCGAGATCGCCGACTGGAGGCGCTCGAAGCTCGAACTCCCGGCGTAGGCCTCGTCGCCGGTCATCATGGCCGCCCACTGGGACTCGCTCATCGCACCCGTGCCACTGTCGGTCAACAGGTCCACGAACACGTCGTCGGAATCGAGATTGAACACGTTGTAGCCTGCTCGTCGCAGGTTCGCCACCCGTTCGTCGCGGTCGGGCAACTGGATCGGGGCGGCGACCTTCGACTTGTACGCTCGCATGTCCACGAAGTCGACCTCCTCGAACGTATTGTTTGCGAGACACATCGGGGCAGTAGCCCTCGCTGCCGTGGTCCGGCCACCGACTCTGGCCATCGACCGACGAACCTGTCGGGGGCCGTCTCGCACTCCCCGACCGTTCCATTTACGTTTACGGATACGTAAACGGTATCTCCGAGAAACTTGAATTTACGGGCAAGGATATTCCTCGCCCAATAGACCTAACCCGTTTGTGGCTCTGTCACTAGATGTTGTGACTCACGACGCCTCCGACGAGGGTGACGACACACCGCCGTCACTGGACATTGGAGCGCTGGACGGCGATTCGTACGCCAAGGACATCCTGTTCAAGGCGATGGCGAACCAGCGCGCCCACTACACGCTCTCGTACCTCAGTTCGGTGTCGGTGGACGTGCTCGAACTCGAAGACCTTGCAGATGGCGTCGCCGAGTGGGAGGTCGAGGCCGGAATGGCGGACGATATCGAGGAGCGTCGTCGTCGCGTCGCAATCGACCTCCACCACAATCACCTCCCGAAGCTGGCCGAAGCCGCCATCGTCGATTACGACCCTCGGTCGAAGACGGTCAAAAACTGGGGCGACGACCGGGTCGAAACGTGTCTCGAACTGTTTGAGAGTGCGGACGATTCCTGACCGAACTCCCGACCGCCGTCCGACGACGCGAACCGGTCGCGGGCAGGCGTTCGTTGACCCCGTTCCAGCGCAGCAGCGCGTTTCGGTCCGAGGCTGTGACGGTAATATGAGCGGAAAAGCCGGTAATTATATGGGCGTCCGCATGGTAGCCGATTCTCGTTCAGACTACGGGAAGTTCCGTCGGACCGTCGAGGTGGGTGGCAATTCCTCTCGGCTCGCTTTCCCGGACACCGCTCGGTGATACGATGATAGACACGAACGAAACCGCAGACGAGGCCGCGAAGCGCCGAACCGAAACGCATCACGTCCACTACGACCCGGAGTCGGAAGTGGCTCCCAGCGAGACGCTGATTATCGCCGTCGCCGACATCGCTGGCGTCGATCCACTCGAGATCGACCCGCTTTTCGACACGGTCGATCCCGAGAAACTGGACGACTTCGTGGAGTCGGGCGGTGCCCCGGAGGTCGGCGGCCGGATGGAGTTCACGTTCGCGGACCACGACGTGACGGTCCACGCCAGCGGCCTGTTCGACGTTCGGCCCGTCGAGTGACCCGTTCGACCCCGCCCGGTCGAGTGACGAGCCATCGCTGGTCGCGGACGGCGCGGCCTCGAACGCCTACTGCGGCGACTGGTACTCGTCGAGCCAAGACGTAACGACTTGCTTCACGGCACCTGTAGTACTGCCGAGGTTGAGTATCTGGTACCCCGACTCGGCTTTCTCGTTCACGTCGTCCATCCCGAAGCCGAGTCCGCCGACCGGGACCCCCGCGTCGAGGCAGGCCGTTCGGACCGTTTCGACTGCCTCCTCCACGTCCGGGTGATTCAGCTCGCCGGGATGCCCGAGCGAGACGGAGAGGTCGAGTGGACCGACGAACGCGAACCCGAGGTCCGACACGTCCAGAATCTCGTCGATGTTCTCGACCGCGGTCGGGGTCTCGATGGTCACGCCGACCAGCGTCTCCTCGTCTTCGGTCGCCGCGTAGTCGTCCGTCGTCCCCCACCGACTCGCTCGCGGGCTGGCGAGCCCCCTCTCACCGGGACCGCCCTCGTACTCGAACCGCGCGGCTCGGGCCACGCGACGGACCTCCTCGGCGGTCTCGACGCGCGAGACGAACAGGCTCCGGACGCCAGCGTCGAGCGCCTTCCGCACGAGCGCCGGGTCGGGCGTCGGCAGTCGGACGAGGGCCTCGACGTCGCTCGCGTCGGCCGCCCGAAGGAGGTGTTCCAACCGGGTCGCGTCCCACGGGCTCGGGCCGGCGTGTTCCAGATCGAGCCAGACGAAGTCGAGGCCGAGTTCGCCGTAGAATTCCACTAGGGTCGGGCTGTACGTGTTGTCGAGCGCTCCCAGTGCCACCTCGTCGGCGTCGAGCTTTCGCCGGAGTTCGTTGGTTCGCACTGTCTCACCCATGCAAGTGCGTCACGGCGAGGAGTTCAATAAGCCTACTCGGCGACCGACCTTGCAATTCCGTAGGGTCGAAGTAAACGTTGCAGTTGAAAAGGCCACAGCGAAGGCTTCGAAAGCCCCCGCCCGGTCGCGGTCGCTCAGCGGGATATCTGGC
>PXSM01000135.1:0-39181 GCA_003023465.1 Halobacteriales archaeon SW_6_65_15 | reverse complement strand
GTGGACCGCGAGCGACTGCGAGAGGACGTCGAGCGAAACGCGGAGTTCGGACGGATCGAGGCGGAGGAGGGCCGGGGACGCACCGTCCTGACGGGAACCGAGGCCAACCGCGAGGCCCGCGAGTACCTCGTGGAGCGTCTGGAGGACGCCGGACTGGAGGTGCGGATCGACGCCGTCGGGAACGTCGCGGGACGGTGGACGCCCGACGGTGCCGACCCCGACGCGGCCCCGGTGGCGGCCGGGAGCCACCTCGACTCGGTGCCGGAGGGCGGTATCTTCGACGGCCCGCTCGGGGTGTACGCCGCACTCGAAGCCGTCCGCGCGATGCAAGACGCCGGGGTCGAACCGTCCCGCCCGGTAGCGGTCGTCTCGTTCACCGAGGAGGAGGGCCAGCGATTCGCGTCCGGTCTGCTCGGCTCCTCGGTCGCGGTCGGCGAACGGTCGGTCGAGGAGGCGCTCGCTCTCGAAGCCGACGACGGCGAAGGCGGAACGGTCACGCTCGAAGCCGCCCTCGAATCCATCGGTTTCCGAGGCGAGGGCCTCCTCGACGCGAGCGAGTTGGACGCGTGGCTCGAACTCCACGTCGAGCAGAGTGAACGCCTCGAATCGGCGGGCGTCCCGATGGGGGTCGTCACCTCGATCACGGGTATTACCCACTGCGAGGCCGTCGTGCGGGGCGAGGCCGACCACGCCGGAGCGACCCCGATGGTCGACCGCACGGACGCCCTCGCGGCGGCAAGCGAGTTCGTCCTCGACGTGGAGCAAGCCGCAAACGAGGTCGTCGCTGCGGAGAGCGACACCGCGGTCGGCACCCTCGGCAGTCTCGACGTGCGCCCGAACGCGACCAACGTCGTCCCCGGCGTGGTCGAGATGGGCGTGGACGTGCGCGACGTGGATCGGGACGCGATGCAGGAGATCGTCTCCCAATCGCGCGAAAGTCTCGCGCGCCTCGAACGCGAGCGCGGCGTCGAGACCGAGTTCCGCCGCCCCTTCGACCTCGAACCCACGCCCATGAGCGACCGGGTGCGCGGGGCCGCCCACGGCGCGGGCGAGGCCGCAGGCATCGAGACGATGGACCTCCACTCGGGCGCGGCCCACGACACCATGCACGTCGCGTCGGTGACCGACGCCGGACTCCTCTTCGCGCCCTCTCGGGACGGCATCTCGCACAATCCGAAGGAGTGGACCGACTGGGACGACTGCGCGGCCGCCACGCGGGTCCTCGCGGGTGCGCTGGCGGACCTCGCTGACGGGCGCTAGCGGACCTCGCTGGCGACTAGATTTCCCGCACGAGTCCGAGTACCTCGCGGTCCGAATCCACACCGTCCACGGTCGCCGCCGAGAAGTGATTCTCGGGCTCGAACCCCTTTGCCTCGTAGAACCCGACGGCGTCGTCGTGGTCGGCGAAGACGTATACGCGCTGTTCGGTCGCTCCGCGTTCGCGTTGTCGCTCGGTGAGGGCCTCAAGGAGTCGGGACCCGACGCCCTTACCCTGCCAGTCGGGGTGAACGTAGAGGTCGGCGACCTCGCCGACTCCGGGTTCGGGCCGGTCGTCGCGGACCGTGCCGACGATTGGCCCGCCGTCGTCTTCCTCCTCCGAGTCGCGGCGCGCGACCAGATACCCGGCCGTGCCGTCGCTCTCGCGGATGCGATCCGCGACGCGCTCGGGTTCGTACCGAATCCGGACGTTCGCTTCGACGTACTCCTCGGACAGCACGCCGTCGTACGCCTCGCGCCAGCTAGCGCCGCAGACCCGGCAGATGCTCTCGGCGTGGTCGGCAGTCGCGGTCTCGACGGTCACCATTTGCCGGACGTGCGGACCCGTCGGGCTTATTCGTGACGAAACTGACGGGCGAGTAGGGAGAACCGGAATAGAATCATTTGGTTGGTTTTAAGATAGGATTATACACGTTTAACAATTTATCTAGTTGTTATACTCCGCTTCGATGGATGGTTCTATTTCGAAGCGACTAGAGAGGAGCTTTCTATCCGTTCTGAACGACGAACCGCTCCCCGACCGAGAGCCGGATTCCGAAACAATTGAATAGTGGCATTGAGCATGGCCGTCAACTCCGATGCTAAGCGCCCTCCCCTCGCTTCCGTTGGATAGCGTCCTCCACTGGTTCACACTCGGCTTGGCCCTGCTCGGGACCCTCGCGGTCGGCATCTGCGTCCACGAACTGCTCCACCTCGTGCCCCTCCACCTCGCGGACATCGACTACGCGATTCGGCTCCTGCCGGAAGGCGAATCGGCGAGTGAAACCGGCTCGACCACCGGACCGGCCACGTGGACCTCCCTCCAGAGCGCGCTCACCAGCGGGCTGGTCCGCGTCGAGGTCACCCGCGTTCCGAGCGAGACGCCCGACTGGCTGCTCCGCGTGGCCGCGGCTCTGCCTCTCGTGCTTGCGCTGCCGCTGGTGTTGGTCGGCGCGGGCGTCGTCCCCGACCCTCTCACGACGGGCGACCACCTCGCGGCGGTCGTGCTCATCGCCGTGACCGGTTGCGGGCTTCCGAGTCCCGCCGACTGGTCGGTCGTCTGGCACGGGTCGAAGCGACTCCGCGACGAGTGAAAAGAGCCCCCGTTCGATTCTATTCGGGCTTCAGGCCGCCGTCCTGCACCCGCATGACTGCCTCGCCGTCGGCGAAGTTCGGCGCGTCCACGAGTCGGACGATGCGCTTGTCGCCCTTGGACTTCCGGAGGTACATCCGGAAGGTCGAGGTGTGCCCGAGGATGTTCCCGCCGATGGGCTTCGTCGGGTCGCCGAAGAACGAGTCGGGGTTCGATTGGACCTGATTCGTCACGACCACGGCCGCGTCGTGGAGGCTCCCCAGTCGCACGAGGTCGTGGAGGTGCTTGTTGAGCTTCTGCTGGCGCTCGGCGAGTTCGCCGCGGCCGACGTACTCGGCGCGGAAGTGGGCCGTCAGCGAGTCCACGCAGACGAACCGGATGGGCCACTCGGTGTCCGCGTACTCTTTGACCAGCTCGTCGGCTTTCTCCACGAGGAGCATCTGGTGGTTGGAGTTGAACGCCTTGGCGACGTGGATGCCGTCGAGGATGGAGGCGACCAGTTCGTCCTCGGTCTTTACTTGGTGGAGCGCCATCGCGGCCTGCTTGGTTTCGTCGTCGAGGCCGCGGACCATGTCGTCGATTCGTTCGGGGCGGAAGGTGTCCTCGCTGTCCACGAAGAGCGCGGCCCCCTCCAGTCCGCCGTACTCGCGGGGAAGCTGGACGTTGACCGCGAGCTGGTGGGTGACCTGTGACTTCCCGGCACCGAACTCGCCGTACACCTCGGTGATCGACTGCGTTTCGACGCCACCGCCCAACAGGTCGTCCACCTGCGGGACGTTCCACGTCAGCTTCCCGATCTCGTCGCGGCGGGCCAGCACCTCCTTCCCGGTCTCGAAGCTACCGACGTCGGCCTCGTCGCGGGCCGCGCGGATGATACCGGCGGCGTTCGATTCGCCCACGTCGGCGGTGTTCGAGAGTTCGCCCGGGCTGGCGACGGCGATGGAGACGAACGAGTCGTATCCTGCCTCGCGTAGTTTCTCCGCGGTCGCGGGTCCTACTCCTGGGAGCGTGTCGAGTTCTTCTGTCGCTGCCATCGAGTGTGGTTAGGGGCGCGAGGGGATAAGGGGGCGTATACTGGAGGGTGAAAGTGAAACCGGTCGTCCGGCATAAGTCGAACCTAATCGAGCCGGTCGCCGGACGATATCCCCGTATTCAGCCGTTGAGACGTCGAACCGGGCGAAACGGTCGCTTTCGTTTATTCGTCGGGGGACCGACTCTTCGGCGGAGAATGACGCGAACAACGACACTCGCCGCCCTCGTCGTAGCGCTGATGCTGGCGACGACCGGGCTGGCAGCGGTGGGTAGCGCAGCGACGACAGACGCCGGAGACGCATCGACGTCTGCAACGTCGGCCGCGCCGCTCGCACAAGACACGACCGAAGAGGAGAACGAGACGGACGACGGGTCCGAGATGCAGGGTAACGAGTCCGCGAACGCGACGGCCTCGATCACCTTTGAGGACCAACCGTTCAACGGCTCGGCGGTCGTCGTGAACGAGACCAACCTCTCGGACGGCGGCTTCGTGGCCGTCTTCGATCAGGACGGCGAACTGCTGGGTAACTCCTCGTACCTCGAACCCGGCGAGTACGAGAACGTGACGATAGAACTCAACGCGACCATCGACCGCGAGCAGGTGCTGGTCGCCACGCCCCACATGGACACGAACGGCAACGAGACGTTCGACTTCAACGCGACCGAAGCCGAGCAGGTCGGCCCGGCGAACGCCACGGACGGCCCCTACCTCGAGAACGACGTGCCGGTCAGCGACGTGGCCTTCGTGACGCCCGAAAACGCGTCGACCCAGCGAATGACCGCGGCACTCAAGGCCGCCGAATAGAATCCGAAAGGCGAATCTCGACGTTCGACCCCGACCGTCCGTTCCGGGCGGTCTGCGAACAGTTAACTTTTCGTCCTGCGAAGGTCGCCCATGGAGCTACTGCCCGAACGGACCCAGCGATTCGTCGCCGCGATGGTCCCGGAGCGAGACGACACGTTGCGGGAGATGGAGGCCCACGGCGAGGAGATCGGGTTCCCCACGGTTGGCCCGGAGGTCGGGAGTTTCCTCCGACTCGTCGCCCGGATGATCGATGCCGAGCGCGTCTTCGAGTTCGGCTCGGGCTTCGGTTACTCGGCGTACTGGTTCGCGGAGGCCCTGCCCAGCGACGGGCAAATCGTCCTGACCGAGCACGACCCCGACGAACTCGACGAGGCTCGCGACTTTCTGGAGCGAGGCGGCTACGCCGACCGGGCGGTCTTCGAGGACGGCGACGCCCTCGAAACGATAGACCGGTACGACGGCCCGTTCGACGTGGTGCTCATCGACTGCCACAAGAGCGGCTACCCCGACGCCTTCGACTCCGTGCGCGAGAAGGTGGCCGAGGGCGGCGTGGTGATCGCCGACAACGCGATGGAGAGCGGCATCCAGGACTTCGAGGCGATACTCGACGCCGTCGAGGGCGGCGACCCCGGCGAGGTGGACGAACACACCCGCGGGATCGCGGACTACTTACTGACGGTGCGCGAGGACGACGCCTTCGAGACCGTGGCGATTCCGCTCGGCGAAGGGATCGCCGTGAGCTTCCGAACGTAGTTCTGTCGGCCAACTCCTTACACGTTACCGAATAGGGAATTTTATTACTTCGGGAAGTGGAGTCCTGCGTGAGAGACTCGATGGTTACCCCCCGTTCTGGTGGAACCGATTCCGACGGGATCCCCGACGACGAGCTCACCGACTTCTTGAGCCTGCTACGCGAACTGGAGACAACCGGCTGTAACCTGCTGGTCGTCGGTGCCGCGCGCCCCGGCCTGTTCACGCGGGCGAGCGCGAGCCTGCTCGGAGACCCCGAGACGCTTCGCTATCGGTTGCTCGCCGCGACCGACGCGAGTCCCCGAACCGTCGTGGAGCGACTGCCCGATCCGTCGGCGTCGCCCCGACCGCTGGCCGAGACGACTCGGATAGTCAACCACGCCACCACGCCGCGGTCGGTCACTACGACTAGCGATTCGAACGCTCCGGAGTGCATCTCGGAGATTCCGGAGACCCGGGTCGCCGACCCCGGCCTCGAAGGGCTGGAGACCGCACTCGTCGAGGGCGTCGAAACGCTCGGCTCCGACGCGGGCGATCCCCGGCCCGCGGAGTTGCGAGTCGGTCTCGACTCGCTCGGTTGCCTGCTCGACTACTACGAGACCGGCGTGGTGCGACGGTGTCTCCGGACGGTCGGCGAGTGCGTCCGCGAGAACCGGGGGATGGCCCACTACGTCCTCGAGGAGAGCTACGACAGCGACCGAGTGCGGACGCTCGCCGAAGACGTGGACGCCGTCATCGAGATTCGGTCGGTCGATTCCGAGCGACACGACCACGACGCCCAGCAGCGCTGGCACGTCCCGAACCGGGACCTGACCACGGACTGGGTTCGGTTGTAACGCCGCGAGCATCGGCGCCGAGACCGATTTCCGCCGCCATCCCGGACCTCGTAATCACCGCCCTCTCGCTTCGAACTCCACCGGCGGCTCGGGATGGAGCGTCACCATGGGAATCAACTCCGGCGGTTCGTGGCCCCGGTAGTCGAGCGAGAATCGTCGTCCGACGGTCGCGAGCACCAGCTTCGCCTCGCGCATGGCGAACCCTTCGCCGACGCACCGCCTCGGCCCGCCGCCGAAGGGGTAGTAGGCGTACGCCGGGCGGTCGTCCCCGTCTCGCTCGTTCTCGCCCTCGGCGTTCCAACGCTGCGGCCGGAACTCCTCGGGGTCGTCCCACCAGCGCGGGTCGCGGTGGACGACCCACTGGGGCATCGAGACGATGCGCCCCGACGAGAGGTGGAACCCGGCGACGCTGTCGTCCTCCAGCGCTTCCCGGTAGACGGTGTACACCGGCGGATAGAGCCGCATCGCTTCCTTCACGACCTGCTCGGTGTAGTCGAGTTCCGCGGCGTCGGCCGCGGTGGGGTCCCTGCCGTCGAGTACCGAGTCCAGCTCCGCGTGGAACTTCCGCTCGACGTCGGGGTGCTCCGAGAGCAGGTACCACGAGTAGGTGAGCGTCAGCGCCGTGGTGTCGTGGCCCGCGAGCAACATGGTCAATACCTCGTCGCGCAACTGCTCGTCGTCGACGTCGGTCGTGCCAGCCTCGCGAGCCTCCAAGAGGAGACTCAGCATGTCCCCGTCGTCGGATTCCGAATCACTGCGCTTTCCCTGCCGGATGATGTCTCGGACGACGCGTTCGAGGCGACGCTCGCCGAGTCGGTACCTGACGTTACGCGGGATGGGGACCCGGTCGGGGACTATCGTCCGGACGTCGTCCGACCGGAACCGCTGGCCGACGTCCGTCAGGGCGTCCGAGATCTCGCGCTCCATCCCCCCGAGTTCCGCGCCCAGAACGGTCTCGACGACGATGCGGAGGGTGAGCCGCGACATGGCCTGGTCTACCTCCACCACGTCGCCGTCGTGCCACGTCTCCGCGAGTCGCCTCGCGTCTTCGACGATGGTCTCGGCGTACCGGTCCAGCTGTTCGCGGTGGAACGCGGGCTGGATTCGCTTGCGCTGGCGCAGCCAGTGGTCGCCCTCGCTCGTCAGCAACCCGTCGCCGAGCAGGCCGTCGAGCCCCTCGCCGTCAAGGTCCGGTTTCCGGTAGTTCCGGTCGTTCGTGGACAGGACGCGCTCGATACCCTCGGGGTCGGTCAGCAGGTACACCTCTCCGTTCACGGTGTCGAACTGTACGAGGTCCCCGTACTCCCGCGCGCACCGCTCCATGAACTCCAGCGGGTCGGCCGCGAAGTCCAGCGAACTCCCGACCACCGGAAGCCCGGTCGGTCCCCGTGGCTGTCGGTCGGCCATGGGTCACGTTAGCTATGAACGGAGTTAAGCATACGTACCCGGATGGTCGTAAGACGAACGGAATGGCCGACGAACTCTCCATCCGGCGATACGAATCCGACGACGCCGAGGCCGTCTGGGCGGTCCACGAGCGGGCGCTCCGGGCCTCGCCAATCGATTTCGTCGATAACGTGCCCGGCGACGAGGACCTTCGGGCGATTCCCGAGGAGTACCTCGACGCGGACGGCGAGTTCCTCGTCGGCACCGTCTCCGGCGAGGTCGTCGCCATCGGCGGGTACCAGCCGACCGGCGACGGCGCGGCCGAGCTCAGACGGATGCGCGTCCACCCCGACCACCAGCGGAACGGGTACGGAGAGACGCTCCTGACCCGCCTCGAAACCCTCGCGGCCGAGCGCGGATTCGACCGCGTCGTGCTGGAGACGAACGAGAATCTGACCGCGGCGCGGACCCTCTACCAGACCCGGGGCTACGAGCAGTTCGAGACCGCGACCCATCCCGAATCGGGCGAACAGGTCGTTCGGTATCGGAAGGAACTGTAATTCAAACGAGATACTGGTACGCCCGGAGGGTGTTCTCGCCCGCTTCGGTGAGCGAGAGGTACTTCCGCCGTCCCACTTTCTCGGTCTCGGCCGACGACTCCGCGACGAACTGGAACCCTTCCTCCCGCGCGAACTCGATCAGGTCCTTGACGCGCCGGCCGAGGAGTGACCCGCCGGCGTTCCCGAACAGGCCGAGGACCATCACCGCCGACCCGAAGATCGAACCGAGCGGTCCAGCCCACGGCCGGAAGTAGAGCGGGACGCCGACCGACAGAATCCCCAAGCCGACCCACTGGCGGAAGGTCGGCCGCTCGGCGAACGCAGTGATTCCACCGAGCGCCACCACGACAGGAGTGAACGTCAATACGAGGCTGACCGTCGCGGCGTCGAGGTATTCCAGCGCGACGAACTGCGCGCCCTGCGTCACCGCGTAGGGCAGGAGTCCCACCCCGACCAGCAGTGCCCACTTCGAGGAGTCGGCTCGTCGGACGGCTCTGTGGTGGCCTCGGCGGACGAACAGCGGGAGCAACACGACCGCCGCGAGTGCGTAGCGCAGGCCCGCGAACGTCAGCGCGGGAGTGTCGGCCAGACCGACCTTGATGAACACGTACGACGACGACCAGAGGAACGTGACGAACAGCGCTTCGAGGACCGCGCGGGTGTGGTTCGACACCGACGGAACTCCGCGACGAACGACTCCGTGCCACTCGACCATGCTCCGTTCTCGGTCCCAGCGAACGGTGTAAGTGTTCTCGTTACTGTCGTTACTATCGTCACTTTACCCACGGTGCATGTACGCCTTTCCCTACTGCAGGTGTGACGCAATTTCGTAACGCGAGGAGAAAATCCGCCTTCGGACTACCTGGGCCAGTCGGCTATCCGAGCCAATCGACGACCCACGCCAGCACGCCGATGGCGATCAGGCCGATGCCGGCCGCCGAGGTGACTGGCTCCGGGAAGAGGAACAACGCGATTCCGGCGACGAGGACGAGGCCGATGACGCCCTCGTCCAGCCAACTGTCGTTCTCGTTGCCCCCGATCCGGTTAGCGTCGCGGGTGTCGCGCTCGTCGGCCGCGGGGTCGCCGCGCCGGGTGTCCACGGTGTCCCCTGACCCCCAGAAGCCCCACCAGCCCGAGGAGGAAACTCCTCCGCCCCCACTGGACGGGAAGAAGGTGTCGGCAGTTCCGTCGTCCGTGTACTGCTCGCGCGCCCCCTCGTCCCCGTGGACCTCCTTGTACGTCTCGTCGTACTCGTCGTCCGTGTACGGGTCGCTCGGCATAGTGGAATACAGGGCCGCAACGGGGTTATGGTCTTGGGCCGAAACGACGCCTTTGGCTCGGGGCGAGCTATTAGCGTTGGCTTGATTCGGCTAGTTATCGCCGACTCCCCGGCTCGGGGTCCACGTGCGGTTTCGCCATCAGGTCCTCGAATCGCCGTCCGTCCAGCCACTCCAGCAGGTTCACCAGTTGGTCGGTCGCCGCCTCGAACAGTCGTTCCCCCTTCTCAGGGGTGGCGTCGGTCTGGTCGCCCAGCACCCCGTTCTCGGTGTTGTCGATGGAGTCGTAGAAGTTGCGCGCGCCGTGGACGTAGGCGTCGTCGCTGTTCTTCCAGTCCACGAGGCCGCCGTCGCGGGCGTCTTCGAGTCGGTCCTCGCGCACGAGGTCGGGGTCGACGTGCATCATCATCGCGGTCTCCTTGGGGCCGCCGTGAGGTCCGTTTACCTCCCCGGAGGTGGGTCTGGTTACCCCCGTGGGCGTTGACGAAGACGATGCGGTCGATGCCGTGGTAGGCGAGATTTCTGGAGACGCTCTCGAGGTAGTCGCGGAACTCCGGCGGGTCGGCCCACATAGTCCCGTGGAACTGCTTGTGGTGGACGCTGACCCCGACGTTGACGGTGGGCGTGCAGAGGTAGCCCGTCCGGTCGGCGGCCGCCCGCGCGAGCGACTCGGCGATGCGGTGGTCGGTCGAGAGCGGGAGGTGCGGTCCGTGCTGTTCGGTCGAACCCAGCGGCACGACGGCCAGCGACTCCTCGGCAACGTAGTCGCCCAACTCCGGCCACGTCCGGTCTGCGAGGTACATATCCGAACTCCGGGGGCGAGCGGGTAAAGTTCTTGGCAACCCCTCGGGGTGACAGTATTCCGCGGAGTATATACTTCTCACCCACCTGCGAAGAGGTATGGAACCGGACGACGTCCGTCAGGACTGGGCCGAGCGCTCCGGGCGGTTCTCGCCGGAGTACTACGCCCAGATCGGGCCGAACGAGGTGAGCGAGACGCTCGTCAGTATTCTCACCCACTACGTGGACGACACTGCCGAGATTCTGGAAGTGGGATGTGGCTCCGGCCGCCACTTGGCGCACCTCCGCGACCACGGGTTCGAGAACCTCACCGGAATCGACATCAACGACGAGTCGTTCGACGTGATGGCCGAGCACTATCCGCGACTCGCCGAGACCGGAACGTTCTACACCGGGGCCGTCGAGGAACTCGTTCCGGAGTTCGCCGACGGCGAGTTCGACGTCGTCTACTCGGTCGAGACCCTCCAGCACATCCACCCGGAGGACGAGTGGGTGTTCGAGGAGCTACCCCGCATCACCGACGACCTACTCGTCACCGCCGAGAACGAAGGAAACAGTCCCGAACGCGGTCGAGGGGACACCCCCGTCAGTTTCGTCGACGACGACTTCCCGCTGTACCATCGCAACTGGAAGGAAGTGTTCACCGACATCGGACTCGCCCAGTTGATCCGCGAACCCACGTCGCGAGACACGATACGGGTGTTCCGGACGCTTTGATCGCTTCCTGCTGAAACTCTCTGTCTGCGTCCACATCTACTGCTAATCAGCACGGGGGACGAATCCACATTGACGAATCTGCAGTATCGTGATTCACGCTATCTTTACGCACTCGCGAATCCTACACTATAGTTGGTGTAGATTGTGACGTACCTACTCGGGAAAGCCGCTGTGGAGGACGTCGAGGCGTGGAAATCTGCGTTCGACAGATTCGATTCCTTCCGGACTGACCACGGACAACAGGGGTATCAGGTCTTTCGGAACGTGGACGATCAAAACGAGGCCGTCGTCCTCTTCGAATGGACCGACGACGAAGACCCTCGTGCGTTCTTCGCGTCCGAGGAGATGCGCGAACGATTGGCAGAGGCAGGCGTGAAAGGTCGCCCCGAATTGACCGAACTCGAATTCATCGATCAGAAGTCTACTCACCACCCGTCTGCGTAAATCTACAATCCGTTACCATGGATTTTTCTTGGAAATCGTCCGGAGAACCTGAAGCCAACGCCGACCTTCGGGGTGTCATCGGGTATTTGCACCCCACTCAGTACCGTACCGTGTCCCGAGTGCTCTGGAATACCCGGCAGATAGAAGCCCAACTCGCCGAGTCGAAGGGACTCGTCGGCTATTCACTACGCGCCAAATTATTCCCGCGGCGGTTCTGGGCCGTTGCGGTTTGGGAGAACGACGAGTCGCTCCAGTCGTTCGTGGAAGGCAATCCGCACGCCGGGATCAGATCGGCGCTCAAGGGAGCGATGGAGGAAAGCTGGTTCAAAACGTTCGACGTCAAAACCGAGGAGGTTCCTATCGACATCGACGAGGCGATCACCCGAGTCGAGTAACCGCTTCGTAGCCTCCTCACGGGACCTGATAGAGTATCGTGACGTTCTCGTTCACGAGGGAGTACGGAAATACTCGACCACCAGTCGTGGACTACATGTTCCCGCCGTAGCCACCCGCGATCTCTTTCCGCTTTTTATCGTCGTCGTCACTGTACTTCGAGGTCGGGTCGCGGTACTGTCCCCATTCGTATAGAACGTACGTCACGCCCACCGCGGTGACGGCAGTAGCAGAGTCCGCATATCGACTCCCGACGAGATACGAGGGGACCGCGAGGAGTGCACTCGCGAGCGTCACGTGCACCGTCCAGAGCGGCACCCACGGAGAGACGTCATCTACCATACATATTAGAGGCCGAGACGAGCACATAGGCATTTCCCTTCTCGAACCAACCCCACTGCGTGCTTCCCGATCACCCGGTTACTTCGACGTAACCTCCTTTCAGGGGGGTTAGCAAACGTATATTGAGTGGGGACCACGACTTCGAACACGATGACTGATTGCCTCGACGACGACGCCCCGCCGAGCGCGAAACTGGTCGTGAAGGTCCTCGAGTACAGCGACGGTCCGCTCACCCAGCAGCAGATCAGCGACCGGACGCGGCTGTCGCCCCGGACCGTCCGGAGTTCGATCAAGCGCCTCAAGGACCGGGACGTGCTCGACGAACGAGTGTACGTCCCCGACGCCCGCAAGCAGCTGTACGACCTGACCGACTCGGTGGAGGAGTGCCTGCAAGCCAGCGCACCCGAGAGCGCGGAAGCCGTTTAAACCGAAATTTTTTCGCCCGCCCCGTCCGCGCGTCCCGTCGTGACCGAGTACGACAAACTGGTCCGCGACCGCATTCCGGAGATCTGCCACGAGAACGGCGAGACGCCCGTGACTCACGTCGAGACGGGCGAGGACTACCGCGAGCGACTCCGGGCGAAGCTCTGCGAGGAGGCCGCGGAGTTCCGCGAGAGCGGCGACCCCGAGGAACTCGCGGACGTGCTGGAGGTCCTCGCGGCGATTCGGCACGCAGAGGGATTCGAGCGGGAGGAGCTGGAGCGCCTGCGCGAGCAGAAGGCCGAGGAGCGCGGGCGGTTCGAGGACGGAATCGTGCTGGAGCGGGTGGAGTGACCTATCGGTAGTTGGTAGCCCGATTCTTTATCTCGAATTCGTTGCATAATCGTCGAGCGACGCAGAGCGTATATCGTTCGAGATTGTGAATTACTTTTCACGTGGTGCATCTGGTCTAAGTGAGTTCGTGACTCTACGAGAACACCGCTTCAGAAGGCAGGGGAACAGTCTTAAAAAACGTCAGCTTGATACAACTGTCGTCCAAGTCGCCCCAATTGCTGCACCGCCCAAAATCCAACCGCGAGGGCCTCCGCCAATAGTCGCTGCAATGACGGCTCCGCAAATCATTCCAGACATCATCCCGACCAGCATGGCGCCGATGCCAACCATTGTTATGGTGCAACCTCAAAGGGGTCAGACACACTGGCTCCAAACGACTCTTCCCGGTCTTCCGCCACAACCGTGTAGAGGTAATACGTTCCGGCATCCCACGAGAAGATACCGCTCGGACTCCAAGAAGTTGTGTGGATTACGGAATCACTTGACCCATCTGGCTGAACCGTCTTCGAGCGGAGTTGGCCATCGCCTACGTAGTTACTCCCACCTACTGGGAACGTCATGACTGCCACCTTCGTTCGACCAGACAACCCGGAGATATCAACTTTCGCTCTGAAATCATCCGTAATGCGGTCACGAGGGGTCCAGTTCTCTTCATCACCCTCACCTGCTTCCACACTCACCCTTAACCCCATATCTTGCTGAGCTGCTGTTGTTCCTGTCATGAAAGGGAAGGCCAAAGCGCCTGCACCCATCCCTTTCAGTACGGTTCTCCGGTCTTTCCCCTTGTATCTAGGTAGGGGCCCTTCTTCCTTGGGCATATCCATCAGAAGGCCCAAGTCGATAGGGGAATAATCATGGTGCTTGTTCACAATACACACGAAAGATTAATTTCCCGTAATAAATATTGTGGCTAAAGGTCGGCGAAAATCACTCTAATACGAAGAAACCAATCCGGCATTGCTTCTGAGACGCACGATGCGTAATACGGATTTATCGAACGGAGAATCCCAGGTCTAAATTACTTCTGAAAAAGAATCCGTATTACTAACTACTGTTATAGCGACCGCAAAAAGAGATAACATTCTATGCTAAGACAACATTTAGACCATTTTAGACAATAATCTCCTATTCAAGGAGGGTTTCGACCGGGAATCAATCGTCCGTCGCGGGGTACTCCCTGTCTAGGTCTACCTCGAAGTCTCCGTCGAGGTCCGCGTCGTCGAGGAGGCCGTCGCCCTCGACTTCGTGGGTGCCGACTGGAGGTCGATTCACTTCCGCGGCCGGGGAGCGTTCGAGGTCGGTCTCGTCGGCGATGGCCTCCATCTTGCCGTCGGCGTCTCTCGCATCTTGGTCGATGCGCATCGAGCAGAACTCCGCGCCGCACATCGAGCAGAAGCGGGCCTCCTTGTAGTTGTCACCCGGAAGCGTCTGGTCGTGGTACGACTGGGCGCGGTCGGGGTCCAGCGCGAGGTCGAACTGCCGTCGCCAGTCGAACTCGTAGCGGGCTTCCGAGAGGGCGTCGTCCCAGTCGCGGGCCCCCTCGCGGCCGTTTGCCACGTCGGCGGCGTGGGCCGCGATGCGGTAGGCCGCCAGCCCCTCGCGCACGTCCTCGGCGTCGGGCAGGCCGAGGTGCTCCTTGGGCGTGACGTAGCAGAGCATCGCGGCCCCGGCCCGGGCGGCCTCCGTCGCGCCGATGCAACTGGTGATGTGGTCGTAGCCCGGGGCCACGTCGGTTACGAGCGGTCCGAGGACGTAGAAGGGCGCGCCGTTGCAGACCTCCTGCTGGCGCTCGACGTTCTCGGCGATCTGGTCCATCGGGACGTGGCCCGGCCCCTCGACCATCACCTGCACGCCGTACTCGTGGGCGACCTCCGTGAGTTCCCCGAGGGTCTCCAGTTCGGCGAACTGGGCCTCGTCGCTCGCGTCGGCCAGACACCCCGGCCGAAGCCCGTCGCCGAGGCTGAAGGTTACGTCGTACTCGGCGAAGACCTCGCATATCTCCTCGAACTTCGCGTAGAAGGGGTTCTGCATCGCGTTCTCCTCCATCCACTGCGCGAGGATAGACCCCCCGCGCGAGACGATGCCGGTCTTGCGGCCGTCGGTCAGCGGCAGGTGTTCGAGGAGGACCCCGGCGTGAATCGTCATGTAATCGACGCCCTGCTCGGCCTGCTTCTCGATCACGTCCAGCAGGAGCTCGTGAGTGATGTCCTCGACGCTCTCGACCTGCTTGACGGCCTCGTAGATGGGAACGGTGCCGATGGGGACCGGCGAGTGCTCGACGTTGGCCTCTCGAATCCGGTCTAGATCGCCGCCCGTGCTGAGGTCCATCACGGTGTCGGCTCCGTAGTGGACCGCGGTGTGGAGCTTCTCCAACTCCTCCGTGACGCCGCTTTCGGTCTCGCTGTTGCCGATGTTGGCGTTGACCTTGGTGGCGAACTCCCGGCCGATTATCATCGGGTCGAGCCGGTCGTGTTCGACGTTCGCGGGGATCACCGCCTGCCCGTCGGCGACCTGCTGGCGGACGAACTCGGGCTCGACCTGCTCGCGCTCGGCGACGCGCTCCATCGCTTCGGTGACGGTGCCCTGTCGGGCGGCCTGAATTTGAGTCTGCATGCAACCACTAGGTTGTATTACTGAATAATAAACGTCGGGGTACTTCCCGACCGCTTCGCCTCTCGAAGACCCCAACGTCTTATACCCGGCGTCCGGACTCACACGCGATGGATTCGTGGAAGCGTCGCTCGCTCTACTACCTCGTCGGACTCGCCGCCGTCTTCCTCGGGTACGCGGTGGCGTACGACCACGGGATGGCCGTCTACGAGGGCCGGCCGAGGTCGTTCTTCCACTCGTTACAGGTCGTGGTGGAGACGTTCACCACGACCGGGTACGGATCGGACTCCCCGTGGTCGACCGCCGAGATGAACGCGCTGGTCATCGTCATGGACCTGACCGGGGTCGTCCTCATCTTCGCGGCGATTCCGGTGTTCATCGTCCCGTTGTTGGAGGACGCCCTCTCGACCACGCTCCCGACCGCGGTCGAGGACCTCGAAGACCACGTGGTCGTCTGCACCTACTCGCCCCGCGCCGAGACGCTCATCTCCGAACTTGAGTCGTGGGACGTGGAGTACGTCCTCGTGGAACCCGACCGCGACCGGGCCATGGACCTCTACGAGTCGGGCTACCCGGTCGCCCACGGCGACCCTGAGTCGGTCGAGACGCTGGAAGCGGTGAACCTCGACGCCGCCAAGGCCCTCGTCGCCGACGCCAGCGACGAGGTTGACGTAAGCGTCGTCCTGACCGCCCGTGAGGCCGCCAAGGACGTGCGGGTCGTCAGCGTCGTGGATGACCCCGACCACGAGACCTACCACGAACTCGCGGGCGTGGACGAGGTGCTCTCGCCCCGGCGACTCGTCGGCGAGAGCCTCGCGGCCAAGGTCACCACTGCGGTCTCGACCGAACTGGGCGAGGCGGTCGAGATCGGCGAGGACTTCGAGGTGGCGGAACTCCCCATCCAGCGCGGGAGCGAACTCGTCGGGACGACCCTCGCCGAGAGTTCCATCCGCGAGCGGTCGGGTGCGAACGTCATCGGGGCGTGGGTCCGCGGCGAGTTCGAGACGCCGCCCTCGCCCGACATGGAACTCGACAACGGCACGGTCCTGCTGGTCGCGGGCGAACAGCACCAGCTCGAACGCCTCAAGGACCTCACAAGCTCGCAGACCCACCGACCCCACCACGGGACCGTCCTCGTGGTCGGACACGGCGAGGTCGGTTCGACCGTCACCGAGGCGCTGGCGGCCGCCAACGTCCCCCACACCGTCGTGGACATCGAGGACAAGCCGGGCGTGGACGTGGTCGGCGACACGACCGACCCCGTGACCCTGCAGACGGCCGGCATCCAGCAGGCCCGGACGGTGGTGTTCACCATCGGCGACGACACCGTGACGGGCTACGGGACGCTGGTCGCGCGCGACCTCAACCCCGACGTGGAGGTGCTCGCCCGGGCCGAGGAGACCGAGAACGTCCAGAAAATCTACCGGGCGGGTGCCGACTACGTGCTGGCGCTGGCGACGGTCTCCGGCCGGATGCTGGCCTCGCAACTCCTCGAACGCGAGGAGGTCGTCTCGATGGACAAGCAGGTCGAGATCGTCCGCACTACCGCGCCCGCCTTCGCGGGCCAGACGCTCGCGGACGTGGACGTTCGCTCCCGGACGGGCTGTACCGTCGTGGCGGTCGAGCGAGACGGCGAGATACTCACGGAGCTCGGACCGGACTTCCGGTTCGAGCGCGACGACCACGTCGTCGTGGCCGGGACCGACGACGACGTGAACCGGTTCACCACGCTGGCGAACTAGGCGTGCGAGGGGCCCGGAGGAGTGGACGAGACCACTCCTCGCCCGGACCGAAACGGAACGTAGTCTTCGCCGTAACCCAGCTTACGCCCGTCGAGTCGCCCGTTACGCTTACCCGAGCCGCCGTGTACAGAAACGCCATGCACGCCCGAAACGGGTATCTCAGGATGCTTGCGGTGGGAGGGTGATCGCGGATGTCCGAGAGCGACTTCACGCGGGAACTGGGCTTCCTCGACGCGACCTCCATCGGTCTCGGGACGATGATCGGCGGCGGCATCTTCATCCTGCCGAGCATCGCGGCGGCACAGGCCGGGCCGGCGAGCGCCATCTCGTTCCTCATCGCTGGCGTCGTCTCGCTGCTCTCGGCACTGTCGCACGCGGAGGTCGCCACGGACATGCAGGACTCCGACGGCGGGAGCTACGAGTACGTCCATCGCGCCCTCGGGCCGGTGTTCGGGAGCGTCGTGGGCTGGGGGATGTGGGTCGGACTGATCTTCGCCACCGCGTTCTACGCCGTGGGGTTCGCCCAGTACCTGACGTTCTTCTCCGGAGTGCTCCCCATCGTTCCGGTCGCAGTGGCGCTCACGCTGCTACTCGTGGGACTCAACTACTACGGGGCGGCGGAGGCGGGAGAGATCGAGGACGCCATCGTACTGATACTCCTCGTGCTCATCGTCGCGTTCGTCGCCCGGGGCGCACCGGCCGTGGACGGGGGTCATCTCAGTCCGTTCGCCCCGAACGGCTGGGTCGCGGGCCTCGCCACCACGGGGACCATCTACGTGTCGTTCATCGGTTTCGCCGTCATCGCCACCGCGGCCGCCGAGATCGAGAACCCCGCTCGGAACCTCCCGCTGTCGATGATCACGGCAGTGGTCGTCCCGACCGTGCTGTACGTGGCCGTCATGATCGTGAGCACGGGCGTCCTCCCCATCGAAGAACTGCAGGGCTCGCGCGTGCCCGTCGCGGACGTCGCCGCCCAATACGCCGGCAATCTCGGAGCACTGGCGATGGTCGGCGGCGCGGCACTCGCGACGATCTCCAGTGCCAACGCCTCCATTCTCGCCGCAAGCCGGGTGAGCTACGCGATGTGTGGCGAGGGACTGCTCACCGACTGGCTGGAGACGCTGAACAGCAGGTTCGGAACTCCCTCGCGGGCCATCGGCGTCACGGGCGTCGGCATCGTCGCGATGGTCGTCCTTCCCGTCCCAATCGACGTGCTCGCGGAGGTCGCCAGCTTCCTGTATCTCGTCACGTACGGACTCGTCCACGTCGCGGTCGTTCGACTCCGCGGCGACGACGGGTACGACCCCCACTTCCGGATTCCGAGCGCGCTCTACCCCGCCGTCCCGATTCTGGGCGTCCTCGCCACGCTGGCGATCATGACCCAGATGGACCCCGTCGTGATCGCAGGCGGAGCCGTCCTCGTGGTCGCTGGCGTCGCGTGGTACTTCCTCTACGTGCGAGTCTACAAGGAGTGACCGATGAACGAGGGCGCGACGACTGACGAGGAGCGACCGACCGAATTTCGCGGACGGCTCTTCGCCTAAGCACTCTTTATTCCGACGCAAGCCGACACTACCGGCACAAGTTACTTATCGGATTTCGCCGAAGTTCTCACGAACGCCCGCGAGGCCGTGGTAATGCACGGTGGCGCGGGAGGGGAGTGGGGAGAACATGACACGAACACGAACGAGTGTACTGCTGACAGCACTGCTCGTCGTCGCATCGTTGACGGCGGGCGTCTCGGTCGGAGCATCGACGAACCAAGCACAGGACGACGACGTCGCCGACGCCGTCGTCCAATCGGGTGAAGTCTACTGGCAAGGACAGTTCCTCCAGTTCTCTGCCGGCGAAGCCAACGCGAGCAACGTCTGGTCGGTCCGGCAGGTCGAAGACGGGGAGGTCGGCAATCTCGTCACCGAACTCCTGCTAGACGGGACCGGCTCGGCGGTGTTCGCCACGACCAATCTCGACGGCCAGTACGTCGTGGTGAACGCCGACGGCGAACCCGTCACGTTCGAGAACGGCGAGGCACAGACCGTCGGGAGCGTGAGCGAGGCGAGCTTCGAGGTCACGCCCCAGACGCTCAACGCCACGTTCGATTCGGCGACGGCCGAGAACGCCGGCCCCGACGCCCGGTCGGACCTCCAGCTACAGTCGAACCGGGCGGGATACGGCTTCTACCTCTTCTCCGAGCAACTGAGTGCGTCGGAACTCGCCGACGTGTTCCAGAACGTCGAAGTCCGCGACGGTGAGGCCGTCGCCACCCGGAACGCGAGCGACGACGACGTATTCGAGGCCAACTTCTCCGGCGTCGAGCCCGGCACGTACGACGTCACGGTGGTCCCGGCCGACGGGGTCGCGCGCGACACCGCCACGATAACGGTCAGCGAACCGGTCGAGGGCACCGCCGGACTCGCCAACGCGACCGTCATCGAACAGCGCGGCGACGTGGCCCGGTTCAACGTCACGTTCGACGGGGTCGAGCGGGCGAGGGTCCAACTCGGGTCGCGCGAGGTCAGCTACCTCTCGCGGTTCACGGTCGTCGATGCCGACGGTGACGGCGAGGCGACCGTCGAGGTCAACACCTTCCGGGCCGGGCTCTCGGAGAACGCGTCGGGCGTCTCCGTGGTTGGCGAGGACGAGATGGGCGACGACTTCCGGATGGTGACCGAACCGATATCCGGACCGTTCGACGCCGCGACGTATCCCATCGTGGTGTCGGTCGGCGCGACTCGGACCGCGGTCGGGTCGCTCACCCTGAACGAGCGCTCGACCGAGGGCGTGCAGATCTGGACCGCGCCCGACCGCGCGAACGTCAGTAGCGTCTCCCGGCTGACCGAGGTGGCCGCGCAGGACGACACCATCGGGTTCCAGGACTGGGCCATCGTCCAGATCGAAACGTCGGGCCTCTCGGGGTACGTCCAGAACCTCTCGGACCTCAACAACGAGAGCACCGGCCTCTCGATGACGCTGACTAATCTCGGTGGACAGAACGTGCAACCGACCGAGGTGTCGCTCGACCAAGGAGAGTTCTTCGTGGACGAGACGGGCGACCGGTACTTCCTCGTCCTCGACTCGAACGCGTTGGAGCAGGGCGTGCCCTACGAGGCGAACTTCACGGTGTCCGGAGCTAACCCCTACGTCGAGGCCGGAAACGGCACGTCGTACGTGACCAACTTCACGGTGGTCGAGCGCAACGCCTCGTTCGACGAGCCCGTCGAGGTTCCGGCGTCGAGCGACGCCACTATCTCCGGGTCGAGTACCGCCGCTCCGGGGACCGAGCTGACAATCGAGGCGTCGAACACCGCCGACGCGCCGTTCCTCAAGCGCGGCACTGCGACCGTCGAGGAGGACGGTACGTGGGAAGTGTCCCTCGACTTCTCGGACGTGGCCGAGGGCACCAACTTCACGGTGACCATCGACGACCCCGAGGCGAACGCGACCGGCACGGTGGTCGCCGCTGAGGGTCAGGCCGGGGCGCAGGCAGAGACGACGACCCCCGAAGAGACCACCACGGCACCGGAGACGACGCCTGCCGACGAGGGTGAAGCGAGTGACGAAGGCGACGAAGACGACGAAGCGGAAGACGGCGCAGCCGATGCGGACGAAGAGACGACTCCCGAGGAGGAAGCCGGTGCGGACGAGGAGGAGACGACTGAAGAGACGACGACCGAGGAGACGACTACGACGACGCCCTGCTGGCGGCCGGACTGCTGGCGGTCCGGCGGCGCTGATTCCCGGCGACTCGACGGCGCTGACCGCCAGCGATTCGACGGGACCGCCCCGAATCGCCCGCCATCCCGTTACGCGACGACACCGGGTGACCTGTAGCTCACCGAACGCCCTTGTGGGCTCGCGTCGAACGGTCTAGCATGGCAAAGAGTGACGCGGGCGGCGGAGACGCACACGAGTGCGGCGAGTGCGCCAGCGTGGCGTTCGGCGACCCGGAGTCCGCCTGCTGTGGCGAGTCGATGACGCCCGTCGATAGCGAGTCGGTCGTCTCGCCCGACCTCGCGATGGCCCTCCGGGACGTGTTCGGCATCTCCGAGACCGGGTTGAACGTCTGCCTCTGTCTGATGGAGGCGGGCGAATCGACCGCAGGCGACGTCGCCGACCAACTCGGCATCGACCGGAGCACCGTCACCAGACAGTTGAACCACCTGACCGACGTCGGCGTCCTCGACAAGCGCCAGCGTCTCCTCGAAGGCGGCGGCTACGTCAACGTCTACTCGCCGGTCCCCGTCGAGGAGGTCCGCGAGCGACTCACCGCGGGGCTGTTCGCGTGGACCGACGAGGCGCTCGATCTAGTCGAACACGTCAACCGCGAGAAACTCGACGCGCTGGCCCGCGCCGACGACGAGAGGGACGCGGACGGAGCCGAAGGCGGCGACGGGAGAGCGAGAGGCGACGCGGGCGACGGCTCGGCCGACATCTACTGGGACGGATAGCGTTTTCACCGCGTCGTTCGACTTCCCGCCCATGAACGTCAGGCAGGTCATCCCGCGAGACGCCATCCCGAGCGTGGACGACCCGGAGTTTGGGGACGACTACTTCGGCGACGCGGACGAGGAGGTCATCGTCGTCGATTCCGGGAACGACGACCCGGCACGAGCCTACCCCGTCCGCATCCTCGACTACCACGAAATCGTCAACGACGAGATCGGGGGCGACCCCGTCGCCGTGACGTGGTGTCCGCTCTGCGGGAGCGCGGTGGCGTACGACCGCGAGTTGGGCGGCCGGGTTCTCACGTTCGGGGTCTCCGGAAAGCTCGCGGACGACGACCTCGTGATGTACGACCGCGAGACCGGCTCGGAGTGGAAGCAGTCGCTCGGCGAAGCAATCGCCGGGGACCTCGAAGGCGAGACCCTCCGAGTCCGTCCCTCGGCCATGACGACCTACGAGCGGTTCCGCGAGGAGCACCCAGACGGACTGGTCCTCCAGCGCCCCGGCGGCGAGAGCGAGGCCAGTGGACCGGGCGGCGACCCCGAACCCATCGACTACGACGACGCGCCGTACGCCGACTACTTCGAGAGCGCGGGCTTCGGCCTCGGAGCCCACCGCGGCGAGGGCGGCCGCAAGTGGGACCGCGACGACCTCGACCCCAAGACGGTCGTGCTGGGGGTCGAACGGCGGGGTGAAGAGTGCGACTCGGACGGACCGACCGACGCGCTCGGATTCCCTCTGCCGCGAGTCGAAGCCGCTGGCGGGGTCGCCACGGCCGAGGTCGGTGACCAGCCAGTCGTCGTCTTCGCCACGCCGGCCGGCGTCCACGCGTTCGAGAACTCCGGCTACGAGTTCACCTCCGCCGAAGGGTCAGCCGGTGAGTTCCGCGCCGACGGAACACGCTGGGACGGCGCGACGGGTGAGAGCGACGACTGTCGGGAACTGGACCGCGTCGCGTCCCGGCGGCTGTTCGCCTTCGCGTGGCAGGACGACCACGGCGAAGACGCGTTCTGGTCACCTTGATGCGTCGCGTCCAGTAGCGATTCAAGCAGTCGATGGATAGAAATTTTCACCTTGGTGAAAAACAGGAGATGACGTTTTATAGAAACGCTTTGATTGTCAATAAGTCGATTCCCCGTCCGAGACGCCCCCGCGAAGCTCCGCACTTCCGCTTCGGTCGGCGCGACGATCCTCCCCCACGTAATCCGACGTTACTCCGTTTTACGCCGCGTTTCCGTCTGAACGCACGGACCGTTTTTTCCCGGCACCCGTGCCACTGCCGCCATGACCACGACCGGCGACATTGCCGACTTCGCGCTCGGCCTCGACTTCGAGGACCTGAGCGACGAGACGGCAGACGAACTGAAGAAGCGCGTCCTCGACTCGGTGGGCATCGCCGTCGCGGCGATGGAGGCCGAACCCCCGAGGGTCGTCCGCGAAACGGTGACGGAGTTCGGCGGCACGGGATGTACCCTGTGGGGCGCGAGGAGTTCGTCGTCCGAATCCTCGGTGACCGCCTCCCTGCCGGACGCCGCGATGTACAACACCGCTCTCGTTCGCTACCTCGACTACATGGACTCGTTCCTCGCGCCGAACGAGACGCCCCACCCGAGCGACAACGTCGCCGGGGTCGTCGCCTGCGGGGAGTACGAGGCGGCATCGGGTGAGGACCTCCTCGCCGCAATCGCCGTCTCCTACGAGGTGCAGGGCGCGCTCGCGTGGGCGGCACCCGTCCGCGACCGAGGCTGGGACCACGTCACCCACACCGTGATTTCCGCTGCTTCAGGAGCGGCCAAGTTGCTCGGACTGGACCGCGAGCAGTTCCGGTCGGCCGTCGGCATCGCGGGGACCGCGCACAACGCCCTCCGGGTGACCCGGACCGGGAGCATCACCGAGTGGAAGGGCATCGCGTCGGCCAACGCCGTCAGAAACGCGGTGTACTCGGCCCTCCTCGCCAGAAACGGGATGGAGGGGCCGACGGACCTGTTCGAGGGCCAGAAGGGCTGGAAGGAGGTCGTCTCCGGGGAGTTCAACGCGGAGTTCACGCCCGGCGAGCGCGTCCACGACGTGATGACCAAGAAGTACGTCGCCGAGACGTACGCCCAGTCGGCCGTCGAGGGCGTCATCGAACTCGCCGAGCGCGAGGACATCGACCACGAGGAGATCGAGGGGGTCCGCCTCGACACCTTCGCCGGCGCGAAACTCATCATCGGCGGCGGCGAGGGGAACCGCTACGAAGTCGAGACCAAGGCGCAGGCCGACCACTCGCTGCCGTACATGCTCGCGGTGGCGCTTATCGACCGCGAGCTAGGGAACGACCAGTACGAACCCGAGCGCATTCAGCAAACCGACGTGCAGACCCTCCTCCGGAAGGTGGACGTCTCGGAGGACGACGAACTGACGGCCCGGTTCGAGGACCGCGAGATGCCCGCGGTCGTGGCGGTCGAGATGGCCGACGGGACGACCTACCTCGTCGAGAAGGACGGCTTCGAGGGCCACCCCAGCGACCCGATGTCGTGGGACGAGATCGAGCGCAAGTTCCACGAGATGGCCGGGACGCGGTACGACGACGAGAAGCGCGGGGAGATAGTCGAGGCGGTACGCGGATTGGAGGAGAGGTCGGTGACGGAGCTAGTGGAACTGCTGAACTGACGACGACCGTCCGGGGACACCGTTCACCCGAACCTGTTCGGGGTCGGTCTTTCGGTCGCACGGAGCCAATCGTCGTCCATGGGAGCAACTAGCCGCGACCACGACGAAAGACGCGACGCAGAACGCGACCACGACGCGGACCTCGACGAAGACGTAGAACCCGTCACGGACCGAGTCCACGACAACTCGTGGTCGGCCAACCTCGAAAAACCTCGGCACGCCGAGCGCCGCGACCTCGTAATCGAACAGGCGAAGCAAGCGGTCGAACACACCGCGAGCGGGAACCACGTCAACCTCGTGACCCATGGCGACCATGGCCACCCGGAAACGTACCTCTTCGCGGCCATCGACGACGCCTTCGGAGAGTCGATCTCGTGGGAGTACGTCGAGCAGTGCGGTTGCGGCGGCCACGTCACCCGGGTTCACGTGGCGTGATCGTATTTACTCGCTCGCCTCCATCTCATCGGTTTCCGTTCCTTCGTTCGCCGTCTCCAGTTCGTCGCCGAGCACCTTCGCCGCGAGGAGGACGTGACCGAGCTAATCGAGGCCTGCCACGAGTTCGACGTGCAGGTCTCGACCGGCGGATTCGTCGAGAACGTCCTCGTCAAAGACCACGATAAGGTGGAACGGTACGTCGAGGAGGCGGGGAATCTGGGGTTCGACATCGTGGAAATCTCCTCGGGGTTCATCGCCATCGACACCGACGACCTCGTGGAACTGACCGAACTCGTTCAGGACCACGGCCTGAAGCCGAAACCCGAGATCAACGTCCAGTTCGGCGCGGGTGGGGCGTCGAGCGTCGAGGAGTTGGAGAGCGAGGGGGCCATCGACCCCGCGAGTGCAATCCGCGAGGCCCAGCGCCACCTCGACGCCGGGGCGTACAAGATCATGGTCGAGTCGGAGGGGATCACCGAGCGCGTCCGGGAGTGGCGGACCGACGTGGCCTTCGAGATCGCAAACGTGGTGGACGTCGAGAACTGCGTGTTCGAGGCCGCCGACCCCGAGGTGTTCGAGTGGTACATCAAGAACTTCGGACCCGAGGTGAACCTCTTCGTGGACAACTCTCAAATCGTGGAACTCGAATGCATGCGGTCGGGCCTCTGGGGCAAGAAGAGTTCGTGGAGTCGGGTCACTGCCTACGACCGGGAGTGACGAGTTCGCGATTCTCCGCCCGCGGTCGGACGTGACGCCGCCACAGTTGTAGAATCATTCAATATTATTAATAAAATATAATAAACTATTATTAGAAAATATATGGTATATTAGAGCATACTGGAAAACGTAGCGTGATAGTGTTCACACCTTTCGATGATGCCTGCTACGTCTACGGGTACTGCGCATAAGTGGTTCCCCGACCGACGTCATGAAGAACAGTGCGGCGACCACCGGTATTTTTCGAGAACGATCTCCATGGTTGGACTGAGTTCCGACACCGTGACGCGGGTGCTACGGCCGAAAAGGGAACGTAACGTCAACTTCAGAGAAGTCCCTGCCTCATTATCTGACGGATTACGTGGGTTCGTATCGCCGTCACGGCGTGCGTAATCGTTGAAAAGCGTAACCGCTCTTTATCACGCACTATCATAAGTTTACTGATCAAAGTGTTTAGGACGCCTCGGTTCCTCTCGAAACGCATGAGCCGTGTCGGAACAGAGAGACGTGGAGGTGGACTCCACCGCGGATGAAGTTGAGCTACCAGCACGCGAACCCCTCGACTGGTGGTGGTTCCTACCTCCTCCGCTTCCGAGACGAACCCGAACAACGAACGGCGTGCGTCCTCGTCGATTCCGGCGTCGGCGTGGACCTCGACTCGATGCTGAGGGACGACGAGTACCGCGACGGCCCCGTCCACGCCCGCCGACACCCGATACGGGGTCGGTCACGAGGAGTACTCGAACCGCTCGACGGCTGGACCACCCTCGTCCCGGACGTCGAAGCCGCGCCGATTCCGGCGGGCCACGCTCCGGGCGCGGCCGGGTTCGTAGTCCGGTTCGAAGACGGCACGCGGACCAACACGGTGCTGTTCACGGGCGACTTCACCACTCGACGGGTCGCCGGCTTTCCGGGCATCCCGACCGACGTCTCGACGGGCGCGGACGTTCTCTTCGTCAACGTCTCCACGACCGACGAGTTCGAGGAGACGCTCTCGGACTCGCTTTTCACCATCGTCGAGCGCGCACAGGCGGGCTCACCCGTCCTCGTGACCGCGAGCGGCCTCACGGGCGTCCACTACGCCTACCTGCTGGGCCACCTCGGCGAGTCGCTCGCCGAGTCGATTCCGGTGACGCTGGCCGGACAGGCGGCCAAGCTCTACGCCGACTTCGAGTACGACGTTCCGAACGTCGAGACCGTCCCGGTGTTCGACGACCCGAGCGAACTGCTCGAACGCGGCACCGTCACCGTCGCCGGGCCGGAAGTGCCGAAGGAAGGAGGTGCCCGACGACTGTTCGACGTCGTCGAGGACGACTCCTCGGCGACGCTGGTTCAACTCACAGGTGGTGCGACGAACCCCATCGAGACCGCCGCCTGTACCGTCTACGACTTCGAGATCGTCAACCACCCGTCGATCCCGGTCATCGACGACCTCGTTACGACGGTAGACCCCATCCACGTCGTCGCCGGACACGGGCCTCGGCGGACGCTTCGGAAGTTCCGTGGCCGATACGACGAGCGATTCGTCTGGGCCAGCAACGACGACCGCGAGCAGACCCTCTACCGCCGCCGCCGTGGCTGAGCGAGACTGCGATCCAGTCCATCCGCGCTCGGGACTGGCGGTCGAAGGGTCTCCGACTCGACGACTTCGAGGGTGAGGACCGTAGCCTGCCCGCGATTGCCCCGGCCGACGAACCGGACCTCGAAGCCGAGGGCGTGGCGGTCGAGCGTTTCGAGGGCAGATTTGGCGAGCGCGACGACGCCGACCTGCCCGTCGTCGAGTCGTCGGCCGACCCCGTCCTCGACTCGTCGGCGTCCGAACCTGCATCGCCCGACTCGACCGCTTCCGAACCGCCTGCTTCCGAATCACCCGCTACGGACCACCCCGATCTCGACGACGCGGAGGCGTTCCGGGCCGAAGTCCTCGACCGACTGGAGTCGCTGGAGGCCAGACTCGCGGACTCGGGCATACCTGTCCGGGCTCGCGTCGTGGACGGTGGTGACTGCGTGACGTTCCTCCGACTCATGGGAGACGTCGATCTCGAACACGGCGAGGAGGTCGAAGTCGTGCTCGCGGGCGACGAGGAGTGACGAGCGGACTGAAGATTGGAGAACCGGTTTCGACCGCTACTTCTACTCGCACAAAGGCAGTGAACGGACGACGGGGCGTCCGAGAGAAGGGCGGTGGTCGGTTCGCGGGTCGTCCGGAGTCAGGCCGGGAGCGAGATCTCCTCGCCGAGGTGGCCGGCTTCCCACTCGCGACGCGCCTCGATCTCGCGACGGCCGCGGTCGGTGAGCGCGTAGTAGTTGGTCCGGCGGTCGCGCTGACCCTTGTCTACCAGCCCTTTGTCCACGAGGGTGTCGAGGTTGGGGTAGAGGCGGCCGTGGTGGATCTCCTTCTCGTAGTACGATTCGAGTTCCTCTTTGATGGCGAGGCCGTGTGGTTCGTCCTTCCCCGCGATTACGTACAGGAGGTCCCGCTGGAAACCGGTCAAGTCGTGCATGAGTTACGAAAGAAGATAGTTTCTCTGTAATTATAAGCTTGGTGGCCAATAAAATGTATTTTCCACGGGACGCAACCCCTGAACCGGTCGTTAGGAATTCTTACATATCAGGCGACGGCTCGCTGGTCACCCCAGCAGTCGCGGGCCATCAGACGATTCAAGCGGGGCATAACAGGTCAGGCCCCGTATAACAATAGCCGTCCGTGGACAAGCGCCACTCACTCACGCAGGTTCGCGCGAGCGTCCAGCCGAACCCATGGAGACCGCGACAACCTACTCGATCAACGCGCCGCATCTGACGAACATGACCAGTACGCGCTACCAGCACGGACGTACGGACCCGGTACACCTCGATCAGTCAGACGGCGTCAGGGGGGACGCCGTCAGGGGTGACGACGAGCGAGGAGAAACCCGACGACGATGAAGGTACTCAATCTCGTCTCGAACGAGAACGCCCGGTTCTTCCAGCAGCAGACGGAGACGCTCGAACGCCGGGGCGTCACCTGTGATACCGTGACCCCGCCGGGCGACCACCTCGCCCGCGAGAACGTGACCGAGCGGTCGGTCGGCGACTACTTGCGGTTCGCTCCGAAAGTCGTCGCCGAGTCGTTCGACGGCTACGACCTCGTCCACGCCAACTACGGGCTGACGGCACCGATGGCGCTCGCCCAGATTCGGCTTCCCGTGGTGCTCACGCTGTGGGGGACGGACCTGCTGGGCGAGTACGGGTGGCTCTCGAAGCACTGCGCCCGCCTGTGCGACGCGGTCATCGTGATGTCCGACGAGATGGCCCACGAACTCGGCGATTCCTGTCACGTCATCCCGCACGGCATCAACATGGACCGGTTCGCGCCGCGGCCGAAGGACGAGACCCGCGAGCAACTCGGCTGGGACCTCGACGCCCGCCACGTCCTGTTCCCGTACCCGCCCACGCAGACGGTGAAGGACCATCCCCGGGCCGAGCGCGTGGTCGAGCGCGCCCGCGAGCGCCTCGACGCCGACGTGAAGTTGCAGGTCGTCTACGGGGTTCCCCACCCGGAGGTGGCGACGTACATGAACGCCGCCGACGCCCTGTTGCTCACCTCCAAGCGCGAAGGGTCGCCCAACTCCGTCAAGGAGGCGATGAGCTGTAACCTACCGGTGGTCTCGACCGACGTGGGCGACGTGGCCCAGCGATTGGAGGAGGTGTCGTCCTCTCACGTCGGCGAGACCGACGACGAACTGGTCGAGGGACTGGTGGACGTGCTGGACGAGCCCCGGCCGTCGGACGGTCGCGAGGCAATCGGCCACCTCAGTCTCGAACGGATGGGCGAGCGAATCGAGGGCGTGTACGAGTCGGTGACGTGACTTACGGGAAAGAGGGGGACGACTTCGAGGGTTAGGCGGTCCGTTCGTCGCTCCCGGCGGCCTCGAAGTCCGTCGTCGGTCGCTCCCCGCGCACCAACTGCCCGCCGAAGCTGTTCAGAAGCACCGCCGACACCGATAGCACCATCGCGATCATGGCGAAGACGGGATGGACGAGCCCTGTCGTGGCCGCGGCGACGCCCACGCCGTTGAACGCGAACGCCGCGACGAGGTTCTGGCGGGTCTTTCGGTAACTGTGCTCTCCGATTTCGCGTGCGTCCATCACGCCGCCGAGTCGGTCGCCCATCAGCACCACGTCGGCGGATTCGATGGCGACGTCGGTCCCCGCGCCGATGGCGACGCCGACGTCCGCCTGCGTGAGCGCGGGGGCGTCGTTGATGCCGTCGCCGACCATCGCCACGCGCTCGCCGTGGTCCTGTAGTCGGCGAATCTCCTCGCGCTTGTCGTCGGGGAGGACTTCCGCCATCACCCGTTCGATGCCGACTTCGCCAGCGACTGCCCGGGCGGTGCGCTCGTTGTCGCCGGTGAGCATGACCGGAGTGATGCCTCCCTCGTTCATCCGCCGGACCGTCTCGGGCGCGTCGGCCTTGAGTTCGTCGCCGATGCCGACCACGCCGACGAGTTCGCCGTCGGCCGCGACCCCCGAGACGGTGAGTCCTCGTTGCTGTAACCGACGAATCTCTTCCCCACTTTCGGCATCTCCGAAATCCACGCCTTCGTCGGCGAGCCATCCGGGTTTACCCACGAACACCCACTCACCACCGACGGTGGCTTTCACCCCCTTCCCGGTCACGCTCTCGAACGCCTCGGGATCGGCGTACTCCACGCCTCGGTACCGGGCGTGATCGAGTATCGCCGCCGCGAGGGGGTGTTCGCTGAACGCCTCCACGCTGGCGGCGAGTCGGAGAACGTCGTCCTCGGCGCGTTCGTTCAGGGCAACGACTTCGGCGACTGCCGGCTCGCCCGCGGTGATGGTTCCGGTCTTGTCGAGGACCACGGTCGTCACGTCCTTGAATATCTGGAAGGCGTCGCCACTTCGCATCAGAATTCCCCTGTCGGCGGCGATACCCCCTCCTCGGACGAGTGCGAGTGGCGTCGCCATGCCGAGCGCACAGGGGTACCCCAGCACGAGGACGGCCAGTGCGGCAAACGCCCCTCGCTGGACGTTCGGCCCCGTCTCGAACGGGCCGGCCGACCACACCGCGGGGCCGACCGTCCAGAAGAGAAACGCGAGCAGGGCGACGGTCAGCACGCCGGGCACGAAGTACTTCAGCACCCTGTCCGCGAGCTGGACGATGCTGGGCTTCGTCGCCCGCGCGGCCTCGATCTCGCGGGCGACCCGATTCAGGAACGCGTCGTCGCCGGTCGCAGTGACCTCCACGAGGAGCGTACCGGTTCGATTGACGCTTCCGCCGATCACGTCGTCGCCGACCGTCTTCTCCTCGGGGATGGACTCGCCCGTGGCGACGCTCTCGTCCACGGCGCTGTCGCCCTCGACGACCGTTCCATCGACGGGGACGTCCTCGCCGGGTTTGATTCGGACTCGGTCACCGACCGCGAGTTCGTCCACCTCGACCTCCTCGGCCACGCCGTCGTCTCGGACGCGCCGGGCCGTGTTCGGGCGCATGTCGAGCAGTCCCGCTACGGCCCGAGACGCTCGCGTTCGGACGACGAGACTCGTGTACTCCGAGAGCACGTGGTAGGTCGTGATGAACACCGACACCGCGAAGAAGTGGACGGTGGGGAAGTCCGGAAAGACGGAGAGGCCGAGGACGCCGCCGAGCAGTCCCGCGAGTGCGCCCGCTTCGAGCAGGACGTGCTGATTGAAGATGCCGCGCCGGAGGCTGTGGTACGCCTTGGCCAGGATGTAGCGGCCGGGCCCGAACATGGTTCCGAGGGCCAGTCCGAGGACGACGAGGTCCATCCACGGCGACTGGGACTCGAACGTCCCCCGAACGAATATCATGAACAGCATCAGTCCCCCGGTGACCAGCGAGGCGAGGCCACTCAGCAGGAGTCGCCGTCTGCCGTGCCGCAGTTCCGCCTGTTGCTCCTCGAACTGCTTTCGCTTGTCCGGGTCCCGGATGGTGTACCCGAGGTCGCGGAGCGCGTCCTTGAGTTCGACCTCGCTCACCTCGTCGGGGTCGTACTCGACCCGCACCTCCTCGTGGGCGAGGCTGACGCTCGCGTCCGCCACGCCATCGGTGCGTTCGTAGGCCTTCCGGATGCTCTCGGCGCAGAACGAGCAACTCATCCCGCCGACGTGGTACTGGGCCTGCTGGGTCGCCATCTATCAGGCCCTTTGGGTCCTCGGGTCTAAACCGTTACGACTAGTATCGTAGCGGTACAGCTAATATAGCGCTACACTTACTACGGCGTTTCCCGTACTGGCGAATGAATGAGTCTCCTCGAATCCGACGTCCCCGTCCGGGAGGTCATCACCACCGACCCGGCGAAGGCGAAAGCTCTCGAAAACGACGTGCGGGCCAAGATCCTCGACATGCTCGCCGACAGGGAGATGACAATCGCGGAGATACGGATGGAACTCGCCGAGCGAGGCGAAGACAAGGCCGAGACGACGGTCAGACACCACGTGAACGTCCTCTCCGACGCCAGTATCGTCGAGATCTCTCGGCTCGAAGAGGGGGGTGGCGGGACGCGGAAGTACTACAAATCGAACGCGCGGGTGTTCGCCTACGACCTCCCGGAGGGGGCCGACGAGCAGCTGGCTGGCGCGCGCGCGACCGTCCGCGAGGGGATTCACTCGCTAGTCGAGGAACTCTACGCCGAGCACGGCGACGAGATCGAGGCGGTCGCCCGCGAGATGCAACCCTGCGAGTATTGCGAAACCCAGTACTATGAGGAGTTTGTCGTCCGGGAGTTGGTGGACAGGTCGCTGACCGAACTCGCGGAATCCGGCGCGCTCGACGATAGTCGCTAATTCAGTTCCACTTCTACTCGCTCCCCGCTCCGCGCGGACTCGTAGGCCGTCTCGGTCAGCGCCGTGACCGCCAGCGCGTCCCGGGCGGTCGCAGGCGGTTCCGCGCCCGTCTCGACGCAATCGAGGAACGCCTCGGCCTTGTCCTTCTGCTGTTCGCGGTCGACGTAAGGGAGGACCGTCGTGCTGTCGGCGTCGATGCGACTGATCCGGCGCTCCTCCCACTGCCTGCCTTCGAGGTACACCGCGCCCTGCTCGTCCCAGACGTGAACGTGTTCGCGCACGCACGGGGCGGTGCTGTGGACCGAGATGGTGCCGTGCGCGCCGTTCTCGAACTCGACGGTGAGGAGCGCGCGCTGATCCACCCGGCGCTCCTCGTCGGCGAAGACCATCTCGGCGCTGACCGACGCGGGCGTCAACCCCGTGGTCCAGAGCACGCCGTCGATGAGGTGGCTTCCGGTGTCGTAGAGGTTGCCGCCGCCCGAGAGGTCGGGGTCGGTGCGCCACGTCCCCTCGAACCGCGAGAGCCAGTTCTGCGTGATCTCGGCGCTCAGGTACTCGGGTTCGGGGTTCGGTCCAGCGTTCGCGTCGAGGTTCGAGTCGGCGTCGGACTCTGAGTTGGAACCGGAGCTGTCTCCCTGCCACCGTTCGCGGGCCGACTGGAACGCCGGATTGAGGTGGCGCTGGTAGCCGACCATCAGCACCTGCTCGCTCCGCTCGGCGCGGTCGGCGAGGTCGTGCGCCCGCTCCAGATCGGTCGTGAGCGGCTTGTCGCAGAAGACGTGGAGATCGCGGTCCAGCGCCGCCATCACCATCTCGTAGTGGAGCGTGTGGGGCGTCCCGATCAGCACCGCGTCGAGGTCCTCGCTATCCAGTAGCTCGCGGTAGTCCTCGTACTGCGAGTCTTCGCCGACGTAAAGCGTCTGGCTCGCGGTCCGCAGGGTCTCCTCGTCCACCTCCGCGAGCGCCGCGACCGTCGAGCGAGGGTCCTGATTGAACAGCCGCCCGACCGTGGTTCCGATGTAGCCACCGCCGATAACTCCGACTCTGAGTGGTTCTCCCTGAGACATTGATACAGGATGCACTACGAGCGAATCCTTAACTCGTCTGCCCGCGGCCACATTCGACGCGACCCCGCCACGACGCTCATACAAATGAAATACTGTTTCTAATCCATGTTTTTATTCGCTAAGAAAATAATTAGATTTCTCTCCGCAGCTCGCGCTCGGTGACGCAATCCACGAGGACGCGCTCGATGAACCAATCCACCGCCGGGCGGATAAAGGGGCCGTCGCCTGCGGCGCGGGCCAGAATATCTCGGTGAGCGACCGCGACCGGACGGGGGCTTTCTGAACGTTCTCAGTCTCTTTTCCGTCCCCGATTTTTCTAGCTTACCGAGAAGACGAAGTCTCGTAAACGTTCCCTAGCGGCAACAACACACTTCCCGAAAGCCCCCGTCGATTCTCACATGGCAACCATCGTCGGAATCGAAGTGGACGGCGGTGCCGCAATCGCGGGGGACCGACTGCTCACGGAAGGGGGAACCGTCCAGAGCGGCTCGAAACAGCACGTCTTCGACCTCGGGGAGGTCGGCGCGGCCGCGGTGGGCGACTCCGGAGGCGTGGACGCCACCGGCGGCGTCACCACCGACGCGGTGATTGCCAAGGGGTCGGGCGCACAGTTCACCCTCGGCGTCCTCGAAGGGACGGACCGGAGTCTCAGCCTCGACAGTGCCGAGGACCTCCTGCGGGACGCCATCGACACCGCGGCCGACAGGGACACCGCGACGGGCGAGGACGTGGACGTGTACAGTATCGACAACGACGGCGGGCGACTAAAGGACTGAACGGAAGGATTCGAGGCTGACGAGGTAGCTTCGAAAACGTAAACGGAAACGATAACGCAAACGACCTGTTCGCTCCGCCCCCGCTTGCCTTCGCGCCCTCTTTTAAGTGCGTCCGGTTCTTACGTCCGAACGGACATGACGGACGTCGAAATCGAATACTGCGTCCCTTGCGGGATGCTCGACCGGGCACAGGACGTACAGCACGCGATCCTCAGCGAGTACGGCGAGCGACTGGACTCCGTGGCGCTCGTGACGGGTGACAGTGGCGTCTTCAAGGTGCGAGCTAACGGCGAGCAGGTCTTCGACAAGGACGAAGACGAGTTCGACGTGGACGCTATCGTGGAGTCGGTCGGCGAGCACGTCTCAGCGACGGCGTAGCCGGAAGTACGTGAGGGCGGAGACTGCGGAGTTACGATTACTCCGACTCGTTGCCGACCGCCCGCTGGTACCACGACGGCCGTTCGACCGTCGTGTTTCCGATCCTGACGAGTTGCGTCGTTCTGGTGACTATCGCCGAGCGATCCGCCACGGTCGTCTCGTGGGTTAAGGAGAAACTGTGGACGACGCCCTCCGAGTCCACGAGCGCCGTGAAGTCGTACAGGGTCCCGGCGTAGGCGGACCGGGGCTCCGGCGAGGACGTGGAGGTTATCTTGTACAGCGTCGTACCGTCGTGTTCGACCTGCCCGACGACCGCTGTGTCGGTGGTTCCGAACGCGGCGTAGAGGAGTTGCCACTGCGTGGACGGACTCAGCGGGGCGTCCGAGCGCTCCACTGTCCGGTAGCTCGTCTCGCCGCCGGAGTCGCTTCGGGCGATCACCCGGTCGGTCTCGTTCGCCCACACCGCCACGTCGTAGTGGTCAGCCCCGACGGCTCGCGTGTCGTTCTCGTACCTGTCCGCCACGGTCGCGTAATACGACTCCGCTCCGGGCGCGACTCGCGCTGTGTACGTTCCCTGAGCGAATACCGTTCCGTTCTGGTCGCGGTACGTGTACGAGGTCGAGAGCGTGTACGACGTGTTCTGGAGCGTCTGCCTGCGTGCATCGACCAGCGCTAGCGGGTCCACGACGCCCTCCTCGCTCAGCCCCGGCGGCAGGTCGGTGGTGTCGGCCTGCTCCGCTCGGTCGGCCGTCGTCACCGAGTCCGCGGTCGCCGCGGCAGCGTTCGGCGCCGAGTTCCCGCCGAAGCCAGCGTCGCGCCGCCCACCCATCCGAGTACGATCAGTGCGATCAGGAGTGTCCGCTTCATCGTTTCCCACGAACACCGTAACTATCGTGAAGAACAATTAACTACTGTATCTCGTCAGCAGTGGCTCGCGTAATTTGTATTTAGGATGCCAAAAAACGGTTCGCCACGAGCGAGACCCCTAGGCAAAGCCCGCGGTAGCGACCTTGCGGTTACGCCGCCCCTGACGAGAGCCGTCGCCGATTGTCGAAGGGAGCAGCTGTCGCTCCGGGGACAAAACTGTACTGAGGATTTATCACGGTACCCGTGGTCGCACACCCCGGGGGCTACGGTATGTGTAACACTCAGTACGGGGTTCGTGTACGAGCGGCATTTAGCAACGACGCACGCGTCGGGTGCGGGGCCACCTGCGCCGGGAGGTGGTCGGCGTGAAGCTCGCGATGATCGGCTTCGGACAGTGCGGGGGCAAGATCGTCGACAAGTTCATCGAGTACGACCAGCGGACCGGAGGTGAGGCTGTCCGTTCGGCGGTCGCGGTCAACACCGCGAAGGCCGACCTCGTGGGGCTCGACTACGTGCCCGTGGAAAATCAGGTGCTCATCGGCCAGTCGCGCGTGAAGGGCCACGGCGTCGGCGCGGACAACGAACTCGGCGCGGAGATCGCCGAGGAGGACATCGACGAGATTCAGGGTGCGGTGGACAACGTCCCTATCCACGACATCGACGCCTTCCTCATCGTCGCCGGGATGGGCGGCGGGACGGGGTCGGGCGGCGCGCCCGTACTCGCGAAGTACCTCAAGCGCATCTACACCGAGCCGGTGTACGGCCTCGGCGTCCTTCCGGGGCGTGACGAAGGGGGTATCTACACGCTGAACGCCGCGCGGTCGTTCCAAACGTTCGTCCGCGAAGTGGACAACCTCCTCGTGTTCGACAACGACGCGTGGCGCGAGGCGGGCGAGAGCATGGGCGGCGGCTACGACCGCATCAACGAGGAAATCGTCCGACGGTTCGGCATCCTGTTCGGCGCGGGCGAGGTCTCGCGGGGCGAGGAGGTCGGCGAGAGTGTCGTGGACTCCAGCGAGATCATCAACACCCTCGACTCCGGCGGGGTCTCGACGGTCGGCTACGCCGCCGAGGAGGTCGATAATCCCTCGGGCGGCCTCCTCTCGCGGTTCAAGAGCGACGGCACCGAGGAGGTCGATTCGACCCACGCGACCAACCGCATCACCAGCCTCGTTCGGAAGGCGGCGCTGGGGCGACTCACGCTCCCCGCCGAACTGGAGAGCGCCGACAAGTCGCTGCTGGTCGCCAGCGGTCCCTCCCAGTACCTCAATCGCAAGGGCGTCGAGAAGGGTCGCAAGTGGCTCGAACAGCAGACCGGCTCGATGGAGGTCCGAGGCGGCGACTACCCGGTTCCGGACGCCGAACACGTCGCTGGCGTCGTCCTCCTCTCGGGCGTCTCGGACGTGCCGCGGGTAGACGAGCTACAGGAGGTCGCCATCGACGCGCAGGACAACATCGACGAGATTCAGGCCCAGAGTCAGGAGCAGACCGCGGACCTCGTCGAGGACGACGACGGCGAACTCGACCCGCTGTTCTGAGTCGCCCCGGCCCGGGAGACTCAGTCTAGCCTTCGATAAAGTTAATCCGGACCTGACAGTTCCGTACGGTATGGACGGCTTCGATCCGGGGCTGAACGGCTACTTCGACGCCGAGACCCAGCTATCGCGGTACCTCCGGGGTCGCGCGGCCGACCACTTCGCGGCCGAGCGCGACGAGAAGCGCGGAATCGACTCGCAGCGCGAGTTCGAGGCGCGTCGCGAGCGCGTCCGCGACCGGTTCCTGTCGGTCATCGGCGGACTCCCCGAGCGCCCGGACGACCTCGCGGTGGAAACCCGCGGCGTGCTGACCCGAGACGGCTACGCAGTCGAGCGCATCGTCTTCGAGAGCCTCCCGGACTTCCACGTCACGGCGAACTGCTACGTGCCCGACGGCGACGGTCCGCACCCGGCCGTGCTGTTCCTCTGCGGGCACGCCGAGGCCGCGAAGGCCGACGCGCTCAACCAGAAGGCGTGCGCCGAACTCGCGCTGAACGGGTTCGTAGTCCTCGCCCTCGACCCCGTCGCGCAGGGCGAGCGCGAGCAGTACCGCGACCCCGAGACGGGCGAGGCGCTGGTCAGCGGGGGCGGCGGCGTGTTCGCCCACTGCTACGCGGGCCAGCAGTGCTTCTACGCGGGTGCGAACCTCGCGCGGTGGATGGTCCACGACGCCCGTCGCGGCCTCGACTACCTCCACGAGCGGTCGGACGTTGACGCGGACCGAATCGGCGTCACGGGTACCTCCGGCGGCGGGATTCAGACGGAGTACCTGATGCTCGCGGACGACCGCATCGACGCCGCCGCGCCCTGCTGTGCCGTGACCGAGCGCGAGGAGTGGCTGAAAACCGGCAAGCGCATCGACGCCGAACAGAACGTAGTCGGTGCCATCCCTGCGGGGTTCAACTACGACGACCTCGTGACCGCCATCGCGCCCAGCCCCGTCTGCGTCGGTGCGGCCGCGTCCGACGAGTACTTCCCCATCGAAGGGGTTCGCGAGACCGACGACCGGGCGCGCCATGTCTACGACCTGTACGACGCCGTCGAGAACCTCGACCTCGTCGTCGCCGACGAGACTCACTGTTCCGTGTACGAAATCGGCGACCCGTTGTTCGAGTGGCTGTGCGACCGGTTGGGTGACGGCGAATTCGAATCGCACGACGGCGAACTGACGGTCGTCGACGAAGCCGACCTCCACTGCACCCCGGAGGGGAGCGTCTGCGCCGCATACGACGACGAGCGGACCATCGACGACCTCGTCCGCGCGTACGTGGAGTCCGAAGTCACTCCGGAGGAGACCACGGATTCCGACGATGTCGATTCCGAGAACGTCCGGCGAACCGTCGTGGACCAGTTCGACCTCGACCGCGAGCGGTGCGACCTGCACCCCCGGTTCGTCGCCGAGGACGAGTTCGAGGGGTTGACGGTCGAACGCGTCTGGTTCCGGTCCGAGCGCGACCCCGACGCCGTAGTCGCGGGCGTGCTGGTCTCGGACCCGGCGGAATCGACTCGGTCCCAGTCGGAGGGGGCTACTGGCCCCCCGTCAACGGAAACGACTCGGTCCCCTGCCGTCGTACTCTACGACCGCGGCACGGAGGATTTGGCCGAACGGAGCGAGGAGGTCGCGTCGCTCGCGGCGCGGCGCGGGACGGTCTTCGTCTTCGACCCCCGCGGAGTCGGGGCGGTCCGGAACCGCCACGTTCCAATCCCGAACTGGGCCGACGACTACTACGGCCTCTACGGCACCGAGTTCAAGTTCGCGTACGACGCGCTGCTGCTGGGCACCTCGCTGTTCGGGATGCGAGTCTACGACGTACTCCGGGCCGTCGAGTTCCTCCGGTCGGAGACCGACGCGGAGGAGGTCACGCTCGTCGGAGAAGGAGTCGGCGCGTACCACGCGCTGTACGCGGCCGTCACCGACGACGGAATCGGGACCGTGGACCTCCGGGACCTCGGGCCGGGCTTCCGCGAGATGGCGACAAACCGGGAGTACCCGTACGACCCCCGTCTCACCGCCTTCAACGTGGTTGGCGACTGCGACGTGCCCCACCTGCTCGCGGCGCTGGACGACCGGGACCTCCGGGTCGAGCGAACCGAGAACCGGAGCGTCTGATCGCCTTTCCGACGGTTACCGATCTACGACCCGGATTCGCCGTCTCCGCCCTGACTTTCGTCGTCTGCGCTTTCGGCGTTCACCATCTCGAAGATGATCACGCCGTCGTTCTCGAAGACCGTCTGGTAGCGCGGCGAGAGGTGCATCGACATCGCAAGTTGGCTCGTTCGCTGGTACTGCATGCCCCGGACCGTGAACTTGCCTTTGGGCAGGTAGATGTAGTCGGGTCGGACGTTCTCCTCCGAGAGCGTCTGGGTCATGCAGGTGGCGCTGTTGCACGACGACACGCCCCGATAGAGGTCGAGCTGTCGGTTGTACGGCTCGTTGCCCTCCCACTCGACGCCCCACGGGCC
>PXSM01000134.1 GCA_003023465.1 Halobacteriales archaeon SW_6_65_15 | reverse complement strand
CTCGGCGGTTCAGACACTACGACAACCGCCATCGACCGAACCAAGCGTTAGATGGCTCGACTCCTGCTGAGGAGGTGCTCAACTAAACAGTGCCGCCGCGCCTGCCGTGGCGGGAAAGTGATAAGTCGGTGGGGCCGGGACACCCTCTCGATGGCGAACTCGAAGGGTGACCCCCGGGTGCTGTTCGTGATGAACCTCGTCCTCTCGGCCGCGTTCGGAACCTTCGTGATCTGGGGCCTCTCGTTCGTCGACGTGCTGGAGTTCGGGTGGCAGAACGTCGCCGTCCTCACCGGGCTGTTGATGATCGTGACGCGTCTCGTCGTTCGATAGTGCGTCCGGCGGTACGGACCGTGCCACCCAACCTCGGCGGGCCAGTCTCGCTTCTCATATCAAAGAATAAGCCTCCGGACCCCGCGCATACGGACGAGCATGACCATCGAAGACCGCGGGGACGCCAAACTCATCACGCACGCCTTGGCACAGGACACTCTCTCGAAGATTCGAGACGTAGAGACCGAACAGGTCGGCTTCCGGAAGGGACTCGTCAAACTCGGCCGCATCTGCGGCTACGAGATCATCGACGGCGCGATGGAGACCGAGTACGTCGAGATCGAGACGCCCCTGACCACGACGACCGGCGAGCGCGTCAAGGGGCTCGACGACGTGGTCATCATCAACGTCCTCCGGGCCGCGACGCCGTTCGTGGAGGGACTGCTGAAGGCCTTCCCGCGGGCCAAGCAGGGGGTCATCAGCGCGGGCCGCAACGAGGAGGCGGGCCGGGACGACGACGGTACCTTCCCCATCACCATCGACTACGTGAAACTCCCCGAGATCACCGAGGGGGACACGGTCATCGTGGCCGACCCGATGCTCGCCACCGGCTCGACCATGTGCGCGGTCCTCGACGAAGTGACCGACGTCCAGCCCGACCCCGAGCATCTGTTCGTCCTCTCGGCGGTCAGCGCCCCCGACGGACTTCTCCGGGTCGATCAGGAGTTCCCCGAGACCGACCTGTTGACGGTCTCCATCGACGACCACCTCGACGACGACGGCTTCATCGTGCCCGGACTCGGCGACGCGGGCGACCGGGCGTTCCGGACGAAGTGACGGATTCAGTCGAGGAGTTCGGACGGTTCAGTCGCGCCTGCATCGAGCATTTCTGCGTCGAACGTGACTAACTCGGCTTCGGCGTCCTCTGCCGCCGCAAGAACGAGACAGTCCATTGATACAGGAGCGTTTCTCGTAGTAGCTGGTTCGTCGCGAGCACGTCGGACGTTTCGTGGACGAACACTTCGATTCGCTCGGAAATCCCCTCTATAATCCGCTCCGCCCGTTCCTGCCCCCATCGTTTGTGTTTCACTAGTACGGTCCGTAATTCGAGTAGATACAAAAGGGACGTGTAGAACTCGTAGTCCGCATTCAGTAGCTCTCGCGCCGTTTCTTCCTGCTCCGGTTCTTCGTCCAAGATCGCTACGAAGACGTTCGTATCGAGAAAAAGTCGGTCGATCATATGTCTTCACGAATCTCTCGAACTGCCTCGACGGAATCGACGTCATCGTCCTCCGACCTGTTTGCGAGGAAGTCTCCCAGTCGTTCCTCTTCGGCCAGTTTTTCGAGCGTGTCACCTAGCTGTTCCTGTTCAGACTGGCCCTTGGGTTCCGTGGCCCCGAGAGACGAAAAACTCCGTACAGTGTTTCCCATCGGTGCCTAGTAAGGGGTGCTGAATAAAAGGATTTTCCACGATGCAGACTACAACAGAGTCTCATCGTCCGTTCCTGCGTGCGATGCCTATATCGCACGCAGGAACGGCGGCGCGGGCGACCGGGCGTTCCGACCGAAGTAATCTCGTCCAGCCCGGTAATGGAACGATTCGAACGGAACTGCGATTTTAACGGACCCGCGCATCGACGTAAGGAGCGATTTTGAGCGAAACTGCGGTAAACTGTACGCAACCGTTCTGTAAACGGTGAGCGCCGTTTATTCGGTTCGTGGCCGTGTCTCCGTTCGGGGTCGTTTTGGATACCCCTAATCGGCAGTTACACTGACGCCGTAAATCGAGGTGTTCGGAATCTATGAGTCAACGGAACCGAGGAAACCAGAGACGAGGCAGAGAACAGAACGAACAACGACGAGGTGGACACGAGGGCCGCTCTCGCGGCGGCCGACACTCCGCGCAGAGCCAGCAACGCGACGAGCAGGGACGATTCACGGGCCGACAGGGCGGACAACAGCAGAGTCAGCAGCAGCGCGGCCGCCAGGGTCAGCAGCAATGGAATGACCAGCAGGGTCGCGGCCAGCGTGGTGGCCAGCAGGGCAGCCAAAACTGGGGCCAGCAGGGCCAACAGCAGGGTCGTTACCGCGGCGGCCAGCGACAGGGCGGTCAGCAACGAGGCGGTCGCCACGGTCGGCAGGAAGGTCGCAGTCGCGGCGGCCGACACTCCGCGCAGATGCAACAGCGCGACGAGCAGGGACAGTTCACGGGCCGACAGGGCGGCCAACAGCACGGCGGCCGACAAGGCGGCCAGCAGGGAACGCACCGCGGTGGCCAACAGCAGCGTGGCGGTCAGCAGCAGGGCCGCGGCCAGCAAGGCCAACGACGGTGGGGGCAACGGCACAGTGGTCAGCAAGGGACCCAGCGCGGTGGCCAGCAAGGAACGCAGCACGGCGGTCAGCAACGTGGCGGTCGCCACGGTCGGCAGGAAGGTCGCAGTCGCGGCGGCCGACACTCCGCGCAGAGCCAGCAACGCGACGAGCAGGGACGATTCACGGGCCGACAGAGCGGCCAGCAGGGAACGCACCGCGGTGGCCAACAGCAGGGTAGCTGGCAACAGAGCCGCAGCCAACAGCAGGGCGACCGCCAAGGCCAACAGCAATGGAGTGGCCAGCAGGGCAATCGGGGCGGCCGTCAGCAGGGCCTGACTCAGGAGGACCGCCGTCGCGGCGGCCGACACTCGTCCCGGTGACGGGCCAAGACGAGAACGGACCCATTCGGGGCCGTAGATAATCGGCCTCTGTGCTGTTTTCTACAATCGGAAGACTCGCGACACCAGCGACCCGTCTCCTTTCCGCGCCATGATGACGGTCCCGTCGGCGCGGCGTCCGACCTCCTGCGGAATCGACCCGACGAACTGTCGGCGGACCAGTCCGGTCCGCGTCGCCCCGAGGACGGTCACGTCGCGGCGCTCGGACTCCGCGACGATGGCGTCCGCCACGCCGCCCTCCCGGACGACGGTCTCGACTTCGACGTCCGAGAGCTGATCGGCCGTCCGCGAGAGGAGCCCGCGCGCCTCGGCTCCCTCGTGGTCGCCCGCGACCACCCGGAGCAGGTCCACCCGGGCGTCGTTGGCGACGGCGATGGCCCGAGCGACCGACGCGGCGAGGTCGGCGTGCGCCCCCTCGGCGACCGGCAGAAGGACCGCCTCGACGCCGTCGGCGACCGCGCCGATCTTCTCGACCAGCACGTCGCAACTGGCCCGGCGCACGAGCGCATCGACGTTGGTTCCGAGGACCGCGGATTCCCTGTTCCGTTCTTGCCATCCAACGAGCAGACAGTCACAGTTTGTCACCTCGACCGCGTGGAGGACGCCCCGTGCCACCGAGTCGGCCACGAACAGGCGACCGGACACCGGGACGCCACTCCCGGCCGCGACCTCCATCGCGCGGTCGAGGACGGCCCGGCGTTCGCCGCCGAATTTGCGCGTCACGACCTCGTCGGTGAACAGCGCGAACGGGGACTCCTGTGGCTTGACGAGGACGCCGACGACGAACACCTCGCCGTCGCGCTCGCGGGCCACGTCCATCGCGGTCCGGGTCAACTGCTCGGCGTGGTCGGGGTTGCCGACGGCGACGGCTATCCGATAGCGTCCGCTCCGGTCTACTCGCTCCCCGTAGTCGGCCCCCACGACCGGAGAACACGACGGCGGCGAGCAAAAGCGTTGGCCCGATTCGGGCGCTGTCGAGGCGGAAGGCGGAGAAAAGCGCAACTTCGACGTTCTGCGCTGCGAGGACCATCTATGTGACTCTTAGAAACACTATAAAAATAGTAAAAGAAATGCATGGGTTGTTTCCGTTCGGTTGCGAACGGTCGCTTCGTGCGAGTACGCGGTGAGTGCATAGCCCAACCCTCCTCGGCTTCGTCCCGGCGCGACGGAGACCGCTCGTCCGTGAGCCAGACGTGATCGGTTCGGATGCTATAAAAACGAGTTGCGGCCGTTCGCGTTCAGTGGGCGCGCGGCTATTCTTCTTCGACCGTGACCGTCTGCGTCTCGGAGACGGTCGACCCGTCTTCGAGGATGGCCGTGACGATGAGCGTCCAATCGCCGGGCTCGGTGTACCGCCACTCGAGCGTCGGCTCGTCGGTCGTTTCGTCGACCTCGCCATCCCCGTCGATGTCCCACTGGTACTCCTCGACCCGTGCTTCGAGCGTCTCGTTCGGTTCGAGCTCGCAGGTGATCCACTCGTCGACTGCGGGCGTGCTCGGGTCGAACCGTATCTCGAATCCCGGATCTTCCGCTTCTTCCTCCGCTTCCTCGACGGTGACCGAGGCGGCGTCGGAGGTGTCGTCGCTGGCGACGGTGACGTCACCCGAGCCGGCGTCGCCTTCTTCGGTCGACCAGATTAGGCTGATCTCGGTGGCGTCGCCGCCCGCTAGGGTGACCTCTTGGCTGTCCTGGCTGTTCCCGTCGACGTCCGTGAGCTCGACCTGCTGGGTGGTTTCTTCGTCGCCGGTGTTCTCGACGTACGCGTCGACGGTGAGGTCGTCGCCCTCGGTCACCGGCGAGTCGGTGCCCTGGATCGTCACGTCGAAGTACCCCGGTTCTTCCTCCTCGGGTTCTTCGTCTGCCTCGCCCTCGTCGTCCTCTTCGGCCTGTTCAGCCTCTTCGGCGTCTTCGACGACGGTCAGTTCTTCGGTCACGGTTAGCTCCTCGTCGCCCATGTCGACGGTCAGTTCGACCAGTACTCGCCGGGCTCGTCGTACACGAACTCCAGTCGGGGCTCGTCGGTCCGCTCCTGAGTCGTCGGGTCGCCGCTCACCCCGCTGGGTTCGTTCGCTTCGAGGTCCCAGGAGTACTCGAAGTGGCCCCGGGGCGTCCTGTTCGGGACGGCCTCGAGGACGACCACTTCGCCGACCACGGCCGGTCTGGGTTCGATTTCGAGTTCGAACTCGAAGGGAGGCGGACACTCGACCTCGAACGTCTCCTCCTCGACCAGGATGTGCTCGTCCTTGTCGAGCTGGAAGGTCCCGCGCTCGTTCGGGGAGTGCCACGTCTGGAACGTGTAGGTGCCGGTCCCGTCGAGCGAGAGGGTCGTGCTCGCCCCTCGGCCGAGGACGACGAACCTGCTGAAATCGCCGTCTTGCTTCTCGATGAGTCCGCCGAGGAATATCGAGAGGTCCGAGGCGAATCCGGGCTGGTTCGCGTTCGGTCATTGTGCTCCTCTTCCACCCGGACCTGTACTCATGGGCCCCGGTCAAGTAATGGGCGTCTAGATAGCTCTAGTTCGGACGACCGACACTCCAACTACTCCAGTTGGCACCCGAGACTCCAGTCGACATCCGAGTCCGGAGAATACCTATCCGGGTCGAACTTTCGCCAAGACCTATAACCCCGCCCGACACACCCCCATGCATGAGCGAGGACGAGGACGACCCCTGCGACGACTGTCGCGACCCCGTCACCGACGCGCTGGCGCGCACCATCCGGCTCACGGTGGACCGCCCGCAGATCGACAGCCAGCGGCTCTGCCCCGAGTGCTTCGCCGACTGGATCGACCGCTACGAGGAGGAGATGCAACCGGACTCCGACCATCCCGTCATCGAAGACGGCGACGCCGACATCATCGTGGACTGACGAACCCCTTCGTATCAGGTGGAACATCGCAAGCGGGAAGCAAGTTATCACGATAAAAACTCCTGACGAAAAGTACCTTTGGAGCGATACGGAGCGCTCGATAGGTGATTCGCGGCAGGTCGTATCGACGGCCGTCGAACCCCTTCGTTTCGAGTGTACGACCGCAAGCAGGCGGCGAGTTCGAAGAGCGTGGGGTCTCTTACGAAACCGACCCCCGGATGCTATATTCGACTCCCGTACGGTCGATTGACACACCACGTTACCAAATCGTCCGAGTCACTCGGAGTAGCAAGCTATCTCGCAAGCAAATGAGAACCGCAGCCGCAGAACACCGTCGGAGGCAAGCTTCGACGAGCCTCCATTCGTTTCATTCGTGCAGATATTGATTACCTGCTCACGTCAGGGCGGGATACGTCTTCGTCTTGCTCCTCGTCGTCGCCGTCGGATTCGCTCTCTGCGTTCTCGTCCGCCTCGTCCTCGTCGTCTTCCTCACCATCTTCGCTCGCGGTCAGTCCCTCGTCGCCCCGGTCCAGCGCCTTGGGCACGTCGTGGTGGTCGGAGTAGCCGTCGAACCAGCGCACGAGGCGGTCGAGTCGGTCCACGACGTGCTTGGGTTCGCCCGAGCGCGAGAGTTCGTGGCCCTCGCGGGGGTAGCGCACCAGTCGGGTCTCCACGTCGTTCTTCTTCAGCATCAGGTAGAGCATCTCGGCGTTGTTCACCGGGACGCGGTAGTCCTCGTCGGCGTGGATGAGGAGGGTCGGCGTCTCCACCTCGGTGGCGTAGGCCGTCGGCGACTGCTCCCAGAGGAACTCGGGGTCCTCCCACGGGGTCGCGTCGAAGTCCCACTCGACGAGTTTGAACGCGTCGGTCGAGCCGTAGAAGCTGTTGAGGTCGTAGACGCCGCGCTGGCTGACGGCCCCCGAGAACCGGTCGCTGTGGCCGACCATCCACATGGTCATGTAGCCGCCGTAACTGCCCCCCGTGACGAACATGTTCTCCTCGTCCACGTAGTCCCGGTCGGCTACTTCATCGACGCCCGCCATTATGTCCTCGTAGGCGGCCGACCCCCAGTTGCCGTCGCCGAGTCCGGCCATGAACTCCTCGCCGTACCCCGTCGAACCGCGGGGGTTGCACCAGAACACGACGTAGCCGCGGGACGCGAGCAACTGGAACTCGTGCCACATCGTTCCGCTGGTGGTCCACATCAGGTGCGGGCCGCCGTGGATTTCGACCGCGAGGGGGTACTCCTTCTCCGGGTCGAAGTCCGGCGGGGTCAGCACCCAGCCCTGCACTTCGTTGCCCGCTCCGTCTTTCCCATCTCCTCCGCCTTCCTCATCTTCCTCGCCTCCCCCGCCGCCCTCGAACCAGATCTCCTCGGGCTGGCAGATGGCGCGGTCGTCGAGGTAGTCGCTGTTGACCCGGGTGAGCCGCCGGGTCTCGGCACCGCCGAGCGTCGAGGCGAACACGTCGCCGCGGTGGTCCCCCTCCATCCGCACGAACGCGATGGCGTTCTCGCCGACGGTCGCGCCGCCGAGTTCGCCCTCGGCCACCACGCGGTCGGGGTCAGAACTGGCGTCGCCCGGCGCGCGCCAGATGGCGAAGTCGCCCTCGTCGGGCGTGGCGAAGTAGAGGATCTCCTCGTTCGGACCCCACTGAGGAGTCATCGCGTACGACAGCGTCCGGTCGAGGCTCTCGGTCGGGGTCGTCACCTCGCCCGTCTCGCGGTCGAGCACCTTCAGTTCCGTCTGGCGGAGCGTCGCGTTCTCCTCGGGCGTGTAGGCGTAGGCGAGGCGGCCGTCGTCCGTGGCCGCGAGGAACGCACCGTAGCCGGTGGTCTGGACGACCGTCTCGGTCTCCTCGCCCGCTTCGAGGTCGTACTCGGCGACGTCCACGACGATGTTGTCGTCGGGGTCGTCGGTCCGCTTGACCCCGTAGTAGAGGGTCGTCTCGTCGGCCCACTCCGGTCCGGAGTGGTCGTAGTCGCCGTCGGTGAGTCGGGTGATTTCGGGTTCGTCCGTCCCGTCGCTCTCCGATTCTAGATCCAGCACGTACACGTGCGAGCGCCGCCCGTCGAAGTAGCCGCCCTTCGACCGGTAGACCATCCGGTCGATGACGCGCGGGTCCGGCTCCTCGGGTTCGAACTCCTCGCCGTCGAGGCCGGTGTCGCGGCCCTCCTCGCGGTCCTCCGCGGTGGTCTGCTGGACGAAGGCCAACTTGGTCCCGTCGGGCGACCACGCGAGTTCGGAGACGCCGCCAACCACGTCGGTCACCTGTCGGGCTTCCCCGCCGTCGGTCGGCATCACCCAGAGCTGGGGGCGGTCGTCGTCCGCGCCCCGCGTGCTGACGAACGCGAGTCGGCCGCCGCTCGGACTCCACCGCGGCTGGTTGTCCACGCCCTCCGCGACGGTGAACTGCCGGGGCTCGTCGCCACCCACGGGGACCACGTAGACGGTGGACTCGTACTCGTCGTCGCCGTCCGGCCGGTTCCGGACGAAGGCGACTTCGTCGCCCTCGGGCGAGATGCGAGGCTCGCTCACGGTTGCAATATCGTGGTAATTGTCCGCACGAACGGTCTCCATACCAGTCGAGTGCGAAGCGACGGCCAATAGTATTTCGCTTCGAAACCTCGAGGTGTACAGTTATATCTCCACTACGTACTTAGCTTCTTACTAGCTTTCTAAGTCGCGAGAGGAGGTAATTTCTTCTTACACTCTGTGTGAATAAGTGTAGCTAAACTTATTTAACGCTCCAGTATGAGGGGGTGAACACATGAAAGCTGTTGTACTTGCTGCGGGGAAAGGCACGCGACTCCGTCCTCTTACAGACGACAAACCAAAGGGCATGGTCGAAGTCGACGGAAAGCCCATCCTGACCCATTGCTTCGAACAGTTGGCCGAGTTGGGCGCGGACGAGTTCGTCGTAGTTGTGGGGTATCGCAAGCAGGACATCGTCGACCACTACGGTGATGAATTCGACGGCATCCCCGTCACGTACGCTCATCAGCGCGAGCAGCAGGGGTTGGCCCACGCCCTGCTGACCGTCGAGGAGTACATCGACGACGACTTTATGTTGATACTCGGTGACAACATTTTCGACGCGAATCTGGGTGACGTAGTCAACCGCCAGCAGGAGGATCGCGCGGACGCCGCGTTCCTCACCGAGGAAGTCCCCTACGAGGAGGCGGGTCGGTACGGGGTCTGTGACACGAACGACTATGGTGAGATTACGGACGTGGTGGAGAAGCCCGAGGAGCCGCCGTCGAACCTCGTGATGACCGGCTTCTACACGTTCACGCCTGCCATCTTCCACGCCTGTCATCTGGTTCAGCCCTCGAACCGCGGCGAGTACGAGATCAGCGAAGCCATCGACCTCCTGATCCAGAGCGGCCGGACCATCGACGCGATCCGGATGGACGGCTGGCGTGTCGACATTGGCTATCCCGAAGACCGCGACCGGGCCGAACAACTGCTGCAGGACGAGGATGCTGAGGCGGATCGGCCTGAAGCGGTTGCCGACTAAATCGCGGGATATACAATCTAATGAAAATTCTCATTACAGGCGGAGCAGGATTCATCGGTGGCCATCTCGTCGAGGGGTTCGTGCGAGCCGGTCACGACGTGGTCGCGTTCGACAACTTCGAGCCGTTCTACAACATCGGCATCAAGGAATTCAATGTCGAACAGGGACAGGCTGCGGCTCACGACGGGAAGGGCTCGTACGAACTTGTCCACGGCGACGTTCGTGATGAAAAACTTGTTCGGGATTTAGTTACCGACGCTGAGGTCGTATTCCACCAGGCCGCACAAGCGGGCGTTCGGACGAGTGTCGAAGAACCACAGAAGGTGAACGAGATCAACGTCACGGGAACGCTCAACGTACTCGAATCTGCCCGCAATTCCGACACCGAACGCGTCGTTGTCGCAAGCTCGTCGTCGGTGTACGGGAAGCCGGAATCACTCC
>PXSM01000133.1:1466-16801 GCA_003023465.1 Halobacteriales archaeon SW_6_65_15 | reverse complement strand
GGGGAACTGCGGGCGAAAACGCGGAGAGGGGAGACGCGCGTCGGCTACTTCGGGGGCCGGAGACGGTAGTACCGGCGGTTGAGGTCGAACATGTACCCCTCGCGCATCGACTTCAGCACCGCGTAGGTGATGGTCCCTGCGACGACGGGCAGCAGGAACGTGAGGTCGAACAGCAGGTGCGAGTCGATGGGCACGAGGTTCTTGACCGACAGCGCGCTGATGGTCCACGCGAAGGTGAACCCGGCCATGCCGACCGCGGCCCAGAAGGGCTGTTCGACCGGGCGGCGCGCGCTCCCCTTGTTGAGGAACGGCACGATGGCGATGATGCCGACGACGACGATGTTGGCGACCACGCCGTACGTCCGGTCGGCCATCAGCTTGTCGCCGCCGAGGATGGCCAGCTCGGGGTTGAGCGGGCCGAGCTTCAGCAGACCGAACGACCAGTAGAGGTACCAGTCGGGCAGGATGACCGCCGGGGTCGAACTCGGGTCCGCGGGCGGCCCGAGGTGGGGCGGGAGCGTCGCCGAGAGGAAGATGATCATGCCGACGAAGAAGCTCGTCAGCGAGAGATTTCGGATCATCTCGTGGGGCCAGACCGGGAACGCCAGCACGTCGCGCTCGACGTAGCTCGACTCCTGGCGGAGGTCCTGGTCCTCGCGGCGGGCGCGCTCGAAGTACTCGTAGGTCAGCCGGGAGAGCCCCTGCGTGCGCTGCTTGCGCTCGCTCCACGTCGGGGTCTCGTCGTCCGGCGGGACGATTCCCGTGCCGCCTCCGTCCGTCTGTGCTTCGCCGCTGCCGTCGGTTTTGGGTTCTTCGTCACTCATGGTTTCGTTAGTGGGGTTCGGCGATGCCCTGAATCCACACGATGGCGATGTGGACCGCGATGATGGTGGTCACCACGAACGGGAGCAGGAACACGTGGAGGATGTACATCCGCTGGAGCGTCGCCTGCCCCAGACTGAAGCCGCCGAAGATGAGCTGGGCGACCCACTCGCCCGCCAAGGGGATCGAGAGGCTCATCTCGACGCCGATCTGTCCGGCCCAGAACGCCAGCTGGTCCCACGGTAGCAGGTAGCCCGTGTACCCGAACACCATCGTGAGGCTGATGAGGATGATGCCGATGATCCAGTTCAGCTCTCGCGGTTCCTTGTACGCCCCGGTGAAGTAGACGCGGAGCATGTGCAGGAACACGGCCGCGACCATCACCTGCGCCGACCACCGGTGGATGGACCGGAGCATGAACCCGAAGTTCAGGTCGGTCATGATGAACGCGAGCTGGTTGTACGCCGACGACGGGTCGCCTGTCGTCGCGGGCGCGTAGTAGAACCCGAGCAGGGCTCCGCTCAGCGCGGCGACGACGTAGGCGATGGTCGAGAAGCTCCCGAGCGCGTACAGGGGATACCAGTACCAGAACTTGTTGTCGAGGTTGTACTGCTCGGTGTGGCTCTTGGGCATCTGGAGGTTGACCCGGTAGTAGAGGGTCTCCAGCAGTTCGAGGTAGTCCACGATGCGGAAGCGCGTGTCCATCCAGATGAGCGTCGTCAGGAACGTCTTCTCGACCGGCGTGAGGTCCTTCTCACGCATCCACTGGCCGTGGTCGTGTTCGTCCTTGCGTTCGATGCTCATGTCAGTCGTCCTCCGGGCGCGGAAGCGCAGTGAACGATTTCTGGACGATGCTGAACGGGTCGTACGCCGACTGGTGGCACTGACAGTAGATCTGGTCGCCGGCTCCCTGCGACTGCGACCCGGCGAGGCCCTTGAACGTCGGCACGCAACAGAAGTGCGTGCACTTGTTCAGGTTCCGAGACCATCTCCTCGACCCGCTCGCTCCGGATGATCTGGACCGGCATCGTTCCGCTCGGGGGAACGTCCTGCGAGCGCCACGAGGCCTGTGCTGGCTTGCCGAGGCCGTCTCGACCGATGCCGTTGCCCCACGTCTCGTAGTCGCTGAAGTCGTCGACGTGGACCTTCTGGCCGCCGCTCATCTCCTCGTTCTGCCAGTCGTACTTCGAGTTGTCGATGTAGCGGAAGTAGTTGTCCTGATCCGCGTCGGGGGCTACGCCGGGGTAGGTCTGGACCCCGCAGTACTGGAACCACTCGCTGGAGTAGGTGACGCCACCTAACTGGGTCTCGGCCACCTGGACCTCCTGGCCCGCTTCGGTTACGGTCTGGATCTCCGGCCAGACGCCCCTGAGATACCCCTCGTCGTCGATCTCTATCGGAATCTGTGGCATCGCGCGCGGCGCTGGCCCGTCGGTGTTCTCCACGCCGAAGTACTGGATGAACCCCTGCGAGCGCCGCGCTTCCGACGACGCCCTTCACGAACCGTCGCCGCCCCGACTCCTCGGGATACTTGTCGTCGGCGTCAGCCACCGGCCCCACCTCTGATTCGATGTGCGCTGTTCCGGAACACTGCTACCCCATCAGAGTAGCTTGAGGGCCGCGACGTGAAAGACCTGTGGGCTACCCGACGGAGACCCAGACCCGACGACAGCCGACCAGACCACCGAAAACGCTCGGGGGACAGAACCGATGGGATGGGAGCTTTCGGAAATATCACGGCAACTGGCTTCCCGTTTACCTCGGCTGCAGAAGATTATGGCGACCGGGCAGGACTTTCGCGGAAATACGACGACAGGAACAGTACCAATTGGTAACGAATCGTTTGCACGTCTAGGAGCAATAATTAGAGACATATATCTCGTCCAATCACCGAACTTTATCGCTCTCTCCGATCACTGACAGTAGCCGCTGACTTTTTACGCTTGCCGTGAGTTCCATCGGCTATGAACCTCTCCGACGAGGAGCGCGAACGAATCGCGCAGTTCGTAGCGACTCCCCGGTACGAACGGACGCCCGACCAGCTGTGTCCCGAAGAGGACGAAGAATAGCCTACTCGACCACCGCGAACGCTCCGCCTCGCTTCTCGACCAGTTCTCGTTCTCGCAGGGTTCGCAGGATGCTGTACAGCGTGATCTTCTGGACCCCGAGGTCCGACTGGAGGTCGTCTATCGACGCGTCGTCGGATCGGAGGTAGAGGTAGACCAGTTTCGCACGCGGTGACTCCAGTTCTGTCGGCAGTTCCCGTTTCGGTGTCGTCGGTCGTTGAACGCTCATTTCGGTATCTGTAGCCAGAAGTTCGACGATAATAAACCCCTTCTACAACGATTGTCGAAAATCCGGCGTGCTGGTGCGAAACTTGCCGGAGGTAGCAGGAGCTGTCATTGCGCTACCTTATTATCGACGACTCGTCCGTCGCCAACGGTCGCCGTCGCGTCACAGACACCGAAACAGTGCATTCGTTTGGTACCCCGCGTCCGGCGGAATCGTCGAGACAGGCGGTGAATTTAGACGACCGGGACGGCGACGACGAGCCGGCACTCGCGCCCGACCGCGGAGGTCCCGACGACGGGGCCAGCAACGACGGGTCGGCCCTGTCGCCGGACGACCTCGACATCGAGGACGACGAGAACGTCGTCTCGCTGGACGAGGGCCGGTACGTCATCGGAACCGACGAGCAGCCGGACGTCCCCGCGGACGCCACGGAGGGTGGCTCCGACGCGGCGGCAGGCGGCGCGGCAGATGCATCCGAGGGAGCATCAGGCGAACTCCCGAAGGGTCCGGTCGATTCCGGCGCGGTCAAGCAGTTCCTCGAAGACGACCTCAAGGCCGCCAGTTCGCGGTACGGATTCCACGTCACCGCCAAGGCCGAGAACGCCATCAGCCACCAGCAGTTGTCGTCGGACGACGTGGGAACCGTGTTCGACGGCCTCCTGCGGTGGTACGCCCAGCAGTTGACCACCGAGACTGCGGTCGAGGACGTGCTGGGCATCCTCCTCACCGAGTCGAACGTCCGCGTTCGGTACTCGCCGTCGTGCCTGCAGGCGATCCTCGAAGCTTACGACCTCGGCCCCGAGGACACCATCGCCGACCTCGTCGAGGCGGTGCAGGACGACCGGGGCATGGTGTTCCCGCCGGAGGACGTGTGATCGTCGAAACGTTTTTGCTCCGACCATAAGCTCATTGGGAACGTGACAGTTACTCGCAACCCCGTTCGACTCGGCGTCGGCGTCGGCGGATTCGGCGTGCTCGCCCACCTCACGACCGTGTTCCTCGTGTTCACGATTCCCCACCACCTCCTCGGAGAGGAGACCAGAAGCACCTACCTCCAGAACTGGTTCGACCCCATCACCACCGTCGGCGGCGGCCTCGCCTTCTACGTGACTCCAGTGCTGGCGGCGCTCGTCGCGGCCTACCTCGTGTGGAACGCCGGGCTGGCGGTCGAGAACGTCCTCGTCGGGTTCGTCGTCGGCAGTCTCGCGTTCGGCCTCGCGGTGACGCTCACCAACTGGGTCGTGACCGCTCCCGCACTCCGTCAATCGGCGGCGGAGTACGCGATTCAGGCGGGACGGCACACCGTGCGCGTCTTCGGCCCGGCGCTCGTGGGGGTTCTCGTCGGACAGTTCCTCGGCGAGGGTCGAAACCTCCGTTGAGGGCAAGAACCACTTAGCCGTCCATCGACGGCAAATAGAAGTTTCAGCTCGCGTCAGATAGAGCTTTGCTACCACATAACATACCCCCGGTATGGGATCGACCACCAGACTCAGCGGTCTGCGATACGCGATCCGTCACGTAGTCTCGGTCGGAGCTCTCGGCGGACTCGTCGCTGGTGTCGGAATGGGAGTGGTCCTCCACGCGGGTGGGAACATGATGTCGCTCATCGGGGCCCTGTACGGGTGGCCCTCGGTCGTCGGCGGTTGGACCGCACACCTGCTGAACAGCGTCGTTCTGGGGGTGCTGTTCGCCGTACTCGTCTCGCACCGTCTCTTCGAGAACCAGACGCGGACAATCGCCGGGTGCGTCGCACTCGGGATGGTGTACGCGGCCGCCATCGGACTCGTCACGGGCGGTATCATGCTCCCTGCCGCTATCAACGTACTCGGTACCCAGTCGCTCCCGGCCGCCATCCTCCCGTTGCCGGGCGTCCTCGGCGGAGTGGTGGTCGTCCTCTCGGTGGGCGTCGCCCACATCGTCTACGGCGTCCTCCTCGGCGTCACCTACGGTCTCGTCCACAACGACGTTCCGGTTCGGGACCTGACGCCCACGGCGGAGTACTGACGAGTCCAGTTATCATCTGCGAGAGGCGGACCCGGGTTTTATACTCTCGGGTTCGATGTACGAATTAGAGACTGCTATGGAGGTACAGGAAACCGACGCTCGGTCGGGCGACGGGGACGGCTCGGCCGACGCCACCGACTCCGACGACGCCACCGGATCGAACGCTCCGACCGCCCCCGACGAACCGACCGATTCTCCCGAAGCCCGGGACGTACCGACCCGTCAGGTCGTGGAGTTCCGACTCGGCGAGGACCACTGCGCCGTGGACATCGACGAGGTCGACGGCATCGTGGAGATCAAGAAGGTGACCCGCATTCCCCGCACGCCCGACTCCGTGGACGGCGTGATGGACCTCCGGGGAGAGACCACCGCCATCATCAACCCCAGAACTTTCCTCGGCATAGATCGGTATCCGGGTGGACGAGGTGCTGGAGGTCACTACCCACCCCGAGGACATGATCGACAGCGACGAGGAGCTCTCGGACCTCGACACTCGGGGCATCGAGGAGCAGGTCTCCCGGGGCATCATCCGCAAGCCGAACGGCGACGGGCTCGACCTCGTGGTCTGGATCGACGTGGACGCCATCATCGAACAGTTACAATGATCGCTTCCGCCGACGCCACCCGAGCAGGGGCGAACATCACTCGTGATAATTGCAGGGGAGAATTTATTTCACCCCGTTTCAAATGGGTCGCTTGGTGACTACTATGGCGAAGAACGTGCTAATCGTGGACGACTCGGAATTTATGCGGAATCTTCTCCGGGAGATCCTCGAGGAGGAGTTCGAGATATCGGGCGAGGCCGAGAACGGCGTCGAGGCGGTCGAACTGTACCAGGAACACCGCCCCGACCTCGTGATGATGGACATCGTGATGCCCATCCGTGACGGCATCGAGGCCACCTCCGACATCAAGGAGGAGAACCCCGACTCGAACATCATCATGTGTACGAGCATCGGACAGGAGGAGAAGATGAAGGCCGCCATCAAGGCGGGTGCCGACGGCTACATCACCAAGCCCTTCCAGAAACCCAGCGTGATGGACGCTATCGAGGACGTCGTCTCAGCATGACGCGCGCAGTCGTCGTGGACGACTCCCACTTCATGCGGACGGTCATCTCCGACATCCTCGAAGACGGCGGCGTCGAGGTCGTCGCGCAGGCCGGAGACGGCGAGGAGGGCGTCGAGGCGGTCGCCGACCACGACCCCGACGTGGTGACGATGGACGTCGAGATGCCCCGCATGGACGGCATCGAGGCCGTCGAGGAGATCATGACGACGAACCCGACCCCCGTGGTGATGCTGTCGGCGCACACCGAGGACGGAGCGGACGCGACCTTCGAAGCGCTGGAGAAGGGAGCCGTCGATTTCCTCGCCAAACCGGGCGGCGAGGTCTCGACCGAGATTTCGGCCCACGGCGACGCCCTCGTGCAGAAGGTCGAGTCCGCGACCCGCGCGGACCCCGAGTCGGTCGAGGGCGTCGAGGATCCCGACGAGACCATCGACGCCGACCACGCGTACGTCGAAAACCCGACGCTCGTCATCGGAGCCTCGACGGGCGGACCGCGGGTGGTCGAGCGCGTGTTGTCGAGCCTCCCGCTCGAAGCCGACCTGCGCGTGCTGGTCGTCCAGCACATGCCCGACGGCTTCACCGCCCGGTTCGCCGAACGGCTCGACCGCCGGAGCGAGTACGACGTTCACGAGGCCGAGGACGGCATGCGGATCGGCGGCGGCGAGGCCGTCGTGGCCAAGGGCGACTACCACATGGAAGTGGCCGGGTACGGTAACGGTCGCCTCCGCATCCGCCTCCAGCAGGACGAGGCCAAGCACGGCGTGCGCCCGGCCATCGACGTGACGATGGAGACGGCCGCCGAGACGGTCGATGGTCCACTGACGGCCGTGGTCCTCACCGGGATGGGCAACGACGGCGCGGCGGGCATCGAGGCTATCAAGGCCGCGGACGGCGCGACCATCGCGCAGGACGAGGAGAGTTGCTCGGTGTTCGGCATCCCGGCGCGGGCCATCGAGACCGGCTGCGTGGACCGCGTCCGCCCGGCCGACGAGATGGGCACGGCGATCATCGACACGATCCGACAGGAGGGATGACAGATGGACGACTACCTACAGGACTTCATACGCGAGAGCCAAGAGAACGTCACCGAGTTAAATAATTCCTTGCTCGAACTCGAAGACGACCCCGGCGACGAGGCCGCGATGGACTCCATCTTCCGGACGGCCCACACGCTGAAGGGCAACTTCGGCGCGATGGGGTTCCAGAACGAGAGCGACCTCGCCCACGCCCTGGAGGACCTGCTGGACGAGATCCGACAGGGCCGGATGACGGTCACGCCGGAGGTCATGGACCTCGTCTTCGCGGGCGTGGACGAGATCGACCGCGCCCTCGCCGAGATCGAAGACGAAGGCGAGTCGAGCCTCGACGCCGACGACATCATCGCCGAGATGCGAGACCTCATCCAGCGCGGCGCGGTCGCCGACGCCCCGGAGAACGACGAGGGAACCGGCGACGACGAAGCAGGTGACGCAGAACCAAGCGGCGGCGAAGCAGGTGGCGACGAGGAGTCGGCCCTCGACTCGATCCCCCTCGACGAGTTGGACGACCCCGCGGAACTGGCGAACGCCGACGGCGAGGCGTTCCACGTCGCCGTGGACATGGGCGACCCCGAGATGAAGGGCGTGGACGCGATGTTCGCGCTCGACGGGCTGAACGAGGACCTCGACCTCCTCGGGACCGTCCCCGAGACGGACGCGCTCAACGACGGCGAGTACGACGACGGCTTCGACGCCTTCGTCGCGGGCGAGAGTTCGGGCGAGGTCGAATCGGTCGTCGGCTCCATCGGCAAGATCGCGGCCGGGACCGTGACCGCGCTCGACGTCGAAGCAATCGACGTGGCGGGCGCGGATTCGGACGAAGACGGGACGGCGACCGAATCGGCTGACGACCCCACTGCCGACCCAACTGGTGACAGCCCGGCCGACACTGGGGACACGGCCGACACTGCTGACGCTGGGGACAGTTCCGACGGTGCTGACGCCGGCCCTGACGGAGCCGACGAACCGTCCAGCACCGACAGCGGCCGAGACCAGTCCGAGGAGGCCACGGCCGAGGAGATAGAGGAGATACAGTCGGTCCGAGTCGACGTGGACCAGCTGGACGACCTCCACGGACAGGTCGAACAGCTCGTCACGAGCCGCATCAAGCTCCGCCGGTCGGTCGAACAGGGTGAACTCGATAGCGCCGAGGACCACCTCGACGAACTCGACAAGATCACCTCCAGCCTGCAGGACACCGTGATGGACATGCGCCTGGTCCCCCTGAAGAAGGTGGTCAACAAGTTCCCTCGACTGGTCCGGGACCTCGCGCGCACGCAGGAGAAGGACATCGACTTCGAGATGGAGGGGACCGACATCGAGTTGGACCGCACCATCCTCGACGAGATCAGCGACCCTCTGATGCACCTCCTGCGGAACGCGGTGGACCACGGCATCGAACCGCCCGAGGAACGCGAGGCCGCGGACAAACCGGCCGAGGGGAAGATTCGGCTCCGTGGCTCGCGTGAGCGCGACCGGGTGACCATCAAGGTCGAGGACGACGGCGGCGGCATCGACCCCGACGCCATCCGGACGAAGGCGGTCGAGAAAGGGATCATGACCCGCGAGGAGGCCGACGCCCTCGACGAGGAGGAAGCCCAGAAGCTGATATTCCACGCTGGCTTCTCGACCAACGACGAGGTGACCGACGTGAGCGGTCGGGGCGTCGGCATGGACGTGGTGAAAGACACCGTCTCGCGGCTCGACGGCGAGATATCCGTGGACAGCACGCCGGGCGAGGGGACGACCATCGCCCTCTCGCTGCCGGTCACGGTCGCCATCGTGAAAGTGCTCTTCGTCCAGTCGGGCGACGAGGAGTACGGCATCCCCATCAAGAACGTGGACGAGATTCGCCGGATGGAGGACGTCCAGACCGTCGAGGGCGAGGAGGTCGTCACCCACGACGACACGGTGTACCCACTCATCCGGCTCGGCGAGGCGCTGAACGTCCCCGGCGAGACCCGGAACGGAGACGGCATGCTGGTCCGGGTCAAGGAGTCCGAGCGCAAGGTCGCCATCCACTGCGACGCCGTGAGCCGGCAGGAGGAGGTCGTCGTCAAGCCGTTCGAGGGCATCCTCTCGGGCATCCCGGGGCTGTCGGGTGCCGCGGTGCTCGGCGAGGGCGACGTGGTGACGATACTGGACGTGGAGACGCTGTGAGACACGATGAGAGGGGACGAGAGTAGCAGACGCGAGACGAGGCGGCACGAGACGAGAGGAGATCACACATGAGCCGAGGTGACACTGAAAACTTGAAGGTCGACATTCGCAAGCTGACTCTGTTCAACCGGATGGCCAAGGAAGGCGCAAACACCGTCGCCGATTACCTCAACCAGATGACCGGCCTGGAGACCGAGATGGAGATCACGAAGATCAACTTCCTCGACATCGAGGACATCAAGACCCACGTCGGTCACGACAAGCAGGTCGGCACCCACATCGAACTCGTGGAGCCGCCCCACGGCTACATCCTGTTCCTGTTCAGCACCCAGAGCGCGAAGAAACTGGCAACGGGCATGCTCCCGGAGAGCGCGGACGTCTCCTCGAAGGGCTTTTCCGACATGGAGCGGTCGGCCGTTCAGGAGATCGGCAACATCATGACCAGCGGCTTCATCGACGGGTGGGCCAACGTCCTGAACACTACCATCGACATCTCGACGCCCAAGTTCACCTACGGCGCGGGGTCGAAGATGGTCGAGAACCTCGTGGGGACTCGGCGCGACGAGATGGCATTGGTGTTCGACTCGCGCGTCCACGCGCGCGCGGCAGACGTCGAAGTGAAGGTGTACACGTTCCCCGAACTGCCGGAGCTGGTCGAGTTGATGCAACAGATAGAGATATGAGAATGCACGGAAGAACCACAATATGAAATGTTTTAGATATATTATTCATTCCCTAAAGCGTACGCGACCGTTCGGAGCGAACGCGCTGGCCGTTCGAAGAGGCAGCGGGACCGAACTCGACGGAAGCGACGGGGTGGAATCGTGAACGTGGACGTGGAGTCGCTCGGCGCGGTCAGCCGGACGGCCCGCGAGGGCGGCGAGCGCGCCGCCCGGAACCTCACCGGCATGACCGGCATCGAGACCACGGTGGAAGTCTCGAAGGTGACGCTGGCGTCGGCCGACGACCTCGCCAGCGACGCCCGGCGCGTCGGGGTCGCCACCGACTTCGAAGGTGGGATGGACGGAGCGAGCCTCCTCACCGTCTCGCCCGAGGGCGTCGAGACGCTGTCGGAGATCCTCCTGCCCGGCGACGGCGTCGAGGAGGACGCCGTCTCGGAGGTCGGCAACGTGGTCACCAGCGGCTTCATCGACGAGTGGGCCGACCACCTCGGAACGACCATCGACCACTCGCCGCCCCGGTACGTGGAAGGGACGGGCGAGCAACTGCTCGACGCCGCGGGGTTCGACCGTGACCGAGCGTTCGTCTTCCGGACCGAGGTCGGCGCGGTCGGCGAGTCGCTCGACGTCGAGTTCCACCTGCTCCCCGACCGCGACTCGCTCCGGGAGATGCTCGGCGACGGCGAGATTCCCGTCGAGAAGCTGACGACCCTCAAGCAGATGGCCCGGACCGGAGCCGAGACCACCTCCGAGAGCGTCTCGGCGATGACCGGCATCGACACCCGCGTGGACATCAGCGACCTGAGCTTCGTCCCGGTCGAGGACGTGCCCGGAGAGTTGAGCGACCGCGAGTACGTCGGCGTCGTCCTCGAATTCGATGGCCTGCCGGGCGGCTACATCGTGATACTGTTCGACGAGGCGTCGGCCCGCGAGGTCGTCGTGGCGCTCGTGCCCGGAGCGGATTCCGTCGAGGAGTTCGACGAGACGGCCCGTTCCGCGGTGGAGGAGCTCGGCAACGTGATGACCAGTAGTTTCGTGGACGGCTGGGCCAACGTGCTCGACGCCACCATCGACATCTCGACGCCGCGGTTCGTCCACGACATGGGGAGCGCCGTGGCCGAGTCGGTGGTCGCGCGCCTCGGGCGGACGCAGGCGAACGCCGTCCTGTTCGACGCCACGCTCCGGGCCGACGACCGCGAGTTCGACTGCGAGATATACGCCCTCCCGGACGAGACCGAACTTCGAGCGATGCTGGACGAGCTAGAGCCGGGCGAGACCGCCGAACGAACGACGAAATCGGGGTCGCTGTGAACGTGACGACCGACAGCCTTCCCTTCGCCGACGACGCGCCCGACCGCGTGAAGGTCGGGGTGGCGGAGTTCGCGGTCGCCACCGGCGACACCCTGCTCACGACCAGCGGGCTGGGCTCGTGCGTCGGGGTCGCGGTGGCCGACCCGACCGCGAGCGTGGCGGGACTGGCCCACGTCATGCTCCCGGAGTTACCCGAGGGTCGGGGCGACCCCGCCAAACCGGCCAAGGCCGCCGCGGAAGGCGTCGAACGACTGCTGACCGCGGTCGAGACCGCGGGCGGGGACCCGGACGCCGTCGAGGCGAAACTCGCTGGCGGGAGCCGGATGTTCGACTTCTCGGGCGTCGGCGAGGGCGTCGGCCAGCGGAATATCGAACGCGTGCGCGAGGCGCTCGCCGACCGGGCGGTGTCGGTCGTCGGCGAGGACGTCGGCGGCACCTACGGTCGGTCGCTGGAGCTGCGCCCGGAGACGTGGACCCTCACGGTGACGAGCGCTCACGAGGAGGTCGTGGAGCTATGAGCACCGACCCCCTCGCGTTCGACCACCTGCTCGAATACGTCGAGTCCGAACTGGACTTCGTCACCAGCTACTACGACGACGCGTACCTCGACCGGCGGATCTCCTCGCGCATGCGCCGGACCGACACCGAGGAGTACGAGGCGTACCTCGAACTGCTCCGGACCGACGAGGCCGAGCAGACCGCCCTGCTCGACGCCTTCTCGGTCAACGTCACCAGCTTCTTCCGCAACCCGGAGGTCTGGGAGGAGATACGGTCGGTGCTCCGGACGCTCTCGGCCGAGCGCGATAGGGTGCGGCTCTGGAGCGCCGCCTGCTCGGACGGCCGGGAGCCGTACTCGCTGGCGATGCTCGCACTCGACGACCCCGAAGTGGACGCGTCCCGCGTCGAGATCACCGCGACCGACATCGACCGGGAGATACTCGCGGCGGCCCGGCAGGGCGTCTACCGGAGCACCCGCACGACCGACATCGGCGAGCAACTCGCGCCCCTCGACGAGTACGAACGGTACGTCGAGCGCGACGGCGACCAGTTCGCCGTGGCCGACCCCGTGAAGGAACTCGTGAGCTTCGAGCGCCACGATCTCATCAGCGGGGACCCGAAGTCGGACTTCGACCTCGTGGTGTGTCGGAACCTGTTCATCTACATCGACGCCGAGCACAAGCTACCCATCCTCGAGACGGTCTCGAACTCGCTGTCGGCGTCGGGGTACCTCGTCATCGGCAAGACCGAGACCCTCCCGGACAGCCTCAAGCCCGCGTTCGAGCCACGGGCGCGACGACTCCGCATATATAAGAAGGCCGATGACACATCGCTCCAGCAGTAGGCAGAGCGAAAGCACGCTATCGGGCCGTTATCCCGGTTCGATGCCCATCTGACGGCCAGTATCAGTACTGATAACTCAGGGGGAAGATTAATGTGGCGGAAGTTCGCTGTTGTCGGTAATGAAACTTATCGGACTCGGCGACCAGTTCGTCTACCTCCTCGGGACGGGACTGGTCGGCATGGGTATCATGGACTTCATGGACGAAGAGGAGGGTGACGGCGTCGAAGCCGACGGCGGCGAGGCCGACGACGACATCTTCGGCGACGGCATGGGCGGCGAGGCCGACGGCGACTTCGGCGGGATGGACGACGAGATGGGGATGGACGACGGCATGGGAATGGACGATGGAATGGGGATGGACGGAGAGATGGACGACTGGGCCGACGGGGGCAGCGACGACGAGTTCGCCATGGGAGGCGGCGGCACCGGTCCCACGCAGGAACTGGAGAACCGGATCGACGAACTCGAAAACGAGGTCGCGGAGATCTCCTCGACGGTCGGGACCGTCCGGAGCGAGAACGAGCAGATAAGCTCGAAGGTGGACGAGACCGAGGAGAACGTCCGGAAGCTCCTCGAAATCTACGAGATGGTGACCCGCGGCGTCAACCCCTTCGTGGACGACGTCCAGCAGGGTGGCATGGGCGGCGACGCCTTCGGCGAGGACGGCGGCGGCTTCGGTCTCTTCGACGGCGACGAGGACGAGGCGGAAGAGGAGGACCTCGACGAGGACATCGCCGACGCCGAGGCCGAGAGCTTCTTCGACGACGACTTCGACGAGGACGACGACTTCGAGGACGAGGCCGGAGACGAACTCGGCTTCGACTCCCCGGAGGAGGGGATGGACGATACCGATCCGGTGATGGACGAGGGAGCGGACGCCGACGCGGACGACGCCGACGGCGGACAGGCCGGGGGGTCTACGTTCGCGGAACTGAAAGAGGAGTACGAGTCGGGCGACGCCGACTGGGCGCAGGGCGAGGGCGACGACGCCGAAGCGCCCGAACCGGACGCGGCCGACGCGACCGACGAATCCGCGGACGGCGAGTTCGAGTTCGTGGGACCGGCCGAGACGGAGTCATCCGACGCCGCGACCGTCGAATCCGCAGACGCTCAACCTGCGAACGCAGCGACCACGGCGAACTCCGGACGGGGCGGCAAGCCCTACCTCGCGGAACTACCGAACGGCTACGTCTCGGACCTCGTGGTGATGGAGTGGCTGGAGTTCCTCGTGACGGAGTTCGGTCCCGAGGACGCGGTCCGGACCATCGAGTACTACGGGGACATCGGATGGATCAGCGAGTCGGTCGAAGAGGACCTGCTGGCGTTCGTGAGCGGGTTCGCCGACGTGGACTCGGTCGACCCCGAGGAGACCGGGCCCGCGACGCTCGAGATCGACGACCACATCCAGAGCCTCACCTTCCTGAGTCGTCTGACCGGCGACGCCGTCCAGCGGAAGATCGTCGAACACTGTGCGCAGATCCGAGGTGGGCGCGATGGGATTCAGCGTTAGCGGCGCGACGGTCATCCTGTTCCTCGGGATATTCATCAGCTTCGGGGTCGCCTACACCGCCGCGAACAACGGGTTCGAGCAGGTGAACGACGCCTACGAGGACACCAGCGACGACGAACTGACGCGGCAGAACACCGCCATCGACGTCGCCGACGCCAGCGTGGCCAACGAGGACGGACAGCTCTACCTGAACGTGTCGGTGAACAACTCGGGTTCGACGGCGTTGTCGGTTAATGACACCGACATTCTTATAGATGGAATATACACGGGGCACACGGAAATGGCAACGTTGGAAGTCGACGGCGACGGCGGGACCGACCTCTGGCTACCCGGTGAGACCCTTCAGGCCAACGTCTCGGTCGAATCGAGGCCCACGCGGGTGAAGGTCGTGACCGGGCCGGGCGTGGCCGCGACGGAGGTGATCTGAGTGGCGAGCGTCTCGTCCTCGCACCTCATCCTGTTCATCGCGAGTCTGCTCATCGCCGCCAGCGTGGCGGGGACGTTCACGCAGGGCGTCCAGCGCCTCTCCTCCGCGCTGGGCGACCGGAGCGTGGACGTGAGCGGAGACGTGCGGACCGACGCCGAGATCATCAGCGATTCCGGAAGCGGTGCGGTCGCGAACGACAACGAGGTGACTGTGCTGGTGAAAAACACCGGCTCGCGGGATCTCGAAGCGTCGAGTGACCAAATTGAAGTGCTGTTGAACGGAAAATATCGGGCAGACGTCTCGGTGGACGTCGTCGACGGGTCGGCGTGGCGGGTCGGCAACGTGGCCGAGATAACGATTCCGCTCGACCAGCCGCTCGACGACGGCGCTGACCACCGCGTGAAGGTCATCGTCAACGGCGACGAGGAGGTGCTTCAGTTCCGAACATGACACGAGACAATCTCTACTCGCTCGGCCTCGAAGGTCACGACCGACTGAACCACGAACTCGGGGGCGGCATCCCCCGGGGCTCCATCGTCCTCATCGAGGGCGACTACGGGGCCGGCAAGTCGGCGATGAGCCAGCGGTTCAGTTACGGCCTCTGCGAGACGGGCCACACGGTCACCCTGCTCTCGACGGAGTTGACAGTCGGCGGGTTCATCGACCAGATGCACTCGCT
>PXSM01000133.1:0-1428 GCA_003023465.1 Halobacteriales archaeon SW_6_65_15 | reverse complement strand
CCCCCGCCGAGGACGACGAGGGCAACCGCAAAGAGCTGCTCAACCGGCTGATGAACGCCGAAGCGATGTGGCAGGCCGACGCCATCATTATCGACACCTTCGACGCCATCCTGCGCAACGACCCCAAGTTCGAGGCGCTGATCCGCCAGAACGAGGAGCGACAGGCCGCCCTCGAGATTATCTCCTTCTTCCGGGACCTCGTCTCGCAGGGGCAGGTCATCGTGCTCACGGTGGACCCCTCGACGGTGGACGAGGAGGCCATCGGCCCGTTCCGGGCCATCGCCGACGTGTTCATGGAACTCCAGATGGTCGAGGTCGGCAACGACGTGCGCCGCAACATCTCGGTCAAGCGGTTCGCCGGGATGGGCGAGCAGGTCGGCGACCCCATCGGGTTCTCGGTGCGCGCCGACGCCGGAATCGTCATCGAGAATCGGAGCGTCGCGTAACGACCGCTCACACCCAGTATGACTGAACACGGGACCGCACAGATTCAGGACGACCTCCGGGAAGTCGCCATGCGGCGACCCCACCTCCGGGACTACCTGAAGCGATTCAAGCAGTTCACCGGGGAGTTCCCGCGGCTCGTCGACGAGCCGGCCGACGAGTGGGAGGCCGACAAGCCCAACGTCATCTACCCGGTCGGCGGCCCCATCTACTGTCACGTCTACGGCGACGTGGGTCAGGACACCGAGTACTACGCGGTCGAGCCCGAACTCTCGGGCACCGAACAGGAGCTGTTCGGCAAGGTCCGCGGCGAGATTCTGGAGAAGAGCGTCAAGAAGCCGGCTCCGCAGGACGAGGGCGAGTACGACGACCGCATCGAGGAACTCCTCGACGACACGGTCCTCGTCAACGACGGCAACGCGGGCGGGCGGGGCTTGGAGAACCTCTCGCCCCAGCAGATACTGGAGTGGGTGAAGAACGTCTCGTACAACGACTTCAAGCAGGGCGTTCGGGGGTTCTCGACCGACGACGTGGTGCGGGTCGTCAAGGACTTCACCAACATCGGCACGTACGAGGTCTCCGAGGAGACCTACGAGAACATCCGCTATCGACTGAACCGCGACATCGTGGGGTTCGGCCCGCTCGAACCCATCATGCGTGACCCGGCCAACGAGGACATCCACGTCATCGGTCCCCACGAGACGTACGTGGACCACGGCACCTTCGGCATGCTCGGGACCAGCGTGGACTTCGGGTCGCCCGAGCGGTTCGACAACTGGCTGCGCAACATGGGCGAGCGCATCGGCGACCCCGTGAGCGACAGCGACCCCATCGTGGACTCGACCCTGCCGGACGGGTCGCGTATCAACATCATCTACTCCGACGACGTGAGCCTGAAGGGACCGAGCCTCACCATCCGTCAGAGCGAGGGGACGCCCCTCTCGGTGGCCCAGATTACCAAGTGGGGAACCCTGTCGCCCAAGC
>PXSM01000132.1 GCA_003023465.1 Halobacteriales archaeon SW_6_65_15 | reverse complement strand
GTTTGAGTACGTCTACGATGATGTTGATCGTCGTCCACTCGAAGTTGGCGAACTTGGGGAACATGTACGTACTCGGGAACCAGCCCAGCTCGTAGTTGAACAGCCAGATGAACAGCCACGCGAGCCAGAACGCGGGCATGGAGTACACCAGCAGGCTCGTCGTGAAGAGGGACTTGTCCTTCCGGGTGCCGCGCCACCAGCCGAGGTACATCCCGACGAGCGGCCCGACGATGTACTGGAACAGGAAGGCCGCCCCGAACAGCACCAACGTGCGCGGGAGGCGTCGGATGATGACGTCCCACACAGGCTCCCTGTAGGTCGGGGATCGGCCGAAGTCTCCAGTCTGGTAGTTCACCATGAACTCGACGTATTGTTTCCAAACCGGCTCGTTGAGGCCCCAGGTCTCTCGTAGCTGCTGGATGTCCTCCGGGTCCAGCTCCGGGGTGATCATCGACCCGATGAACGACCCCGGCATGCTCCGGATGAGGACGAACAGCAACGACATGATGACAAGCAGGGTCAGGTAGGAGATGACCAACCGCTTGCCCAAGTACCGTGCACTAATTCGTGTCATAGTTTGTTTGATTTCGTTTGCTTTTGCTCGTTACGTCGCCGCGTTTGCAAATACGTGCTGTTGATTGGGGAGGTTCATTATCAATGTGATGATTTCCCAAGACACGGTTCGTCTCGCGCTCGCTTACTCGCTAGTACTCGCGTCGGTCGTACGAAAACGAAATTCGAGAGGGTTACAGCACTACTGCTTCTGGTGGATGTTGTTCAACATCGAGCTGAAGTTCGCGTAGGCCGGGTCCACGAGTCCGGAGACGAAGCCCTGGAAGTCCGCGGAGTTGACGGGCCACTTGACCTTCTCGTAGTCCCAGACGAAGTACGGCGAGTCGAGGTAGATCTTCTCGAGCGCCTGCGCGGTCAGCTTGTTGCGCTCCTCGGCGTTCATCTCCTGCTGGGCCTGCTCGAGCAGGTCGTCGGCACTGCCGCCGTGGAGACCGTACCCCGTGGAGTTGTACATGAAGGCCTCGTTGTTGCCTTCCGAGAGGTCGTCTGCCATCGACGAGTGGAAGAACGAGAACGCCGAGCTACCGAACGGACCGGTGCCGCCCCAGCCCATCGGGTAGATGTCGAAGTCCTCCTCGTTGTACACCTTCGAGGACAGCGTGTTGAACTCGATGGCCTGCGTCTTGATCGGGATGCCGACGTCCTTGAGGTTGTTAATCCAGCGCTGGATGGCCTTCGCCTCTTTGGGCTTGTCCTGCGGCGGGTCGATGAACATCGTGATGGCGTCGCCGTCCATGATCTCGGGGATGGTCTGGCCGTCCACCCGGATCTCCTGGTCCGCACCGTCGTGGTTCTGAAGGACCTCGGACTGGACCTCGCCGAAGGTGTAGTCGTACTTGGACTCGGACTGGCTGGCCGAGACGCCCGAGAGGCTGCCGGGATAGTCCTTCCCGACGTAGGTGCCTTCGGAGCCGTCGATGACCTGTCCCTCGGTGAGGAACTGGCGAATACCTTCGACGTCCGGCACGGCGGCTTCGGCCGAGCGGAAGTCGTACACGTTCGAGGCGGGGTGCGTGCTGATCTGGTCCTCCCCGGCGTACTGGTAGTCCGGGCGGGGCACGGCGTATCCGGGCGTCTGCGCGAAGTCGCCCTTGATGATGTACCCCTCCATCAGCCGGTTCACCCAGTAGTGGTCGTCCCACAGCATCTGCATCGCCTGTCGGAGCGTCACGTCGTCGAGTGGCGGACGCCGACCGTTGTAGCCGTAGTACGAGAACCCACTGTCGGTGCCGTCGACGAGGGACTGCCCCTCGGCCTGCTCGACGTCCGGGATGTTGGCAGTCTTCATGCTGCCGTAGTGGGTGTCGATCTCGCCCTGCAGGAACGCCTGAGTCATCGCGTTCTCACTACCGTAGACCTGGAAGTTGACCTTGTCGAGGAACGGCCCGCCCGCGATGAGCTGGTCGTGTTCTTTGATCCAGTCGAGTTCGGCCAGCGTCTCGTAGTAGTACTCGTTGTCCAGCGTGATCTGCATCGAGGTGTCCGGGTCGAACCGGGTGAGTCGGGCCGGACCGAGGCCGACCGGACCGTTGTCCGGGTTCTCCTCCATCGGGTTGTAGGACTGGTAGTCCTTGCCCTCCCACTTGTGTTTCGGGAGCAGCGGCGCGCCGCCGAGGATGTCGGACTCCCAGACGCCGAGGGGTTGGGCGAGCTTGAGGTGGACGTCCCAATCGTTGTCGGCTTCCTGCACGGATTCGAGGTTCGAGGCGAGGCTCGCGTAGTTCCCCGGCTCGTTCTCGTTGATGTACTGGTAGGTGAAGATGACGTCCTCGATGCCGAAGTCCTCGCCGTCGTTCCACGTCAGGCCTTCGCGGACGTTGACGTAGACGTCGGGCTGGTCGCCCTCTTCGATGGTCCAGTCGGTGAAGACGTTCGGGCGGATCTCCTGCGTCATCGGGTCCAGGTTGATACCGTACTCGTAGACCTGATAGACCGCGACGCCGGAGTACACCGAACCGAGGGTCAGAACGTTCGGCGTGTCGGGCTTCTGGGGAAGACCGTACACGAAGGTCCCACCGCGCTGGATTTCTTGAGCCGTCTCGGGCTGGTCCTCCGTCGTGGTCATGTCATCGCCACCATCCTCCGTGGTGGTCGTTTCGGTGTCCTGTCCATCTTCGCCGCCGCTACAACCTGCAAGGGAGAGTGCTACTGCACCAGCACCACTCGCTTTCAGGAACTTTCGTCGGCTTTCGTTCGTACCATCCGATTGGTTGCGCCGGTGTGGCATACCAATGTGGTATGCAATCATGCATTTAAATCTACTGGTTACGGAATGTCGATGGTACAACGCGAGGATAACCCCGAGGTTGGGGACCGTTTTACGCAGTTCAACACTGTTCACGTCCTGCGATTTTTCGAATAAGCACTACTTGCCGCAACGAGGATATAGCTCGCCGAAACGGCTCATTCGCCGATTCCTTCGCCCCAAAGGCCCATGTAACCGTAGTAAACGGTGGCCGCGGCGGCCATCGACGCCATGGTAATCCAGAGTTTGGGCGACAGGACGCTCGGATTCGACTGCGCCCAGAAGATGCTCAGAATCGAATACAGCGACGCGACGCCGAACGCTGCCATCATTATCCACGTGCCAAGGAGCCGCCGCTCGGTTCGGGCAGCGACCAGCGCAGCGATCATCAACAGCCCGGCGATGATTGCGAGAACTCCACGAGTATCTAACGCCATCGTTCACTCGTCTAGCGGGTGGGAGACGCGGCTGATAAAAGTGTGCTTTCGCCGTTATGCGGGGGGCGTAACGCCGATTGCTTCGACGAGCGCCATCGCGGCCTCGCGGGACGAACTGGGGCCTCGGGCGGTAATGAGATCACCATCGACGGTAACGCTGGTTTCCGAATCCAGCTCCGCGTCCCAGTTGCCGCCCGCTGCTTTCACCTCGTCTTCGACCCAGTAGGGGAGCTTTCGCCCGTCGGGCATCAGGTCGTTGTCGCCGACGATGTCCTCCTCCCACGCGTTGGGGAACCCGGTAACGTCCCTGCCATCGACGAGGAAATCTCCATTACTGTCGCGGGCGAACGCCAGTAACCCGACCGCGTGACAGATTACCAGTGCTTTGCTCTGGTCGTCGCGCTCGACGAGTTCTCGCAGCAGGGCGCGGGCGTGCTTGTCCTGATTCACGTCCCACTCGGTGCCGTGGCCGCCGGGGAACACGACGGCGTCGTACATGTCGGGGTCGGCGCTGGCGACGGGCTTCGGGTTCTGGAGGCGCTGGTCGTTCGCGTGGACCTCCTTCACCTGCTCGGCCGTCTCCTCGCCGACGTTGTCAGGGTCGATGGACCGGTCGTCCACGACGGGTTCGTTCCCGCTGGGCGTCGCCACGTCCACGCTCGCGTCGGTCTCCGAGAGCGTCTCTAGCGGTTCTACGCACTCTTCTCCCCAGTAGCCCTCTTCACTGACGACGAACAGTACGGACGTCATCGCCGGGGTGTTCGTCCGCGAACCAAATTAAACACGTGGCCCGCGCGTTCGGGCGCGAATCCGGAATTTCCCCGCCTAGACAGAAGTAGTTGGAGAAACGGAGGGGTGTCGAGGCCGAGCGTCGGGGCCGGGTCCGAACTGCCCTACGAGTATTATCTCGATTTGATAAAAGCAGTAGTCGGCTACGAACACGATTCGAGCCGTGGTGGAACTCGGTGGTCGCTCGACGATGAAACGCCTCGCTGGGACGTGAGTTACGCAAAAGTATAGCGGAAGGCGGATTTGAACTACGGTCGGTCCGCCACGTTCCCCGCCCTGATTCAAATCCACTCCGTACTACGTTACGCGCTCGTAGTGACTTGCGGAGATACAACTCCGGGAGAGTAACGAGCGCGAAGAAGTAGCGGGAGGTGGATTTGAACCACCGGTCTGCGGGTTATGAGCCCGCCGGAATCTCCTGGCTATCCCATCCCGCTACACTTTGGTAGCGTCGTTCCACAGATAAGGATTGTGATTCGATTGCCGTGTGCGAATTTATGCCGGTGGCACGGGGATGCGGACCCCGAGCGAGCCGACGCCTCCAGTAGCGGCCCGACCGTCTGCAAACTCCCCGGTCGCGTCTGATTGAACCCAAAGAAGTTTATCGTTCGGTCGCCCCCTACATATCGAATGGAGTACGCGCTCGTCCTGCTGTGGTTCGTCGCGTTTCAGGCGCTCGCGCTCGCCGCACTGCCGCTCGCCGCCCGCCTGTTCCCGAACTTCCCGGACCGGGGTGCGGCCTTCGCCCTCCCCGTGGCGCTCGTGGTCGTCACCACCGTCGTCTTCTGGGTCGGCCACGTCGGGTTCGGACGGTGGACCGCTATCCTCGGGGTCGTCGCCCTCGTGGGACTGTCGGCCGTCGTCCTGTGGCGCGACCGGTCACTTCTTCCGCGCGGGAACGCGGGCGTTCGCCCGCACGCGCACGCGGAAACGGTAGTAGTCTTCGCCGTCGCGTTCGCGCTCCTCGTCGCGATCCGAGCCATCGACCCGGCCATCTCGCCCGGCGGCGGCGAGAAGTTCCTCGACTTCGGCATCTTCAAGTCCCTGATGCGCGGCGACGCCCTGCCTCCACAGGACATGTGGTGGGCGGGCGAACACGTCCTCTACTACTACGGCGGTCACCTCATGGCAGCGATACTCTCGCACCTCACGGACACCCCCCCGCGGTACGCGTACAACCTCGCGCTCTCGGGATTCTACGCCTCGCTCGTGACGGCGGCGTACGGGCTCGGGGGTGCGATAGCCGACTCCCGGGCCGCGTCCCGCCGGGTCGGCGGCACCTTCGCGGCGTTCTTCGTGGGGTTCGCCAGCAACCTCGTCGTCCCCGTCACCGGCCTGATCTGGCTCCTGCCGGACTCGACGGCGTCGGGCGTCGCCAACTGGGTGGCCGACGCGTTGCGCGACAGTGAAGGGAATCTCGCCCACGCGGGCGAACTCGTGCAGGGTGGGCTCTCGGAGTTCGGGTACTGGGCACCTAGCCGCGTCATCCCGGGCACCATCAACGAGTTCCCCCTGTTCGCGTTCTACAACGGCGACCTCCACGGCCACATGCTCAGTACGCAGTTCCTCCTCCTCGTCGCCGCGCTCGGGTTCGCCTACTACCGGACCCCGCCGGAGAACCGCCGACGCCGACGCCTCCTCGCGTTCGGGGTCCTCCCGGTCGTGGTGGCCCTGCTCGGGCTGGTGAACGCGTGGAGCCTCCCGACGGGACTGGGCGTCGTGTGGCTGGCGCTCGTGTTCGCGCCCGCCGACCCCGCCTCGCTGCTCCCCGGCCTCTCGCGGTTCGGAGAGGAGACCGCGGTCTCCGACGGGGGCGAGTCGGTCGAGCGAACCGCCCCTGAGGCCGTCATCGTCGGCGAGACGAGGCGGATCGCCGCGGCGCTGACCGGAGCCGCCGGGGTCGGCGTGCTGACGGTGGCGTGGCTGTCCCCGTTCGTGGTCGGCATCCTCCTGCAGTCGGCGGGCAACCGGAGCTTCGACGTCCTGCCCGAACTCTCCAGCGCGACCGCACTCCTGCTCGTCCACGGCGCGTTCCTGCTGGTGTTCGGGCTCTACCTCTGGCCCCGCGCCCGGGACGCGTTCGACGTGGACCCTGCCCGGTTCGGCCTGCTCGCGGCGCTGGTGGTCCTCGTCGCGTGGGTCGCGGGCTCCCCCGTCTTGGCGCTCGTCGTCCCCCTGCTCCTGCTCGGCTGGCTGGTGCTCCGCGCGGACGGCGACGCGGGCTACGAGACCGTCCTCCTCGTCGCCGGGGCCGGACTGGTCACCCTCGTGGAGTTCATGTACGTCGAGGACGGGGCCATCTCCGGGCGGTTCAACACCGTCTTCAAGGTGTACATGCAGGTGTGGGTACTCTGGGGCACCGCCGCGGGCGCGATGGTGGCGGCCCTGTTGAGCGACCGAGCCGGACCCGCCGAGTGGTCGCGCTCGGTCGGCGGGTTCGACGCGACCCGTGCGGACCTGATGGCCGTGGTGGTCGCCGCTCTCCTCGTCTCGACGAGTCTCTACGGCGGGCTCACGATGCAGAGTCACTTCACGTCGGACGGCGAACTGTCACCGCGCCGGGGCGTCCGTACGACTGGTACAGCCCCGTCCCGTCGCTGACGGGCCTCCCGGCGGTCATCGGATGGGTGTATCAGGAAGGAGCCTACCGCGGGTACGACGTCGCGGAGTTACGCGAGCAGGACGTGGACCTCATCTACACCGGGACGTGGAGCGACCGGGCCGAGAACCTCCGGAAGCACGACGTGACGTACGTCTACGTCGGCCCGGTGGAGCGCGAGACGTACCCCAACGCGGACCTGAACTTCGCGCAGTACCCCGGCGTCGAGAGAGTGTTCGAGAACGACGGCGTGACCATCTACCGGGTCGATCAGTCCGAACTGTAGAACAGCATTTGGACTGGTTAAAGAAATACTGATGGTTATCTAACGAGTAATTAGTGATGTTCCGTAAACAAAAATATTGTTCCACTAGTCGTCGCTAGCGACGTCGGCTTGCCACGACGACCGGCAGTCCTCCGAACAGAAGTCGTAGATATCCATCTCGCCGTCTCCGTCACGGAGAGTAGCGACGGGATGCCACTCGCCGGAGGGAATCTGATCGCCGCACTCGGCGCATTCCTCTGTCATGGCGTCCTGTCGGTTCGCGCTTCGTCCGCTCCCGGCGCGATTCGGGTCACTGTCTCGCGTCGGCGCTCCATCGGCGCGGCCCGATGCCCGTCACGGTCGGCTCCCTATTGCGCCCCGCCCACGTCGGTGCGCGACCGGGTCGCTTCGGCGTCGGCAGCGTCGCCAGCCTCGACCGCCCCGTCGGTCTCGGTGACCTCGACCGCTCCGCCCCCGCGGACCACGACGTCGCATCCGGCGAAGGTGAACTCGATGCGACCGCCGGTCCGGCCGTTCGTGGGCGTGGGCGCGAACAGTCGGTCGAGTGCGTCCGGGTCTACGACGTGATACAGCGGCCCCACCTCGGTCGGGTCGTTACCGGTGGCTTCGGCGACTGCGGTGATGACTCGCTGGCTGGTCGACGGCTCCTCGAAGGTTTCCCCGCGCACACTTTGACTCATTTTCTATTGCGTTCTATAGAGTGCTACCGGGATAGCAATTAACGATAGATGTATATCCCGTTCGCGGCCGCAGGGGTTATACTTCTAAATCGGTCGCGAGAACGTCCGGATCGCGCCTCTATCGAGGTGTCGTCGCGTCTCGAACAGCCGCCCGTCGACGTTGGTCGAACGGTAGCCCGTCATCGCTCTTCGAAGAGCAACTCGAACAGGACGCGTTCGGCGGCTCTGATGTGGCGGCTCACGGTCGGCTGGGAGACGTCGAGCGCCTCGGCGATCTCCTCGGCGGTGCTCTCGCGGGGCCACTCGAAGAAACCCCTGAAGTACGCCATCCGGAGGACCTCGACCTGTCGGTCGGTGAGTCGGTCGGCGAGTTCCGACTCGAACTGCTGGCTGGTCATCACCGGTTCGTCCACTTCCCGGCGCGCGACCAACTCGACGTTCTCGTAGTAATCCTCGAAGAGTTCCACGAACGTCCGCACGTTCGCGCTCTGGGGGATGCGGACGACGAACCGCCCCTCGCCGCCCGCCGCGGTCAGCGACCTGAGCATCGCGCCCCGCCCGACGAGTTGCTGGACGAACGACTGGCCGCCGAGGGTACACTCGTAGAGGTACTCGTCCTCGCGTTCGGCGACGAGGTGGACGTTCTCGATGAACGACACCTCCTCGGCGAACGCAATCGACTCCTCCGGTGACGACCCACGGACGGTGAAGAAGGCGTGGAGCCGACCGTCTGCCCGCTGAACCACGTTCTCGAACTCGAACTCGGCGTCGGTCTCGGTCACGAACGCGAGGACGGGCGTGTCTGCCCCTCGAATCCGGAAGTCGAGTTCTATCGACTGCTCGCTCACGAGCGCCTGCTTCTGTTCGAGTGCGTTCAGCGCGTAGCCGATGAACGCCCCGAGTTCGGAGAGGACCTCGGTCTCGGTCTCGTCGAAGACGTCGGGCGCGTCGGCGTAGAGGTTGAGCACGCCTTGGAGCGTGCCGTCGTAGATCACGGGCACGGCGGCGCTCGACCGATACCCGCGCTTGAGGGCCTTCTCGCGCCACGGCTCGAAGGGCGGATCACCGAGGAGGTCGTTCTGCACCTGTACCTCCCGCGTCCGGACGGCCCGCCCAGACGGTCCCTGGCCGCGGCTATCGCTCTCGTCGGCCTTCACGACGACCTCCTCCAGGTATCCCTCCTCGACGCCCGCGGACGCCTCCGGATGCAGGTCGTTGGTGGCCCTGTCGTGGTCGGCGAACCACACGAATCGGTAGGGTCCGGTCTCCGCCAACCGCTCGCAGACGGCCCGTAGCACGTCATCCCGGGACGACGCCCGGGTCAGCGCCTTGGTGAGTTCGCGCATCACTCGATTGAGGCGGTTGACGCGTTCGAGCTCCCGGTTCTTCTCCCGAAGCTGGTTTCGCTGGCGTCGGAGGGTCTCCTCGCGGTCGGCCCGGTCGAAGGCCTCCGATTCCGGGGCGGCCGTGAGGAAGACGCCGTACTTCCCGAGTGGAATCACGAGGGCAGACCCCATCCGCGTCTCGGCGTCGAGTTCCGCGTCGAGGTCGTCGATGACGTGGGTCTCTCCTTCGACGAACGCCTGCCACGCCGCGTCCGATCCCGGTCGGCCGAGGAGTGCGTCGTCGATCTCGCCGTCGGCCCACCGCCGCACCGTGGAGACGAGGGACCCGGCCTCGTCGTCGTACAGCGCGACGGCGGCGTTCGGGAACCCCAAAATCTCGACTGCGGCGTCCACCGCGATGTCACAGGTCTCGGTCGTGGACTCGGCGTCGGCCAGCGACTCGAAGCGTTCGTTGAGGGAGGTCAACTTCTCCTCGCGGCGCTCGCGGTCGGACACGTCCCGGACGACCCCGACTCGGCCGGTCACACCGTCCCACTGGAGTGGGGCGATTCGGGTCTCGACGGGGATCGACTCGTCGTCGGCGGGCGTGACGGTCCCCGCTATCGTCACGACGTTCCGGCCCTCGCCGAGGGCCTCCTCGACCCGCTCGGTCTCCGTGAGTTCGTCGTCGTGGACCTTCGAAGCGGGCTCGCCGAGCAGTTCCGCCCGGGGATACCCCGTCAACTCGACGTAGGCGTCGTTGACCGCGACGAACCGCGAGTCGCCGTCGAGGGCGTACACCCCGTCGCCGACCGCGTTGAGCATCGTCTCGTACTGTTCGAGTCGTCGCTTGCGCTTCCGCCGCTCGATAGCCGTCGCTAACAGACGGCCGACCCCTTGGACGAACTGCACGTCGTAGTCGGTGTAGGTCTGCACGTCGCCGTCGTGAACCCCGAGGACGCCCCACGGGTTCGCGGTCGAGCCGACGACGGTGCTGACCCCGCTCGTCACGTCGGTCGAGTCGAGCAGTTCGTCGCTGTCGAATCGCTCGTCGGCGTCGAGGGACTCGGCCACCACCGGCTCCTCCGCGAGGAGCGTGTAGCCCGCCTGCGAGTGGCGCTCCGTGCCGAGCGTGGCCTCGCCGACCACCTCCTCGGGCCATCCCGACACCGCCCGGACGAGCAGGTCGTCCTCCTCGGGGCGGTACTCCAGCACCCCGGCGTACTCGTGGTCGAGCACGTCCGCGACGAGTTCGACCGCGTCGTTCATCAGGTCGGCGAGCGGCCGGTCTTCGAGCGCGTGCCGCGAGAAGGTAGTGAGGGCGTCGCGCTGTTCCATCCGGTCGCGCAGCTCTGCCTCGCGGAGCTTCCGGTCGGAGATGTCCCACGCGATGCCGGTGAAGTACTGCTCTCCGTCGGACGTGAACTCGCTGAACGACACCGCGAGGGGGACCTCGTGGCCGTCGCGGTGGTGGCCGATGAGTTCGACGTAGTTCCAGTCGAGGTGACGCTCGCCGTCCCGGAGATAGCGCTCGACGCCCGCCCGATGTCGGTCGGCGAGTTCCGGCGACATGAGTTCGGTCAGCGACGACCCGATGAGTTGGTCGGGCGAATAGCCGAATATCTTCTCGACGGCGGGGTTGGCGAACTGGACGATGCTGTCGGCGTCGATGACGAGGATGGCGTCCGAGAGCGTGTCGGCGAGTGCCCGGAAGTACTCGCCCTCGACGCCGCCGTCGGAGACGACCGGTCCGTCGCCGGAGGTAGTCGAGTCGTCGCCAGAGATGGCCGATTCGCTGAGGGTGACCGAGTCGCGTTCGTCCTCGTCGGGGAACTCCTCGACGCCCCCGTCCGGAACGAGTTCGGGTATCGACTCCTGGTTCGAGGCGGTCCCGGATGCGACGACGGGGCCGTCGTCGGAGCGAGTGCCTGCTCGCTGGGGGACTTCGAATCTTTCGCAGTTCGATGCGTCCGGGACGACTTCGAAGACGTGAATTAGCTCGGTCATCGCCACTGGGGGACGGTTACGGCGTACTCACGGTTCATCGTGTTAGCAGACGGTAGAGCCGGCTTCGGTGGAGCATCGATACGAGGGTTCTCGATACGAGTATTTACCCGTTAGTGGTGAAAAATCACATGGCCGGAGTGTCGTACACTCCAGACGTTCGGGCCTCCGACCGAGGAGTCGTCAGTCCCGCCCGGTCTCGATCTCCACGTCCTCGAAGGTGACCTCGACGGTCTCGCCGTACCGGTCGCCGTTGGTCTCGTCGTGGCGGCCGAACGTCGGCGGCTCGACCCGTACCGCCACGTCGTAGGTCCCGTCACCGGGGAGTTCGAGGTTCTTGCCGTAGTGGTAGAGACCGGGATGCCAGAGGAGCGGGACCTCCGTGGGCCCGACCTCCTCGCCGTCCTCGTCGGTCAGCGTCGCCTCGACCGTACAACCCGGGACGAACCGGCCGTCCGCGGCGTCGCAGACCGCCACTTCGAGGTGGCAGTTCTCGTCGTCGGGTTCGCGCCACTCGAACTCGCCCTCGCCCTGCAGTTCGTACATCCCCTCGGCCTCCTCCTGTGCGAACCCGACCACGTAGTCGCCGACCTCCTGCTTGCCGCCGGTGTGGGCCACCTCTTCGACCATGTATTCGAGGGCTTCCTGATACGCATCGCCCTCGTCCTTGGCGAGGTCGAGTTGCGTCTGGTCCACCTCGTCGCTCGGTCGCAGTTGCCGTTCGTCGGACATGGAACGTCGAAAGGCCAACGGGAGCGAGCAAAAGAATTCCGGCAGGACAGCCCGGCACTGTCCAGATACGCCTTGGAAGGCGTCCCAATCCACGGGGACGCGTTCGGTGACTCACTCGATCCGATTTTCACTTCGCCTGCTCTCACAAACCACCAACTCATAGCGACCTACTGGAGCTTTCACCCGAGCGACCCCACGTCGAGCAGTCGCTTTCCGTGGTCGTCCCGGAAGTGGCGGATGCGTCGTCGCCAGCCGTGACCCTCGTCCGGGGACGGGAGTTCCAGCCGGCACAGCGCGCACTGGTCCGGGCCGTCGCGGCGGCGTCTGACCAGCGTCTCGTCGTGGACGGTGGCGTAGTGGCCGAACACCGACCGCACCGTGACGTCGCGGGTGCAGTCCGCGCAGGGGTACACCCGCTTCTCGAACGACCGGTTGCTCATGCGTGGCCGTTGGGACTGGAGTGCCCAGTAAGTTACTGCGGATTTGGAACTCGCGGAAAGCGAGCGACGTAGAAGTCGCTCGCGGTGACGTTCGTCGCAAGAATGCGCCGGCCAGGATTTGAACCGGAGCCAGACGTTCCTGCTCGCTCCCTCTGGTCGCTGTGCGGGCGTGCGACTCGTCTACTTCAATCCCGGCAAAAGGCGTTCCTCGAATTCGCTCGTTGCGCGGAGATGGGACTCCGCGCGGAGGTGAATTCGAGAGAAGTGCGCCGGCCGGGATTTGAACCCGGGTCGATGGCTTGGAAGGCCATAGTCATACCACTAGACCACCGGCGCTCACTCGTTGCACTCGTTCACTGCCTCGCATTCTGGAATTTGCCACCCGGCATTAAGGGCCTTACTGTTTCGTCCGCCGGTCAGGCCACGGGCGAACGGTGGGTGACCGACCGCCATCTCCTCATTCGGAGTCGGACGGCTCGGACGCTCTTTCGACGTTCTCCATCAACTCGTAGGTCAGCACCCGTTCCGCGAAGGTCGCCATCCCGTGGTCGATGCCGTCGGTCCACGCGGCCGTCTCGTTGGGCACGCCGGGCAGTTCCGCCTCGTGGAGCGCGCTCACCAGCACCGGCCCGCGGTCGGTCATGAGCAGGCGTCCGATCCGCGGGGACTCGGTCATGGCGTCGAACCACTCGATCAGGTCGGTGGTGAATATCTCGGCGTCGAACTCGGCGGCCTCGACGATCTCCCGGACGGCCGCCTCGTCGGTGCCGACGTAGACGGAGACGCCGCGCTCGCTGGCCGCTTCGAGGGATGTGATGACCTCCTCGTCCAGTAACGCCTCGTCCAGCACGATCAATACGATCTCGTCGGTCGCGTCGTTGACGAGTTCGATCACGCGCTCGGTGACCTGCTCGTAGTTGGCGAGCGCCCACACCGACTGCTGGGGTTCCTTGTAGAGGGGCTCCATCCGACGGAGCGTTTGCTCCATCGTCTCGAAGTGCGACTCGAACTCCTTGTTGAGCACCCGAACCGCGGTGTCGATGGACACGCTCTGGAACGTCCGGGGTTCGCCCTTCTACACGTCCACCAGCCCTCTGTCCTGCAGTCGGTCCATCGTCTCGTACACCCGCGACCGCGGGATGTCGGCCACCTGCCCCACTTCCTTGGCCGTGCCGTGGGGAAGCCGCGTGAGCGCGACGAAACACCGAGCCTCGTATTCGGTCAGTCCGAGTTGCTCGAGGGCGTCTATCGCCGCCTCTGCCTCGTCCATGAGCGACGTTAGGGTCGTGTGATAGTAGGGCCTTCGGCCTGTTCGTCCGAGAGGAGCACTGAATTCCGTGTTCCGTCCGGACTATCATTCTGCTTAACTATCTGGCGAAGAAAAGCGGTAGCATGAAAACCAAAACGCCCTCACAGTCCGCGGACGGACCGTCACTCGACACCGTCTTCGCGCTCCTCCGCAACCCCCGTCGCCGCGCCCTCGTCTCGGCTCTGGCGGCTCGAACCCCGCCGGTCTCGGTGATCGAACTCGCCACCGCGGTCGCGGCGCGGGAACGGGAGATCGCTCCGGAAGAGATGTCACCGGGGAGCGCCGACTCGGTCGCCGCAACGTTACACCACCTGCACCTGCCGAAACTGGCCGACGGCGACCTCCTCACCTACGACCCCGAGGAGAAGGCGGTGACCGACGTTCGCGTCGAAGCGGCGGCCCCGCTCTCGAATCTCAGCGACGATTACTGACCGTCACGCCCCTCGAACCACCGCGTAGCAATTCCCGCTGGAGAGCTCGAAGTCCACCAGTTCGAGGTCACTCGCCGCGACGTCGGCCTCGAATTCCTCGGGCGAGTAGACGTGGTAGAATCGCGGGACGGTCTCGCCGTCCGGCAGGGTCCAATCGACGGTCGTGTCGAAGCCCTCGTTCTCGTCAAACCGGTCGTGGGCGGTGCTCCACGCGCTGACCAGCGCCCGGCCCTCGGGGGTCAGCACCCGCGCGAGTTCGTCGAGGCTTCCGACGCGGGCGTCCCTGCTCGGCAGGTGGTGGAGGGTCGCCACGTACACCGCCAGCCCGACCGTCTCGTCCCGGAGGGGGAGCCGCGCGGCGTCGGCCTGCAGGAGGTCGGCGTCGAATCCCCGACTCGTCGCTCGCTCGCGTGCGGTCTCCAGCACCCCGCGACTCGCGTCCGCGGCGACCACTCGGTCGGCCCGCTCGGCGAGCAGTTCGGCGTGGCGGCCGTTGCCGCAACCGAGGTCGAGCGCTACCGAGACGACGTCTCGGTCTGCTCGCGGTTCGTCACCGCTCGTTTTCGAGGCGCGTTGCGCCTCGCTATCGAGGAACTCCTCGACCTCCGGCCACGCGTACTCCCGGGTCTGGGCGAAGTGGTCGGCGATGCGGTCGTAGGTGGCCGCCACGTCGGCGCGCTCTGGGGAGGAGTCCACCGCCTCGTCCATGCGTGTTCGTGGTCCGCGAGGCGACAAAACGGCTCCGGGTTCGCGTTCCCGGTCACGGAGCCCCGGCCGGCAGGTTCCAGAGGTCGGATCCGAGGTCCGACCGGAACACGAAGCTGACCTCGGAGCGCAGGACGTCGCTCTGATCGTAGGCTCTGACGTCGTAACCGACGCAGTCGCTGAGGTCGCTCTCGTCGACGACGGTCTGTTCGCCTTGGCTCAACGTGGCCAGCTCCGTGGACCCGCCGCTGGAGAACGCGTAGATGTCGTAGGTCCGACCCGAGTTGTTCGGGTTCCGGACGACGAGTCCCCCGATGTAGGTTCGGCCGCTCGGAATCACGTTGACCGTCGTCGCGTCGGTCGCCGACCGGCCGCCGTCTCCGAGTCCGACGGCTTCGAGCTGGTAGGTTCGGGGTGGCTTGTTCACCGTTACGGTCGCCGAGCCAGTCTGGTTGCCACACGTCGCTGGGTAGGCGCGCTCGACCACTTTCGAGCCGTCTTCGTCGCGGACCACGACCTTGCTCGCGTCGGCTACCCGCCACGTGAGCGTGGTCGTGGCGTTAGAGCAGGGAACCACGCCGCCACCATCGTCGAAATCGAGAACCGACGGGTCGGAAGCCGTCACCTCGAGCGACGGGGTGTTCGACGCGGTCATGCCCTTGCTCTCGACCACGACGTCGTAACTACCGGTTTCGACCCCGCTCGCCGCCGCGCGAATCTCGTCTCCGACCGAGTCGCCCTTCTTTCCGCAGGCCATATGTTACCATCCCTCACGGAAGAGTTTCACCAGATGACACGTATTAAATCGCAGAGAACGTTCGCGTCAGAAAGCGGCGAATCGGCGGAATAACTCCCAGAGACGCTGGAAATCCCCTTCCAGCTCGCGGTCGTCGTTTCGGGACGGACGGGAACCTCCTCGGTCGTTACTATCTCCTTTTGGTAGTTACGTTGGTTGTATCAGGCGATGACGACAGAAATTCCCGATTACCGACTGCGAACAGGAACCCCGACGTCGGCCATCGTCTGCTAGACAACGTAACAATTACTAAACCCGCACATAAATCTCTTTAAGAAACGTATATCTTGTTCCGGTCGGATTGGCTGAGCGCCCGTCTCCGGCGTAACACCGTCTCTGTCCGAACGTCGTCTACGGTGCGAGGAGGAAGAAGGCGTACGCGATGGTCAGCAGGATCGTCGCGTGCTTCGCACCGTTCTTGATGCTCCCCTCGCCCATCTGTCCGGCGAGAAGGCCCGAGAACAGCGCCTGCACCAGCGAGGCGTGGAAGAAGAGTAGCGAGTAGCCCTCGACGTTCACGTCCGCGATGCCCGAGAGCGGGCCGGTGGCCCCGATCTGGCTGGCCGAGTCACCGGCTGGCGCGCTCGCGCCGGTCGGCAGGTTCGGGATGAGGATGCTGTTCAGCGCGCCCACGATGACGAGGAACACGACGAACGAGAGGTAGATGATGACGACGTAGGTCAGCATCTCCTGTTTGCGCTTGCGCTTGAGGCGTCGGTTGTCCTGCGCCTCGTCGGCCGCGATGCGGAGGACCCGCGCGAGGTCGCCGCTGGCGTGCGTCGCGTTGGCCAGCAGGGTGACGACCCGCGTGACGGTGGGCGTGTCGAGTCGGTCCTCCAGCCGGTAGAGCGCGGTCTCGGCGTCCACGCCCCACTGCACGTCGGTCCAGAGCTTCTCGACCTCCGCGTCGAGCGCCCCGAGGTCGCCGCTGTTGACCCGGCCCAGGCTCTCGATGACCGACATCCCTGCCTCGTTGACGCTGGCGAGGCGGTCGAGGAAGTCCGGCACCGCGGCCTCGATGGCGGCGATGCGTCGGCGGTGGAACTCCTGAGCAATCGCGAAGGTGCCGACGACGAACAGCGCGGCCTGCACCACGAAGTCGTCCACGACCTGCAGCGTGAGCGTCCCCTCGGGCGCTCGAAGTTGATCGCGCCCGTTTCAGCCGGGTCGGGCGGCGATTGGGCGGTGGCTCGCATCCCGCCGTCGGGGCGGCCCGAAGCGACCGTCGAGTCGGACCGGAGCGGCCCGGCCGCCGAACCGACTCCGACCGGCGTCGCCTCCGCGTCGGGTCGCTCGACGCCCGCGCGCTCGGCCGTGGGGTCGTCCGTGCGCCGGACGTTCGCGAGCGGGGCCGAGAGGTCCACGTCGCGGTCCTCGCGGGTCGCCCGGAGCGACTCGGTGAGGCTGTCGAGGTAGATGACGAACCCCACGTTCGCCAGCGGGATGGCGAAGTAGACGATGACCTGGAGGAGCGGGAGAGTGTCGCCCAGCGCCATCAGCCCCATGATGACGAGGATGGTGATGAACAGCAGCGGCGCGACCACGAACACGGTGACGTACCCCTCCGCGAGCGTGGCGAGCAGTTCGAGGAACGACTCCTGCTGGGCCTCGGCGTCCTCCTGATAGCGCTCGTACTGGTCGTCGAGGTAGGCCGAGATGCTCCGGCCGCTCTGGAGGACGTTGGCGAGGTTGTCGGCGAACTCGCCGAACTTCTCGCTGGGCGTCCGGTCGGCGAGGCGCTCGATGGCCGACAGCATGTCCAGTCCGGTGTAGTCCATCGCCTTGACCGCGACCGCGACCTCCTCGGCGGCCTCGCCGTACACCTCCCGATTGCGCCCGAGGGTCCGCATGATCTCGGGGAACGCCATCCCGCTCCGGGAGAGCGCGTAGACGAACGCCACGGTGCGGGCGATGCTCTCGTCGATCTTGCGCTCGCGGGCGTTGGCCCGGTAGGAGAGGTTCTCCCACCGGAACCAGTAGGTCAGTCCGCCCGAGAGAACGCCGAGGGTCGCGCTACTCGCCAGTAGGAGGGCGAACAGCTCGCCGAGCGAGAGGTCGGGAAACACCAGCAGGTCCGCGAGAAAGTGGAGCCGCGGCGGGAGCGTGGTCTGTATAGTCTCGGGGGAAATCTGGAGGAGTGCCAGCACGCCCGCGACGAGGTACACGCCGAGAATGCTCCCGACCACCGCGGCGAGCCCAGCGTACAGCAGGGTCTTCGCGGCGAACATCCGGTAGGTCTCGGCGACGTGGACCGCCCGCAGGAGCTTCCGGCGTCGGCTCCGTCGCCTGCCGTACTCCGCGACACACCCGCCGAAGAGGGTCAGCGCAACGTGGGTCACCAGTCGGTCGGCCCG
>PXSM01000131.1 GCA_003023465.1 Halobacteriales archaeon SW_6_65_15 | reverse complement strand
TCGATTCGTCGCCCACGCTGTCGAACTCGACCGTAACTTTGCTCGCGCCGAGGAAGGCCGCCGCGCGGACGTACTCGCGCACGCGGTCGGCCTCGTCCTGCGTGGCAAAGGAGCAGTCCTCGCCGAAGCAGGCGTCCACGACCACGCGGGCGGGCACGAGGTCGTCGGCGTCGAGTTGCTCCTTCAGGTCGCGCAGGTGGTCGCGGGCAGTCGAGGATATCGATTCGGCGTCGAGGCTGACGGGAGTAGCGTCTTCGACTCGACAGCGTTCGATGGCAGTTCGGACGTCTGCGGAACGTGTGGCGCTCATCGTTACAACCACATACATACTACTCATACAAAAAGGTTAGTGAATGCTTAGTGGTTATACGCAGGCCGAATTCCACGTGAAATGGCTTTTCGTCTCCGGACTCAACGCCGGCCGTCCAGACTACGACGGGGGTAGTTCCGGAAAGGAGAGTGCGACCGAAACGCAGAAGGCGACACCTGAGATTCGACCAGCTCACCAGGTCCCGTGGAACGTGTCGAACGAGAGTTCGTCGAGGGGCTTGTTCCCCACCGCAATCTCGTACTCACCGGGGGTGAGCATCGGCTTGTGGAACTGCGGGCCGTCGTCGGTCGTGATGCGCGGACACCCCGTGTTCACGAAGGCGTCCATGTCGAAGTTCCGCAGGCGGTCGGGCGTCACCTCGTCCATCGTGATGAGGTAGGCGTCGTCGTTGTCGTCCAGAATTTCCTGCGCCTGTTCCCAGCGACCCTGTCCGATCTTCGTGCAGAAGATGACGCCCCACTTCTCGGCGTCCATGGCCTTGTGGACCGATGCGTAGCGCTGCTTCAGGAACTTCTCCGTGTCGGCGACCGTCACGACGTTGTTGACGGGGTCGGCGATGACGACCTTCTTGTCGGGGTGCTCCATCGCCAGTCCGAGCGGGTGGAACTTCCCGCCGCCGACGTAGAGAACGTGGTCGGCGTCGATGTCGGCGCTGGCGTAGTTGCACCCCAGTACCTGCCCCTCGTGGGTCAGTCGGTCGTCGCCCTTCCGGGTCTTCACGTCGAAGCCGCGCTCGTCCAGCCACGCCTTCATCTCCTCGAAGCGGTTCATGTGCTGGGCGGTGGTGACGAGGCCGACGGAGGGGCGCTCGTCGGTTTCGTCGGCGTCCCCGGTGGCGGCGTCCTCCGGGTTCGGAAGCTCCTCCAGCGACTCCTCCATGATGGGGAACACGTCCACGTTCGAGAAGAGGGGGACGTAGATGACCTTGTCCGTGTTCTTCATCGGCGAGTGGCCGAAGTGGACGAACACGTCGGTGCGCTTCATCAGGAAGGTGTCGAGGTCGCAGGCTCCGTAGCAGGGCTGACCCGAGAGCATCACGGTCACGTCGTCGGGGACCAGCTCGCGGATGTCGTCGGCGACCTTCGGCCCCCGGCGTTTCAGTCCCTCGGGGAACTGCAGGCCGACCTTGGTGGCGTCGCGCTCCTCGACCGCCTCCACGATGCGGTCGAGTTCGTAGTCCCACTCCCGGTCGTGCTTGAGGGACATGCCGGTGTTGCGGAGGTCTCCCTCGGAGAAATCCTGTTCTTGGCTCATTACTGTACGTTTTGTAAGCGAGGACGTTTAAGGACGATGTTCTCCCATGAGTCGTACGTCTCTTGAAAATCGTCGTGAACGAGGTAGTTGAGAACGACCGTGGAGGAACTGCGAACGCCCTGCAAAGCCCTCGACCGCTCGACTACCGGAAGACAGTCCTGCTCGTCGCTTACGCTCCTGTGCGGGCTGGGACTTCCGTCCTGTTGTCGTCGTTGTCGTTCGGTTTCCTATCGTCGCCCCGGTTCAGATTCCGCGTCAATCCCGTAGGTATCCGGCAGGTCTAAAACCCAGCAGACCAAAGCCCGAAGTACATGAGCATCGAAACCGAGGCCGACGCCGAGGCGACCGACTTCTCCCGCGTCGAGGAACTCGCCGGGGAACTCGGGGAAGCCATCGCCGAGACGCCCGAGTACCGGACGTTCGAGGAGACCAAGCAGGCCGTCGAGGAGGACGACGAGGCCCAGGAGAAGGTCAAGGAGTTCGAGCAACTGCGACAGGAGTTCATGCTCGCGCGCCAGACCGGCGAGGCCACGCAGGAGGACGTCCAGAAGGTCCGCGAGGCCCAGCAGGAACTGCACTCGCTGCCGGTGATGGACGAGTACCTCGAAGCTCAGCAGGCTCTGGAGACGAAGCTGGAGGCCGTCAACGACGCCATCTCCGCCCCGCTAAACGTGGACTTCGGCGATCAGGCGAGCGGCTGCTGCGAGGACTGACTGCTTTTTCCGACCGCGTCGAGTTTCGCGCTACGGCTTCTCGTTCACGATTCGACGCCCCATTCGCGACTCGGCGTCCCGTTCGCGTCCGGCGTTCGTGTCGAGTATCTTTTCTAACGAAAGGGCAACTACGCCTAAGTCCACACGTCTCGATTACTCCCTTCGGTGGGGGAAATATGGTAGATAACACGGAACGAGACCGAGGCGACCCGACGACGAACATCACGACCGACCGGGAGACCATCCGAACGTGGGTGGACGAGAGCGAGGTCAAACCCGGCTACAGAACCGGCGAATCGGACGAACGAGAGCTGTATCTCTATCATCCGGACGAGAAGACCACCGACACGGAGGAGTCGACGTGGGACGAATTCTTCCACTGGATGGACGACGAGGACATGGTGTTCGTCCGTCACACCGACCGAACTGGGGCCGAACAGTTCGAACTCCTGAACCAGACCGAGGCGATAGAGCGGGCGACTCTCGACGACGAGGAGGTCGAGCGCGCCCTGATGGAGGGCGAGACAGTCCGGAGCGAGATCACCGAGACGAAGGTGATCGAGCGAACCGTCCAGGAGACCGAGACCATCGAGAGCGAGGTCGGGGACAGCGAAATCGTCCGCGACGAGGTCATCGACACGGAACTCATTCGACGGGAGATAGCCAACATCCACGTCGGCGAGGAAGAGCGGGGCATCGCCATCGTGGAGGACACCGAGAGCGTCGGCTGGGAGGAGGACGTGCAGGAGATCGACGTGGCCGAGCACGAAGTGGTCACCATCGACGTGGACGAGACCCACGAGGTCACCCGCGAGTTGATCGAGCGCAAAACCGTCGAGAGCCGGGTGGTGGACCGCGAAGTCGAGGGGACCGAGACCGTCGAGTCAGACACGCTGGAGGGTCGGGTCGATCTCGAAGGCGTCCACCGCACCATCGTCGAGAGCGACATCCTCGGCGGCGAACTCGCCACCGAGGAGTTCGAGGGCGAGCATCTCGAGAGCGAGTTCACCGAGGAGGAGACCATCCTGACCGAACTCTACGAGCGCCGTCTCGTCCGCGACGAGGTCGTGGACCGCAAGCGGCTCACCTTCGAACTCGTGAGCGACGAGGTGCTCAGTAGCGAGACCATCACCTCGACGCTGGTCGAGACCGAACTGCTCGGCTCGGACGAAGCAACCGAGATCGTCGAGGGCAGCGCGACGATGGACGCGACGACGGGTACCGACCGCGCGACGACCGACACCGACGAGGTGACCACGGCCAGCGAGACCGAGACGGCAGGTGCGGAGACGGCCGAAACCGGCACTACGGCCGGGACCGAGGAGACCGCAATGGGTGACGACACCATGGCCGACGAGACCACCGCCGGGACGACCGACGCCGGGACCCCGTCCACCGTCATGCTGGACGACCGCGACGTGGGCAAGGACGTCATCGACGCCAACGACCAGAAAGTCGGCGTAGTGACCGAGGTGGACGAGGACGCCAACCGGCTGTTCGTGGACCCGAACCCCGGACTCGCCGAGCGCATCAAGACCCGACTCGGCTGGGAGGGCCACGACGAGGACGCCTACTCGGTCGAAGCCGACCGCATCGACGACGTGACCGACGACGAGGTCCGACTGCGGAGCATGTAGTCGGCCCGAAGAACAACACTTACCTCCTTCTCGGCAGAGTTCGGCGTATGACGACACACAGCGACTGGGGAGACTGGCTCCCGCACGCAGTCGAAGACGCCGACCCCGATGGCATCGCCGTCTGGTATCTCGGCTGCAACGGCTTCGTCCTCAAGGCCGCAGACACCACCCTCTTCATCGACCCGTATCTCGGCTTGGGCGACCCGCCGCGGACGGTCCGGATGGTGCCCGTCCCCTTCGACCCCGCGGACGTGACGAAAGCAGACGCCGTCCTCGCCACCCACGAGCACACCGACCACGTTCACGGGCCGAGTCAGGCCCCGATTCTGGAGAACGCGGACGCGACCTTCTACGCGCCCGACGATAGCCTCGCGGTCGCCCGCGAAGAAGAGAACTGGACCGACGAATGGGACGTAGACGACGACCAACTTCGGGAAGTCGCCGAAGGGGACACCTTCGAGGTCGGCGCGTTCACCGTCCACGTCGAACCCGCCCACGACCCCGACTCGACCCACCCGGTCAGCTACGTGGTCGAGTACGACGACAGAACCTTCTTCCACGGCGGCGACACCAAGCCCAGCGACGAGTTCGCCCGCGTCGGCGAGGAGTACGACGTGGACCTCGGCGTGCTGGCGTTCGGGACGGTCGGCAACGTCCCCGACAAGGAGACCCGCGAACCCAAGCGCACGCGCTGGTACAACGACGAGAATCAGGCCGTCGAGGCCGCCAGCGACCTCCAGTTCGACCGCTTCCTGCCGAGCCACTGGGACATGTGGAAGGGCCTGACCGCCGACCCGAAGGTGCTCCACGACCACGCCCGAAGCTTTGCGTATCCGAAGCGACTGGAGATCGTCGAGATCGGGGATAGAGTGGACCTCTGAGGTCGGTCGATTCGAGTGTCGGCGGTCGTTCGGACTCTCGATTCTCGATTCTCGATCCTCGATTCGGGTTTGGGCGGTCGTACGTCGTCAGTGGCGGCTCGAGAAATATATGTGAGGTTTATAAAAATATTTATATTTGTAAGGGGTGGATATTTATGTCTAACTGAGGGCCGCGGTTGGTGACACTGACCACGACGGCGTGCGCTGGCGAGCCCTCGTGGCGAGTCCCAAGCGCGCGAGGGACGAGCATCACAGCGACCGAAGGGAGCGAGAAGCACAGTCGGTTGGGGAGGTCGTGGCTGTCGCGGTTGCGGTGGCTGTGCGGTTCTCATTGGTTTCGGGAGTAGCTAGCGTCACTGTTCGAGTAGATAGAAAATACAGAGAAGCTAGCTATTGCCGAAGCCTAGGGGAGAGAAGCCCTCGCTCGGTTCGGGCGCGGTGCGCCCTCACCGTCACTCGCCCTTCATCCACCGGCAGACGGTCCTGCTCGCTTCGCTGTGCGGGCTGCGACTGCCGAGGTCACCCTCGCTGCGCTCGCGTGACCGCCAAGTTCGCGCGCCCGCGCGCCCTCCCCGCGTGCTCGCACACGAGGTGCTCGCGGCGCGTCCAGTTGGTTAGTCACCCTGCTCACGCTAGCATTTACATACGAAGACGGGACGAATCCGGACTGGACGCCTCGTGCGGTCACGCGAGCGCAGCGAGTGTGACCTCGGAGGACGCGGTTTGTCCTCCGGCGGTTGCGACGAGGGAGGTGACAGTTCGTTCACCAGTGTCGATGAGATCGCATACCGCCAGTCCGACTAACCTGAAAAGGCTGAGCCAGATCGAGACCCGACTAGCTGTCGCTATAGTCCGCAGAGCGACGAGACGCCGGAGGGTAACTGCCCGCCTTCGATCCAGCCGTCCACGTCGCGCACGAGTACCCGGCCGTCGTTCGTACCCGCGACGACCTCGCCGTCGTGGGCAGTCCACGCCAGCACGACCTCCTCGGGGCGGCCGGGATAGTCGAGCGCCTCGAACGAATCGCCGCCGTCGCGGGACTCGAACAGCGCCGCGTCCGCACCGTTCTCGCCGCGCCACGTCCCCGGCGACGACCGGGCCGCCGCGGCGAATAGGGTGCCGTCGTGGGCGAACGCCTCGCGGAAGTAGGTGTGGTCGAGCTGCGAGTCCAGCCGGACCCAGCTCTCGCCCGCGTCTCGCGTCCGGTAGAGGCCGCCGCCGCAGGAGGCGACGTACTCGTCGGGACCGAGAACGAGGACGTGGTGCACGTCGTCGTGGACCCCGTTCCGGCGCTCTGTCCACGTTTCGCCCCTGTCGTCGCTGACGTGGACGCCGCCGACCTCGACGCCCGCGATCACGCGCTCGGGGGCGTCGGGATGCGCGCGGAGCGCCCGGACGTGGGCCTCGTTGCGGTGGCGCGGCGTGTGCCACTCGTCGCGCGACGGAAGGTTCTGGAAACCCTCCAGCTCGCGCCACGTCTCACCCTCGTCCTCGGAGACGTAGAGGTGTGCCGGGTGCGTGCCCGCGTAGAGGCGTTTACCCGCGGGGTCGCCGAGTACCGAGTACACCTCCTCGCGCGCCACGTCGAGGTTCGTCCACGAGTCACCACCGTCGGTCGAGCGATACAGCCCCGACTTGGTGGCCGCGAACGCGCCGTCCCACTCCTCGAAGCGCCGGATGCGCATCGCGCGGTCGCTGTCCAGCACCTGCTCGGCGTCTTCGAACCGGGGGCCGTCCGCGCGGAACACGCCGTCGTAGGTTCCTGCGAGTAACATAGGCGAGAATAGGCCCGGCGTCCCCTTATATGTGAACCCGCTATTGCACGTATCGAGGTTTCGTCGTGTGCGGGCGTGTGATTTATATGGCCGTTCTGGGATGTGAACCGTATGAGCGACAGCATGACCGAGGTGGTGACGACGAGCGAGAGCGGCGTCGTCGTGGAGAAGTCATTCGAGGGCGACGAATTCGCGGTACCCGCTATCAAGTTCGTGATTCGCTGCGAGCGAGACGAGCGCGCGACGCTCAGCCTCGCAGACGACGTCCCCGAAGAGTTCCCGATGGACAACGTCGGCTTCCATCCCGACTACGAGAACGACAACTGGACCGCGTACAAGGACCACCGGGTGCAGTTCGAGCGCGAACTCGAACCCGGCGAGGAGCTGGTCACGGTCTACGGCGTCCGACTCGCCGAAGACGACGACCCGTCGGCGTTCCTCGGCGCGCCGACCATCGAGGAGGTCGCGCCCGTCACGGTCGATTCCGGCGCGAGCGAGCCCGACGCCGAACCGGACGCGCCCACCGACGCTGACCCGAGCGCGGCCGACCTCGGCGGCGAGGTCGGCGGCCCGGACGGCAACACCATCACCGACATCGTCTCCGAGGAGGACAGTCAGCTCGTCCGGGACGTAGTGGCCGGCGACGAGGACCTCGGATTGGACGACGAGGCGGTCGAGGACCCCCTCGCGGCCGACGACGAGGCAGAGGACCCGCTCGCGGCCGACGAGGACGACCCCCTCGCTGCAGACGACCCACTCGCCGCGGACGACCCACTCGGCGAATCCGAGGACCCGCTCGCCGGAGGAGCCGACGAGGCCGCCGCGTCGTCGGACGACCCGCTCGGCGAATCGCCCCCCGACGAGACCGTCGGCGACTCGCTGGACGACGCAGCCGACGAGTCGGAGGGCCTCCTCGAACCGGAGGACGAACTCGCCGACGAAGCGGAGACGGGAACCGAGGACGCCGAGCAGGCGGTCGGTTCGGCCGACGACGAGGGCGTTCTGACGGGCGAGAGCGACGACGGCATCCTCGGGGACGAAGCGGACCTCGGGGACGACGGAGACGAAGACGGTCTCGCCGACGAGGGGACCGAAGCCGATACCACCGACGAGGAGGGCGAAGACGGAGTTCTCGCGGACGAAGACGTCCTTGGCGAGGAGGAGTCCGTCCCGAGCGACGAAGAGTCCGCGACGAGCGACGAATCCGCCGCTGAGGACGAAGCAGCGTCGCCGACCGACGACGGCGAAACCACGCCTCCGTCGGAGACCGCGGCCGAGACCGAGTCGGCTCAGCCCGTGGCGTCCCCGCCCGAGCCCGGGAGCGTCGCGGCCACGCTCGCCGACGAAATCCGCGCGGGCGAGGTCTCCGACGGCGACCTGCGGGCCATCCAGCGGGAGCTGGACGTCGAGACCCCCGAGAGTACCAACGTCCGCATCCGCCACCTCCAGTCGCGCGTCGAGGACCTCTCGGCGTACACCGAGGCGCTGGAGGAGTTCATCGACGAGGAAGGGGTCGCCGAGGACATCCTCGCCGACTTCGAGGACGACCTCGCGCAGGTCCGAGCCGACGTGGAGGCGTTCGAGAACGAGGTGCAGGCGGTCCGCACCGAGACCGACGAGACCGACGAACGCGTCGGCGACCTCGCCGACGACGTCTCGGACCTCGAAGCCGACCTCGGCGACGTGGCCGACGACGTGGACAGCGTGGAGGGCGACGTCGACCGCGTGGAGAGCGACCTCCGAGAGGAAGTCGAGTCGCTCGACGAGGAGCTGTCCGAGGTCGCCGCGTTGCGCGAGGACCTCGCCGACCTCGAAGCCGAACTCGACGGCGTCGGCGACTTCGCCGACGAGGCCGAGGCGCTCGAAACCCGCCTCGACGAACTCGAAGAACTCGTGGGCGCGAACACCGAGGACGTGACGGCGGTCGGAAACGAGCTGGAAGCTGTCAGCGACGAGGTGGCCGGAGTTCGCGAAGACCTTGCAGACGCAACCGACGCCGCCGAAGAAATCGAGGGCGTCGCCGAGAGCGTCGAATCGCTGTCGGCCGACCTCGACGCGCTTGAGGAGAACCTCTCGGCTCGCGTCGAGAGCGTCGAAGACGAGGTCGCGGAGATTCGCGACGAGATCGAAGGCATCCAGCAGTGGCGCGACCAGATCAGCGACGTCTTCGGTAACTAACTGACTACTACTTTTATGTTCTCGCGGTCGGATGTGTCGCAAGTGTCTTCCCGCGCCGCCCGTTTCAGGGAGTGGACGGTCGTCGGACTCGGCGCGAGCCTGCTCGCCGTCTCGCTGAGCTACTTCCTCGTCGGCGGCGAGTCGCTCTCCGGGGAGTTCGTCCGACTCAGCATCCCCATCGCGCTCTCGCTGTTCGTGGTCTCGCTGGGGGTCTGGCTCCGGTCGGCAGACTTCCCGCCCGACCTCGTGAGCGCCGTCTTCCTGTGGAGCCTCGCGGGCGGCGTCGTGATGGGGCTCCTCGCGGGCTGGATTTCGCTGCTCCAGTCGATGGAGGGCCGACCCCTGCTCCAGCCCGCCTCCATCGTGCTGACCAAGGTGACCGTGGGCGCGCTCGGCGGCGGCCTGCTCGGCGTCTACTACGGCCGCCTCCAGCAACGCACCGAGCAGTTGGCCGAGCAGCGGAATCGACTGGACGAGTTCGCCAGCATCGTCTCCCACGACCTGCGGAATCCGATGAACGTCGCGCAGGGCCACCTCGAACTCGCGCGCGAGACCGGCGAGGACCGCCACTTCGAGGCGGTCGAGAGCGCCCACGCTCGCATGGAGCGGCTCGTGGACGAGGTGCTCGCGCTCTCGCGGCGCGGCGAGACGGTCGACGACCCGACGTCGGTGCTCCTCGCGCGCGTCGCGGCCGACGCGTGGGCGACCGTCGAGACGCCCGGGATGGACGTTCGAATCGAAGCCGACCGGACGGTGGTCTCGGACGGGCAACGGCTCCGGTCCCTGTTCGAGAATCTCTTCCGGAACGCGGTCGAACACGGCGGCGAGACGGTCGTCGTCGGCGACCTCTCGTCGGGGTTCTACGTCGCGGACGACGGGCCGGGCATCCCGCCGGAGGACCGCGAGCGCGTCTTCGAGGGCGGCTACTCGACCGATTCGGACGGGACCGGGTTCGGCCTCGCCATCGTCCGGCGCATTGCGGAGGCTCACGAGTGGCGGATTCGGATCACCGAGAGCGACGAGGGCGGCGCGCGCTTCGAGTTCTCGAGCGTGGACGAGGAGAGCAGTTCCGCCCGGCCGCGGCCGAGCGGTGGGTGAACTCCGTCGGATACCTTCTCGGGGGCTCGCCAACTAGTCCCACGAAGCGCAACGCGTTTACTCGCGCTGTTCCATTGGAAGAGTAATGACCGAGACGATTCCCGTCGCAGTACCGCGCAAAGGTCGGCCACTGGAAGCCGTCCTGCAGCGCGTCGCCGAGGAGACCGACGCCGAGCGGGTCGCCGACGAGATAATCTCGACGCTCCGCTACGAGAAGGCCGCCACGAAGGGCGACCAGACTCCCGAGGGCGACGTCTACGAGCGACTCGCCGAGTACAGCAACCTCGGCGAGCCGACCGAACCGGACTTCACGCTCCTGCGCGACGACCGCGCCGGGAAGCCCCGCCGCATCGTCTTCGACAGCGTGACCATCTCTCTACGGGACGTGAACCTCCGACTCGTTGGGCGCGAGGAGCCGTTCCGGGCGCTCCGCAAACACGACTTCGCACTGGGGTTCGACAGCGCCGACCTCGTGCTGGAGGAGGTCGTCGAGTTGCGACCCGACCCGCTGACCCGCATCGCGGACGTGAACGCCCGCATCGACCCCCACGACACCGACGTTCGAGTCGTCGCGGGGATGGGAGACACGGTGTACCACACCCTGATGGCCACGCCCGAGGCACTCCCGCAAGGGGACCGTCCAACCCGCGAGTTCCTGACCGACTACGAGGGGCCGCTCTGCATCTCGCCGCGCTACGAGCGCCTCGTGGAGGCCGTCCTCGGGACGCGAAACGCCGGAACGCTCGACTTCGAGTACCCCGGCGAGGACGAAGAGGAGGAGTCGGCCATCGCCGAGACCGGCGTCGGCGTCTACCTGACGGTGACCGGCTCGACGGCCCGCGACCACGGACTGGTCGTCGGCGAGGAACTGTTCCCGAGCGAGACGGTCTTGATGGAGAACTACGAGGAGGCCGGCGCGGTGGCCGACCGCGTGAAGGAACTGTTCGCGCGGGCGGAGACCGAGACCGAGATGGCGATCTACTGATCGCTCAGACGAGCCACGTAACCAACCCACCACCCACTATCGCCAGACCGCCGAGGCCGAAACAGATCGCCCAGAACGGGATTCGCTCGACGATCTGCATCAGCGTTCCGATGGCGAGATACCCGACCAGCGCGCTGACCGCGAGCGCGGTGACCGCTGCGACCGGGCTGATGCCCGGGAGACCGCCGGCACTGGCGACGGTGAGCGCCGCGGCACCGAGGCTCGCCGGAATCGAGAGCAGGAAGGAGAACCGGAACGCGGCCGGTGCCGAGTACTCTCGGAAGAGGAGCACGCTGGTCGTCGTCCCCGAGCGGGAGACGCCGGGCAGGATCGTCAGTCCCTGTGCGGCACCGACGAGGCAGGCGTCCACGAACCCCGGGTGCTCTCGCGTCCCGAGCGCCACGGACCGGGACGCGATCTGCAGGACTCCGGTCAGTATCAGCAGAACCCCGATGACGGCGAGGAAGATACCTCCCGTGAGGTCGCTCGCGACGTCGACCGCGTACACGTAGATCGGGATTCCGACCAGTCCGGTCGCGATGGTCGCGACGACGACGAACGACGTCGTGGCGTGGGGTCCGGAGAACGCGCGCGACGGTCGCCAATCGGGAACCGCCGCCGTCGCTTCCAGAATGTCCTCGCGATAGTACGTCGCCGCGGCGACGGTCGTTCCCAACTGGAGAAACAGCGCTAACTGGAGCGCCTGCTCTGGCGAGGAACCGGCGACCGTGAGAAACAGCGCGAGATTGCCCTGACTGGACACCGGAAGCCACTCTACGATCCCCTGGACGATGCCAGCGAGAATCGCGACGATGATCTCGATACGACTCACGACCGGCACCTTGAGAGTCAACCAATAAAACGGGTCGGTTTCTCGCGCCGTTACCTTACCGACCCCGCAAATGTTTCACTCCCGCACGCGCGCTCCCGATGCTGTGTTCTGGAAGAACTCCTCCTTTGTAGCGGTAGGCCGTCTCTTCCGGAGAAACTCGTCTCGGCCGAGTGGCTGAGAAAGCGCGGCTGATCGGGGGCTCTTCGGAAGCTCTGCCGCGGTAAGTTGATATAGCGGAATAGGATTTATCCGTTCGGCGTCGGACGGCATCTGACGACGCTGGCCACGCAAGACAAATATAAATACGTCTTAAAGAAATCAGATAATTGCTTGCTTGCCGAGGGCTTTCTATCGAGTCCATCGGCGGTTCGAGAGACGCAGCGAGGCCCGTGAGAGCGCCTGAAGACCCCGCGAGCGTCCTACAGGAGCGCGTAGACGTTCGCCTCGTAGACCTCGCGGACCCTGTCGCCCCAGTTGTGGGTGTAGGTGTCGATGATGTCCTCGGCGACGTCGCCCCGGAGGTACTTCACGATGCCTCGCTCGCCGGTCCTGTCCCGCAGGTGCGTGGTGAAGAAGTGCCGGAAGTAGTGGGGCGTGACGTTCTCGGCGGCGTCGCCACCCCGTCGGTGCCACCCGCGGTCGCTGGCGTGGTTCGTGACGACGTGGTGGACGATGTCGGGCGTGATCCGCTGGCCCCAGTTCTCCCGCGTCGTCGCGAACAGCGGCTCCGCGGGCGAGATCGGGTCAGGGCGGACGGCGAGCCACCGCTTCAAGGCGCGTTTCAGTTCGTCGTCCACCGGGACGACGGTCTCTCGCTTGCGCTTGT
>PXSM01000130.1 GCA_003023465.1 Halobacteriales archaeon SW_6_65_15 | reverse complement strand
AAACGAGCCAGTGAGAACTTTCGGAGAGAGGGAGAGAAGACGCCGAGAGATAGAACCCCGAAAACAAACCAGAGGCGCGAAAGAGAAACATATTTACATGTTTAAGACATAAACAAATTCCTAAGAAGCAACGAAAGCATAGAGATGCGCTGGAGAGGATTTGAACCCCTGTCACGACCGTGGAACGGTCGCGTGATGCCGCTACACTACCAGCGCACGGTGCCGCGTCGCGCTCTGCGTCAACCACCTCGACGCACTTTCTTCTATGGCCGCTACTGGCTTTGTTATACAGTGAGTTCGGGCGAAACAGACGGAACGTTCGGGCGTCAGGTCGAGATTGTCGGTCGATAAGGTGACCCCCATCACCACCGGCGCCATGACTACGTAAGCCGTCGCTCGCCCACCCCACCGTTCGCCGTCCCAACCCGGAATCTCGCTTCGAACTGACAACCGTGACAAGAGATAACACGCCGGTAGTGGAAGGGAGAGCGGGAGAAGTGTGAGATTCCAATTGACGGACGAACAACGCGACTTCCGCGAGGAGGTCCGGATGTTCGCACGGGAGGAGATCGAACCGAAGGCGAGGGACCTCGACCGAGCGGGCGAACTGGCGCTGATGACCGAGGAACTTTCGGCCGCGCTCATGTCGGTCGCCAGCGCGCTCGCCCTGCATCTGGGGGTCGCCGCCGTCGTCGAGCGGTTCGGCACGGACGAGCAACGCGAGCGGCTCCTCCCGGAGATGGCGACCTACGAGACGGTGGCCGCGCTCGGGCTGAGCGAGCGCAACGCCGGGAGCGACAAACTGGCGATGGAGACGACGGCCGAGAGAGACGAAAACGCGGAGAAGAGAGGAGACGACGAGGGTGGGGACGACGAGAGTGTAGGCGAGTGGATTCTGAACGGCCACAAGCGCTGGGTTACCAACTACCTCGACGCCGACGTGGTGCTGACGTACGCCAAGACGGGGCCGGACGAGGCGGCTCCGCACAACGTCAGCGCGTTCCTCGTCCCCGTGGAGGAGTTCGAGGTCGAACGCGTCTGGGACACCCTCGGCGCGCGCAGTGCGAAGGCCGTCGAGGTGACCCTCTCGGACGTTCGCGTGCCCGACGACCGACTGGTCGGCGAGGAAGGGGAGGCGTACGTCGAGCGCGGAAGGGTCAACACCGGGGTCAACGTCCCGGCGCGGGGCGTCGGCATCGCGAGGGCGGCGCTCGAAGACGCCCTCGAGTACGTCGAGCAGCGAGAGCAGTTCGCCCGGCGAATCGGCGACTTTCAGGGCGTTCGCTGGACGGTCGGCGAGATGGCCGAGCGCGTCGATACCGCACGCCTGCTCACTCTCCGGGCGGCCGACCGCGCCGACCGAGCCAACCGAGCCGATTCAGGGGAGGACTTGAGCCGGGAGATCAGCATGGCGAAGCTCCACGCCACGCAGGCGGCCGTGGACAACGCCAACGACGCGCTCCAGCTACACGGCGGCGTCGGGTACACGACCGAGCGCCACGTCGAGCGGTACCTCCGAGACGCCCGACTGCTCACCATCGCGGGCGGCCCGAACGAGGGCCACAGGGACGCGCTCGCCGAGGCGGTGTTCGCTCGTCACTCGCAGGAGTAGGTCGCTCCTCCCCGTTCGCCCGAGCCGACCGGTTGTGCAGTCGCCCGACACGCCCGTAGAATAGTTAACTCGTCTCACCGACTATCGACGCATATGGGACCGACTTCCAGACGGGGGTTTCTTACCGCGGCGAGCGGGGCAGCCGCCGGATCGCTGTCGGGGTGCATCGGAGGGTTCACGTCGGCCGGTGTCGAGGGGGAAACGGACGGAGGGAACGACGAGTCGCAGGCATCGACCACGGAGGGACGAACGGAGCGGGGGATTCCGCTGGCCGGTTCGCAGTTGCCCGTCGAGTACGACTTCGCGGAACTCCGGGACGAAGTTCGGGACGGCGGCCCACCCAAGGACGGCATCCCGTCCATCGACGAGCCGTCGTTCTGGGACGCCGACGAGGCCGACGCGGAACTGGACGACCGGGACGTGGTGTTCGGACTGGTCCGCAACGACGAGGTGCGGGCCTACCCGCAGACGATCCTCGCCCAGCACGAGATCGTCAACGACGTCGTGGGTGGAGAGGCCGTCTCGGTCACCTACTGTCCGCTGACCGGAACGGCGATGGGGTTCCGGCGTGGCGAGACCGAGTTCGGCGTCTCCGGGGATCTCGTCAACAACAACCTGATCATGTACGACCGGGAGATCGACAGCAGGTGGCCCCAGGTCCTCGGAACCGCCATCTCCGGCGAGTTCGAGGGTGACTCCCTGCAGGAGTTCCGATTGATCTGGACGCGGTGGGTGGCGTGGCGCGAGGTCCACCCCGACACCGAGGTTCTCTCGACGGACACCGGCCACGCCCGGAACTACGACGACGACCCCTACGGCTCCTACGTTCCGGAACGGAGTGGCTACTACAGCCGGGACTCGACGCTGTTTCCGCCGCTCGGGGACGACGACACGTTCCCCAACAAACACGTCGTGATGGGCGCGCGCACCGACGAGGGTCGAATCGCCTTCGAGAAGGACGCCCTGCGTGACGGTGGACTCCTCTCGGGGCCGGTCGGCGGGACGCCGCATCTGGCCGTCTACGACCCTGCGCTCGACACGGCCTACGTCTACCGGAACCCCGACGGCGCGTCGTTCAGCTACGAGGCCGGGAACGGAGACGCAAGAGTGGTCGCCGAGGACGGGACGGAACACGACCCCGCGGACCTCCCGCTCGACCGGGTGTACGCCTTCGACGCGATGTGGTTCGCGTGGTCCGGGTTCTACCCGAGTACGGAGGTGGTGCAATGACGCCCAGTAGAGAGGTGGTACCGTAATGGCGACCGAAAACGTCTCTCGCGGACGGGTCGGCGAGGCCGTCTCGCGGACGCGATTCGCGGTCGGCGTGACCCTCCGGCGACGCGACGGACTCGCAGTGTTCTCGCTCGTCACCGGCCTCTACCTGATAGCGTACCTCTGGTTCAGCAATCTCCTCACGTTCGGAACTGACGACGTCGGCGTGCTCGTCGCTCGGGACCCCCTGACGACCTTCTTCCAGCAATCGAACAACGCCATGACGTTCGAACCCGTCGCGCTCGTCGAGTTCGGCTTCGGCACCTACCTGTTCTCGCTGAACACTTTCATCGGCCTCGGTGTCGCGCTACTCGTGGGGTTGAACCTCGCGGTGACGTACATCGCATGGAAGCAACCGAAGGCCTGTGGCATCGGTTCGTCGTCCTCGGGACTGCTGGCCAGCGTTCCGGCGCTCCTCTCCGGGGCGGCCTGCTGTGGCCCCATCGTCCTCATCATCTTCGGGATTCAGGCGTCGAGCGCGATCATGACCGCGTTCCAGTGGCTGATACCGCTCGCGGTCGTGTTGCTGGTCGGAAGCCTGTTCTGGATCGGTCGGCAGGTAAATCCGGCGCAGGTCTGACTCACGCTAGCAACGTTATAACTAACTATACAATTCCTAAGAAAATACAATCATTTTCTTCGGGGAGATTCTGATTTCACGAGTTCCGGATCGCTCTGGCTACCCGGTCGTCGAGATCGGATAGCTCTCGACCGAACAGCGCGTCCTCGGGCGCGTTCAGGAGGAGAACGAGCGCGCTCGTCAGCGTCGTGGCCCCTGCGACGACGAGGACGCTCCGGAACCAGAGATAGAGTAGTGCGGGTGCCAGTGCGCCACCGATGGCCAGCGGCATCCGTTCCACGCGAATCTCCGCCCGGCGAGGGAGGCTCGCGCGCGCGCGGCGAGCAACGTCGAGAGTCCCACGGCCCAGAGCGGGTTCCCGGTGAGTTCGATGACGCGCTCGATGAGATAGCCGTAGAACAGGATGGCTTCCGGAACGCCCGCGCTGAGCGCGACCGCGACCTTCCAGTGCGGCGGTTGTGCGAGGAGGAACAGCCCTGACTCGTCCGGGAGGGCGCGCCCGAACTGCTGGAGGAGAACTTCGGGAATCGCCGAGAGGACGGCGAGGAGGAGGAACCCGACGACCACACCGAACGCGAACACGAGTGGCGAGACGGGCTGGAGCCCGATAGAGTCGAGCGGGCGGTTCTCGACGAAGCGGACGTATCCGAGCTGGAGTACGGCGAGCAACCACAGCAACGCGAACACCCGCAACAGTAGCGCACGACTGTACTTCGGAGCACTCCAGTTGCGCCAGCGGAGGACGAGGAGTGCGACGAAGTAGCCCCACCAGCGAGGCAGACGCCGACAACGGTCACGAGAGAGGCCATGGTTCCGTGATACACGGCTTCCTCCGTAAGAAATCGCCGTCTCCTCGCCGAGTAATCACTTCCTGAAGTGGCGAGCAACCCGAAAGTGGCGCTTCGGGACCGATCTGCGCCTCGTCGAACGCCGAAAATCGGAGATCTTCGAGCTCGACTTCGGCTACGCCTCGTCGAACAGTTCCTCGCCCGCGACCATCTTGTCCGCGACCACGTCCATGTCGAGGGTCACGCCCAGTCCGGGCTTCTCGGGAATCTCGATGTAGCCCTCCTGAATCACGTCCTCCTCCACGAGGTCCTCCCACCAGCCGAGCTGGTAGCTGTGGTACTCGACGGCCAGCGCGTTCGGGATGGCGGTCCCGACGTGCGCGGAGGCCATCGTCGCCACGGGCGAGGAGACGTTGTGCATGGCGACCGGGGTGTAGTAGGTGTCCGCGAGGTCCGCGATCTTCCGGGTCTCGCGCATCCCGCCAGTCTTCGGCATGTCGGGCGCGTGACGTTGGCCTGCACGTCGTGGTTTTCCGGCGGGACGGGGTCTTCGAGCCACCAGACGTCGTAGTCTTCGAGGGCGCGAGCGAGGCGCTTGGCGCTCCCCGCCGAGAAGGTCCAGTGGCAGTCGAAGGCCACGTCGGCCCGGTCGCCGACGCGCTCGGTGACGGCCTCCACGATGTCCACCTTGTGCTCTATCTCGGGGTTGCGGAGGTGGCGGTTCGCGCGGTCCTTCTCGTGACCCGAGGGCACGTCGAGGTCGAACTTGAGGGCGTCGTAGCCCAGCTCCTCGACCACGCGCTCGGCCTCGTCGGCGTTGCTCTCGGGGTTCTTCTCGTCGCCCGCGTGGCAGTCACAGTAGACGCGAACTTGGTCGCGGTACTTGCCGCCGAGAAGCTGGTAGGCGGGCACCTCCAGCACCTTGCCCGCGAGGTCGTGTAGCGCGATCTCGATGCCGGAGATGGCGGTGACGGTGACGCCCCCGATGGACCCCTCGCCGGACATCTTCTGGACGAGGTGCTCGAACAGCCGGTCGATGTCGAGGGGGTTCTCGCCCGCGTCGGTGTAGACCCTGACGAGAGTCCACGGGAAGTTGCCGTCGATCATCGTCGTCTGCACGTCGGTGATCTCGAGGTTGCGCGGCCCCGGCCCCCGTTCGGCCCGACAGCCCATCGTCTCCGCTGAGAGGTCCCGCATCGTGTACTCGGCGTTCGGGTCGTGCAACTCTGCGTAGTTACGGACCATGCAGTCGGGTACTCTCCGCAGAGTTAAAATTCAAGGGTTATCGGTTGAGCGCAATATGAGCTGGCGTTCTTCTTGTAGTTGTTCAGGGAGGTTTCACCGCGATCAGTGTCGGTCTCACTGGCTCACAAGTAATCGTCGAGAACGGGTAGAAAGCCCCCGCCCGGTCGCGGTCGCTCAGCGACATATCGCGGTTCTCCGCACCGGAAGAGCACGCTCTTCCGAGCCTTCGGTCGCTTCGCTCCCGAAGACACCGCCCGACCTCGAATAGGGGTCGCTGAGGCGACCACGGTAAATGCGACCGGACGGCCTCTTTCAGTCCACCCAGACCGGCCGTTAGCATCACTGAGCGTATGCTGCGGTGGTCTGCGTCACCGAGCGCACGCCGGAAGTCGTTGCCCTTTCAGAGCAGACCGAGTTCCGAGAGGTCGTCCGCCAGCGCCTCGCGGTCGGCGTCGTCCATCTTCCGGAGGGGACTCCGGAGCGGGCCGGGGTCGAAGCCGAGGTCCCGGAGGTCCAGCGCGGTCTTGACGCCCGCCATGTAGGGGCCGCCCTTGAGGGCCGACCGCACGTCGTAGATGCGGCTCTGCAACTCACGGGCGCGGTCCTCCTCGCCCGCGTCGTAGGCCTCGTAGAGGTCCACCACGAGTTCGGGGAAGGCGTTGGCGACGGCGCTCACCACGCCCGTGCAGCCGACTTCGAGGCCGGGGAACACCAGCGAGTCCGACCCCGCGAGGAAGGTCAGCTCCGGGTGGGCGTCGATGGCCTGTCCGAGCCACGGCACGTCCTTGCTGGAGTCCTTCAGGCCCGCGATACCGTCGATCTCGGCGAGCGCGTCCAGCGTGGAGAGCGACAGCGAGTTGCCGGTCTTGCTCGGGATGTGGTAGATATAAACCGGGATGTCCACCGACTCGGCGACCCGTTGGTAGTGCTGGACCGCGGCGTCGTGGTCCAACGGATAGTAGTAGGGCGTGACGACCACCACGCCGTCCGCGCCGACCATCTCCGCACGTTCGGCGTGCGCGACGGTCTGGCGGGTACTCGGTGCCCCGACGCCCGCGATGACCGGCGCGTCGTCGCCGACCGTCTCGACGACTGCCTCGACCACGTCGTCGCGCTCCTCGGGCGTCAGCAGGGGGAACTCTCCGTTGGTCCCCAGCGGGAAGACCCCGTCCGCGCCCCGGTCCACGACGAACCGCGCGTGGGCCGCGGTCGCCTCGTAATCGACCGATTCGTCCTCGCGGAACGCCGTGATGGTCGGCGGGACGACGCCGTGGAGGTCCAGCGGGTCGTTCGCGCCGGGTTCGGGTGCGTTCTCTACCATACTCGACCCGTCGGGAGCCGCGTCCTTAAGCGGTGGCGATTCGGCAGTTCTTTTTCGCCCGTGAGTAAACTTTTAGTCGATGGCGGAGAGAGGTGGAGACATGAACGTCACTGTCAAACTCACGGGAACCCTCGTCGCGCGGACCGGCACCCACGAGGCACGGGTGGCCGTGCCCGAGGAGGCGACGGTCGCCGACGTGGTCGAGGAGCTCGCCGAGCGCTACGGCCCGCAGGTCCGCGCGGGCGTGCTGGACGGCCAGCGCCTCCGCTCGGACACCGTCGTCGTCCGGGAGTCGTTCGACGCGACCGAGACGCTCTCGACCGCGAGTTCGCTGGAGAACGGCGATACGGTGCGGTTCGAGTTGAACGTCTGATCTCGGAATCTTCGTCCTCGAACGCCTGATTTTCCGTCACTTTCTTCGCGGGTGGGTGTGTCGGCGGGAGTATGAGAGTCGAGCGGGAGTTCGCCGTCTTCGCCGTCCTGCTGGTCGCGCTGGCCGCGAACCCGGTCTGGTTCTTCCCGCACGCGGAGGACTCGACCTACGAGTACCGCGCAGTCGAGATCACCGACGAGAACCGGCACCGATTCGTCGAACGCCACCCCGACGTGCTGGAGTGCCTCCCCGTCGAGCGCCAACGAGCGTGCGGATTCGAGGTGGCCGCGGCTCACGGGGGCGTCCCAGTGAACGCGAGCGGGACGCAGTACGCCGGCAGTTCGGAGTACGAGTACGTCGATTTCCCGACCGAATACTACCGTCCGACAATCGTCGAAACCGACGACGACACTCGACTGACGCTGGAGAACGTTTCGGCGGCGGAGATCGTCGCCGACCTCGCGTACCCCTACGCCGACGCCACGGAGCAGGCTCGAACGGTCGTCCGGGAGGGCGAGACAGTCGTCTACAGCAGCGTTCCTGACCGTGACCGCATCGTCAGCAGAGAGGGACGCTACTACTTCCTCGAACCCACCTACGACGCCGGACAGCCCCTCGGCGGCTGGGTCCCGCGGTATCGCTGGGCGATGTGGCTCGGAACCGTCCCGCTGTCGTTCGCGGCGATGTGGCGCTGGACCTGAGCCGACGTTCGTCCGCCTCCGGTGGCCTACCCGAGGTTCGCCAGTCGGTTCAGCGCGAAGATGGTCCGCAGGACGTCACCGGCCTTCCCCCTGTCGAAGACGAGTTCGTCGGTCCGGATGACGTGGTCCAACACGTCCCGCGAGGAGTGCTCGGGCGCGGCCGCGATGCCCGCGTCGTTCTCGGCGACCCACTTCATCACCCGGAGGTCGCTCTTGCTGTCGCCCAGCACGGCCGCGAAGGGGTCGTCGATGTCCAGCACCTCGAAGGCGGCCTCCACGCCGACGACCTTGTTGAGTTCGAGGCTCCCGATCTCGGCGGCGTCGGCCTCGTAGTAGGCCACGTCGATGCGCTCGAAGGTGTCCCGAACGGGGTCGGGGACGTCCGTGGAGTCCGCGTCGGAAGTTTCACCTTCGCGTTCGAGGACGCCGCGGATTTCGGGGTCCTGCTCGGCGTAGTAGGCGCAGGCCCACTGGCCTGCTTTTCCGTCGCCGTCCGCTTCCTCGCCGACTTCCGCCGCGACCGCCTCGCCCAGCAGGTCGAGTTCGTAGACGAGGGCGTCGTCGATTATCTCGCGGGCCTCGTCGCTCCCGGTCTCGAAGTTGGGCTTGAGGGTGACGTTGAACTCGTTGCCCTGGAGGTGACAGCCGCGCCGGATGTCCTCGGGAGCCTCGGAGAGCACCCGCGAGCGCACCGCGTCGAAGATTGCCCGAACGTCCGCGTCGAGGTCCTCGTAGAGGAGTCGCTTGGTGTCCGCGCCGTGGCCGGGCGTGAACACGCCGGTCCCGGCCTCGTAGACGATGCTCAGGTCGCCGGAGTGGACGATCTCGTTGCCCAGTCCCTGAATCAGGAACCCCTTCACGTTTTCGAGGGTCTGGCCGGTGCAGACCACGATGGGCATCCCCGCCTCGTGGAACTCGGTCAGTAGATGGAGGGTCTCGCGGGGAATCTCGTTGTCCGTGCCCCCGGCCGACCGCAGGGTCTCGTCCACGTCGAGCACGAGGACGTTCACGCCCCGACCGTACTTGGCGTGGAGGTCGAGCGCGGTGAACGCCTGATCGCGGGTCGCCCGCGCGGCGAGTTCGCAGAACGTCTCGCCCGCGTCGGAGAAGGCGTCCCGGACCTCCTGCTTGCGGTCGGCCAGTTCGTCGCTGGCCTCCTGCCAGTGTTCGAGCGCGACCCGCGAATCGACGGGCGGGAACAGGTCCACGAAGTCCTGCAGTGCGCGGAGGGTCGCGGCGTCGAACTCGTCGTAGAGCCGATAAAGCTGGTCGTAACGCTCCATGGCGGAACTGGGTCGCTCTCGGGGATAAAGGTCGGGGTCGGTGGGAGACCGCGACCAGAGGGACTTGCGTTCGTCGGAACCACAGAAAGCACTTAAGCCCCGTATCCGGGTCTAGCGTCATGAAGCTCCGCATCTTTCTCGCCCTCCTCGTGCTGGTCGCGGCCCTCCCCGCGGTCGCACCCGCGAGTTCGCGGCCGGATCCCCTCTGTTCGGTCTGCGACGACGGGTTCGAGCGTGCCGCGACGAACGCCGGGCTCGAATCGACGGTGACCCGGAGTACGGTCGAAGTCGTCGTCCAAGAAAACGGAGACGCCCGCTGGACCGTCCGGAACCGACTGGCGAACGAGTCCACGGCGAATCGACTGCGCACCGATTCCGGACTCCTCGACCGCGTCGTTCGAACCGCTCTCGGCGACGGGTACCGAAGCCCCGACTCGACCCGCGTCTCGGACGTGTCGGCCCGCGTCGAGGGGACCGAGGTGGTCGTCACCTTCGCGTACTCGTCGTTCGCCGACTCCGCAGTCGGCGGCGTTCTGGTTGTCGGTTACTTCCACTCCGGCGGTGGCCGCGAATCGTACGGACTCGACGCCGACGAGTTCACCGTGGTCGGCCCGGCGGGAAGCGTCGTCGTGAACGACCCAGCGACGGGTCGGGTCCACGAGCGGGCAGACCGCGAAGGAGTGGACGACGAAGGGGAGGCCCGCGGTAGTCGAGTGACGTGGACGTCCGCGGATGACGGATACGACCGAGTCGACCGATACCTCGCCGACACCTACGTCGCGTTCGGACCGAGCGAGGACGTCGTCCAGCGGTTAGGGGTCACCGTCGCGTTCGCGGTCCGCGCCGTCCCGACGGTCCTGAACAACCTCGCGCTCCTGCTCCCGGCCGCACTGGTGTTCGCGGTCGGACTCGCCGGGCTCGGGCGAGCGGGCCGCGTGGGTCTCGCTCCCGGAGAACTGAAGCGGCTCGCGGCCGGCGTCCTCGTGCTCGGTCTGCTCGGGGTCGTCCATCCGACGTACGCGGGGACGGTCCCCCTCGTCAACGACGACATCACCGCGCTCTCGGCCGCCGGAGCCGTCTACGTGCTGGTCGGCGTGACCGCGCTGGCACTCGTGACCGTCCGTAAGCAGGTCCCGTGGTGGTGGCTTCTCGCACCCGCGGCTCTCACGCCGCCCATCGCCGCGCTCCTCGTCGCGTTGCTCAGCTATCCGTCCACGCCGTGGGACGCGTCCGACGCCGTCTGGCTCGGGGTACCGCTCGCGACGGTGTTTCCGCTGGGATACGCCGTGGGCCGCGGAACGCGCCGCGGGAAGCGATACGCCTTGGCGACGACGCTCGGCGTCACCGCCGGGTTGCCGCTACAGTACCTGTCGTTCACCCAGCAACCGTTCGCTGGCGGACTGATGGCGATCATCGCGGCGTTCCTCGTCGCGTTCGGACTGCTGTTCGGGACGCCGCTGTATCTACTCGGCGAGTCAGTAGCGAGGCACCTCGACGCGAGGGGAGGTGAGTTCGAGGAGACGAGTTAGACCTTCTATTTCAGGGAAGTCGGTTACAGGAGGGACTAGCTATTCCTTGCACCAATCGGACCGCAACCGCAATCCTCGAACCCCCCAGCCTCTCGTGCAAGCGAACCCGTACGGGTTCGCTAACGCGCGTCGTTCACGACACAAAGAAATATCTATGAGTGTTTAAAAACTAAATTTGTTTCTTTAGGGAACATTTTGGAGTGTTAGGATCACCGCACGCGGTCGAAAACGGTGCAGTCACACCGGCCGCACGACCGCTGATTCGAGCGATACGTCTTCCCGCAGTCACGGCATTTCCACGTCGCGCGAAGCACGTCGAACTTCGAACTGATAGATTTCAGGAGTTCCATGCATTCCCTACGAACCGAGCGGGTAAGTCCCTGACGCGTCTTCCGCCGAAACTTAGGTCCCCGGCGTCCGAGAAGCGAGTATGATCGGCAAACTCGACCCCGAGGACCTCGCGCGCATCCTCTCGCGCACGGGCGCACGAGACGACGCCGTAGAGATGGGACCCCAGTACGGCGAGGACGCCGCGGCGATCCGGATCGGTGACGAACTCCTCGTGGCGAGTTCTGACCCTCTATCGCTCGCGAAGGAGCGTCTTGGCACTCTCGCAGTCCACGTCGCCTGCAACGACGTGGCGGCCTGCGGGGCCGACCCCCGGTGGCTCACTAACGTCGTGTTCCTGCCCGACGACGACCCCGAGACGCTGGACCTGCTGACGAGTCAGATGGACGCGGAGGCCGACGAGTTGGGGGTCGCCATCGTCGGCGGCCACTCCGAGTACACTCCCGCGCTGGACCGACCGATGGTCTCGATGACCGCCATGGGGCTGGCCGACGAGTACGTCCCGACCGGCGGCGCGGAGCCGGGCGACCGCGTGCTCCTCACGAAGGGCGCGGGCGTCGAGGGGACTGCGGTGTTAGCGACCGACTTCCGTGCGGAACTCGACCTGCCCGACGAGGTACTCGACCGTGCTGAGGGATTCTTCGCGGACATCAGCGTCGTGCCCGAGGCGGCCGTCCTCCGCGAGTTCGCCACCGCGATGCACGACCCGACCGAGGGCGGCCTCGCCAACGGTCTCGTAGAGCTGGCGACCGCCTCGGGCGTCCGGCTCGAAATCGACCGGGACGCGGTCCCCGTCCGCGAGGAGACCGCCGAGATCTGCGCGGCGATGGGCGTGGACCCCCTGCGAATCTTCGGCTCGGGCGCGCTCCTCGCCACCGTCCCCGAGGACGCCGCGGACGACGCCCTCGCGGCGCTCGACGCCGAGGGCATCCGGGCGAGCGAAATCGGGATCGTCTCCGAAGTGGGCGAGTCCGACAGCTCCGCTGGCGAGACCGGTGACCCGGACGGAGCAGTCGCCATCGACGGTGAAGTCCTCGACGGCGCGATCCGTGACGACCTCTACGACCTTTGGGAGTGAGAGAGCCGCAACCGACCGTCTCGTACGCGAAAAGTGGGGGAGAGAACTGTCGGCGGTGGCCGCCCCAGCAGGATAGGGGGCGACCACCCACCGACAAAGAAGTTTACTCGATTCAGAATAAATCTTTTTATTCCCGTCGCGCCAACCCCCTCGCATGAAAGCAGTCGTCGTTCGGCAGGGGGAGTCCGCGCCGACGGTCGCCGAGCTTCCGCGACCCGAACCCGGACCGGGCGAGGTGCTGGTCCGGACCCTCCGCGTCGGCGTGGACGGGACCGACCGCGAGGTCATCGAAGGAAATCACGGCGGCTACCCCGAGGGTGAGGACTACCTCGTCCTCGGCCACGAGGCGGTCGGCGTCGTCGCCGAAGCCAACGACACCGTCTTCGAGGAGGGCGACGTGGCGGTCCCGACCGTGCGCAGACCTCCGGCGGACGGCTCCAACGAGTACTTCGAGCGCGGGGAACCAGACATGGCCCCGCCGGAGGCGTGCGTCGAGCGCGGCATCGACGGCGCGCACGGTTTCATGGCCGAGTACTTCACGAGCCCGGCCGACCTCCTCGTGCCGGTTCCCGAGGAGCTGGCGGAGTGGGGCTTCCTCGTGGAACCCGTCAGCATCGCCGAGAAGGCGCTCGAACACGCCGCGGCCGCCCGGTCGGCGTTCGACTGGAACCCCGAGTCGGCGCTCGTCCTCGGAAACGGGAGTCTCGGCCTGCTCACGCTCGCCACGCTCGAATCGCGAGGATACGACCGCACCTACTGCCTCGGGCGGCGCGACAGGCCGGACCCGACCATCGACGTGATCGAGGAGTTGGGCGCGACGTACGTCGATTCGCGCCGAACCTCGGTTCCGGAGATTCCCGACGCCTACGAACCGATGGACCTCGTGTACGAGGCCACCGGTTACGCCAAGCACGCGTTCGAGACCGTCGAGGCGCTCGCGCCCGGCGGCGTCGGTGCCCTGCTGGGCGTCCCCGAGTCGTGGTCGTTCGAGATCGACGGCGGCCGCCTCCACGAGGAGTTCGTGATGAACAACAAGACGCTGGTCGGCAGCGTCAACTCCAACGTGGGCCACTTCGAGGCCGCGGTCGAGACGCTCGCGGACCTGCCGGGCTGGCTCCTCGACGACCTCGTGACCGGAGTTCACGGACTCGACGACTACGAGGCCGCGTTCGCTACCGACGCCAACCGACGTTCGGCGCGCACCGAGACGCGGTCTCGGAACGACGAAACGACAATAAAGACGGCACTCCAATTTGCCCAGATATGAAGAACGTAGACGACCTCATCGAAAGCGCGTCAGAACTCGCCGAACAGGGTCTCTCGAAGGGTGAAATCGCCGACGAACTCAACGTCTCGCGCGAGACCGCGAGCTGGCTGGTCGAGCGCAGCGGTGCGGGGACGAGCGCGCCCGCGAGCACCCAGCCCGAGCCCTCGGGCGGTCCGCACGACATCCACGTCGATTGGTCGGCGTTCGGCCGGGACAACAAGCGCCTCTACCCCGCCGGAGCCGCGATGGCCGACCTCCTCGGCAAGCAGGACGACGAGGTGGACCTGACCATCGGCATCGAGAAGGCGGGTGCGCCCCTCGCCACCACCGTCGCGCGGGAACTCGACACGGACCTCGGGACCTACGCGCCGAGCAAGCACCAGTGGGAGGAGGGCGACATCGACGACCTCGGCGGCACCTTCTCGCGCAACTTCGCCCAGATCCGCGACCGGGAGTGCTACGTCGTAGACGACACCATCACCAGCGGTACGACCATGACCGAGACCGTCGAAGCCATCCGCGAGGAGGGCGGCGAGCCGGTCGCCTGCGTCGTCCTCGTGGACAAGCAGGGCGTCGACGAGGTCGCTGGCGTCCCGGTCCATTCGCTCATCAACGTGGTCCGCGTGGGCGACGACGAATAACGCAACTTCTTTGCGGCCAGCCAGCGTATTGCGGGGTATGACTTTCCAGCCAGAGAGCGACCTTACGGACGAGGAGGTCCGCGAACGGGTCGATTCGGCCATCGCGGACAACGACGTCGTCCTGTTCATGAAGGGCAACGAGCTGATGCCCCAGTGTGGCTACTCCCAGAAGGCGCTCGAACTCGTCCAGTCCCACCGCGACGACTACGAGACCGTGGACGTGCTGGACGCGCTCCCGAAGTACCGCGAGGCCCTCGACGACCACAGCGGCTGGGAGACCATCCCGCAGACGTTCGTGGACGGCGAGTTCGTCGGCGGCAGCGACGTGCTGGCCGAACTCGAAGAACGCGGCGAACTGGCCGAAACCCTGTCAGCATGATGGTTCTTTCGTCCGCCACAACCGGGACCAAAAGAGTAGGTCATATAAGTTCGGACCGACTATATGTCCGTGTACCGTGTCGTCAGCCGGGAACCTGCCTGTAATTCACAAATGACGGGGCAAGTATATCGACTCCACTCGACGCTCGAACTGCCACTGGAAGACGTGTACGACCACTTCGAGGGCGACCCCGACCTGCCGCCCGAGATCGCGAGCGTGGACATCACCCGGCGCAAGAACACGCTCATCATCAGCGCGGTCTCGGACGACGAGAGCATCAGCAAGTACACCCCGACGGCCCAGCTCAAGGCCAGCATCTCCGAGACTCGCGTCTACACCGAGGAGGAGCAGAAGCGACGCGAGGGGCCTCGCTGGGGCGACGACGTCGAGGAGATCGACGAGGAGGAGGAACCACTGGGCGAACTCATCGAGATCGCGGCGTTCAAGGGCGACCGCGAGACCGTCCTCCAGAACACCGCGGTCCAGTACCCGATGTTCCTCGTGCTGTGCGACCTCGCCCGGCTGGCGGAGAAGGGGACGCTGACCGCCATCACCGAGGTCGACGGCGAACTGCAGGCGACCCGCATCGTGGACGGCGAGGACCGCCCGGCCTCCATCGAGGTCGTCGAGGGCCCCGACTCCTCGTCGTCCGGTTCGAGCGGCGTCAACTGGCGGGACAACGAGTTCATCTAAACAACCTTTTGCTGCGCGAGCGACTCTTCGAGCCCCTTCCGGGTCACCTCGATAGCCTTCTCGATCCTGTGCTCCATCGAGGGGTAGTCCTCGGGATTTTCGCCTTCGCCGTTCTCGTAATCGACGTCGACGTAGTTCGGGAAGTCTTCGGGCATGGTTCGTAATTACATCTAATTAGGCCACTAAAGTGTCTTTCGGCTCAGTCATCTTTCAGGACGCGGAAACGGACACGAAGGCTCCGTTTACCCGGTTTCGGGCGTCAATCGTTGACACACCAGATGAGCGATGTAGCGCCAATCGGTCGGCAAACAATAGGCTACGAGCAAACCAAGCGAAGAGACGTGAACCAGGAATATGGAGGAGAGGCCCGCAGGGCGCTTTAGCGCCCGAGGACCGAGCGTTGGGCTTTTCATCAACGTTTTGCAAG
>PXSM01000129.1 GCA_003023465.1 Halobacteriales archaeon SW_6_65_15 | reverse complement strand
GAGCGAGTTGGACGAGACGAATGGACGGCCTACGAGACGACACGTTTTCGGCGGGGCACCGAGAAACCACGGACGATGACCGGCGAGCAGGAGTTCGAGGCGGTGGCCGCCGCGGTCCGCGAGCGCATCGACCTCGACGAGGACGAGCGCGAGCGAATGCGCGAGGCCGTGGCGGGGCTCCGAGAGCGCGCCGAGGAGGCCATCGCGGAGCTACCCGTCGAGGCCGACGTGATACAGGTCGGGAGCACCGCTCGGGGGACGTGGATCAGCGGCGACCGGGACATCGACCTGTTCGTCCGGTTCCCGCCGGAACTGGACCGCGAGGAGCTGGAGTCCTACGGGCTAGAGGTCAGCCACGCCGTCCTGCCCGACGGCCGCGAGGAGTTCGCCGAGCACCCCTACGTGACCGGCGAGTACGACGGCTTCGACGTGGACTGCGTGCCCTGCTACCGGCTCGACTCGGCGACCGACATCCAGTCGGCGGTTGATCGCACGCCCTTCCACACCGAGTACCTCGATGCGCGGCTCGATCCGGACCTCGCCGGGGAGGTCCGGCTGTTCAAGCAGTTCCTCAAGGGCATCGGAGCCTACGGGAGCGACCTCCGCACGCGGGGGTTCTCGGGCTACCTGACGGAACTGCTCGTCCTCGAATACGGGAGCTTCGAGGCGACGGTCGAGGCGGCGGCCGACGACTGGCACCCGCCGGTCCGGTTCGACCCCGAGGACCACGCGACGGCGGAGTTCGACGACCCGCTGGTCGTCGTGGACCCGACCGACCCAGAGCGCAACGTGGCCGCGGTCTGCTCGCCGGAGAACGTCGCCCGGCTCCAGCACTACGCCCGCGAGTTGCTGGCCGAGCCCCGCGAGGAGCTGTTCTTCCCCGACCCGCAGGAGGCGCTCTCGACAGCGGAGGTGCGCGACCACGTCGCGTCGCGCGGCACGACTCCGGTCGCGGTGCGGTTCGACGCGCCGGACGTGGTCGAGGACCAGCTCTACCCGCAGCTCCGGAAGTCGCTGGCCGGGGTGCGCGACGAGCTGGACCGCCGGGGGTTCGATCCGCTCCGCACCGCCACGTTCGCCGACGACTCGGCGGTGCTGTTCGTGGAGCTGGAGGTCGCCGAGCGCCCGGCCGTCGAACGCCACGAGGGGCCGCCGGTCCACGTCCGCCAGCACGCCACGGGCTTCTACGAGAAGTACGCGGACGACCCGGCGGCCTACGGCCCGTTCATCGACGGCGACCGGTACGTCGTCGAGCGCGAACGCGAGTTCGAGACCGCCGCGGCGTTTCTGGAGAGCGACGCCATCCTCGACGTGGCGCTCGGCCTCCGGGTCGAGTCGGCGCTGGAGGACGACTACGACGTGCTGGTCGGCGAGGAGGTCGGCGAGCTGGCCGACGAGTTCGGCGAGGAGTTGACCGACTACTTCGACCCGCGACCGTGAGAGGCCGTTAAGCTGTAACGGTTCTGGCGCGTTTGGCACATCTTAATCTATCTTTAGAATGTAATTTTATTTCTTTGCAGTGTGCTTTCTCACCTGAGACGCCTCGCCGGCACCGTTCGAGCCGACGAGGAAGAACTCCACGCGGATAGCCACCCGACCGTTCCGCTCGACAGTTCTATCCGCCGACGGCGGCCGACTTAACCGAATTAAGGTCGATTTCCCCGCGTCACAGAATCCAACTATACTGAATTGGGCTGCATACTTTGATACCGGACGACGTTGTCCCTCCTTTCGATGTGGCGAGCGCTGTTCGTCGCGGCCCTCCTCGTCTTCGCCGGTTGCGCGACCGAGCCGCCGGGCGCGACGACGACCGACCGGACGGACGACCCGCGGGCACTGACGACCGACGGGGCGACCGACCGGCCTAACCCGTGGGGGACCGAGGAGTTGACGGTCGCGATCAACAACACCGCGAACGAGTCGCGGAACTTCGGGCCGCTCGTGCGCGAGTCACTGGACTTCTGGGCGAACAACAGCACGCGGTACGCCGGATACGAGGTCGGCTTCGAACTCGACTCGAACGCCTCCGAGCCCGACCTCGTGATCGAGTTCGTCGAGTCCATCGAGTCGTGCGCCAACGTCACCAATCCGGCGGGGTGTGCGCCCTACGTGACCGCCGACGGCGGCGTCTCCCGGCCCGTCACCGTGGAGGTGGTCGGCTCCTACACCAACGAGTCCACGCGGGTCATCCTGAAACACGAACTCGGCCACGTCCTCGGGCTGAACCACTCGATGGAACCCCAGTCGGTCATGGCTCCCACCTCGCAGTTGGAGACCCTTCCCCGGACGAACGCCACCGAGCGCCGCCTCCCGTGGAACGACTCGAACTTCTCGGTGTACCTCGACGCCGACACCGCCGACCGGAGCGAGGTCCGCGACCAGATCGACCACGCCATCGACTACTACGCCGGAGGAGCCAACGGGACCGTCCCCGAGAACGTCTCCTACGAGTTCGTCGAGAACCGGAGCGACGCCGAGGTGGTCATCGAGTTCGACGACGACCTCCCGTGTCGCACCGGCGACAGCGGTTCGTGTGGGCAGGTCCACGGCGTCGATCCCGACGCCGACGGGGCGCTCGAACGCTACGACAGCCTCCGCGTGACCGTCAGCGACATCGACGCCGAGGCGGTCGGCTGGCACGTCGGCTACTGGCTCGGCTACGGCTTCGGCTTCGAGGACGAGTCCGACTGGCCCGAGCCCTTCCGGGACGCGAGTTACGACGACCGACGGAGCGAGTGGTGGTCCGACGACTGATCGACTCCGAAGGAAGTGAACCGGATCGCGTCAGTTGATGGTGCTGGCGTCGAGCGCCTCGTCGGCGTTGAGTCGGCCCGCGCCGAGGTCGGCGCTGCTCTGGCCGTCCACGCCCTCCGCGCCGTCGCGGATGGCCTGCTCGACCGCCTCGGTCGTGGCGTCGGGGTCCACGCTCCGGAGGAGGCCGACCGTGCCCGTCACCTGCGGGGCGGCCATCGAGGTACCCGCGAAGTAGGCGTAGTACGCGCCGTAGATGTCCGGCGGCACCGACGAGAGCACGAGGTTGGTCGGGTAGGGCCACTCGGTGTCGTCCGAGACGGTCTTCTCGACAGTCTCGTACCCGCCACCGGGAGCACCCACGTCGATCTCGTTGGTGCCGTAGTTCGAGTAGAACACGCGCTCGTCGTTCGGGCCGGTCGCCGAGACGCTCGTCGCACCGGAGATGCTGTCCGGCGTCGTGAAGTAGCCCCCGTGCTGGAGGTCGGCGTCGCTGTTTCCGGCACTGGCGACGACGACGGTGCCACGACTCGTCGCGCTCTGGACGACTCGCTGGTACGCGCCGCGGACGCCACCGCCGTTGACCTCCGGCGGGAGCGGCGGCGTCCCGATGCTCATGTTCGCGACGTCGGCACCGATGCTCGCGGCGTGGTCGATGGCCGTGAAGATGTCGCCCGTGGTGGTGGACAGTTCGGCTTCGCCGTCGCGGTCGGAGTCGTGGTAGTAGAACACCCGAAGCGAGACGAGTTCGGCGTCGGGCGCGGTGCCGACGACGCCCGTCGTGCCGTCGTCGCTGGCGGCCGCAATGCCCGCGACGTGGGTGCCGTGACCGTACACGTCCACGGTGTCGTGGCTCAGGTCGCCGAACTTGAACAGCCGCCCCGCGTCGGCGTCGACGTTCGCCTGCAGGTCCGGGTGGTCCACGTCGATTCCCGTGTCGATGATGGCGAGTCGAGTCCCCGCACCGGTCGTCGTCTCGTGGGCCTCGGCCGCGTCGGTGACCTGCTTGTCCCACTGGAGCGGGTAGTAGTCCTCGTCGGTGGTCTCGTCGGCCTCCCTCTCGGGCGTCTCGAACTCGATCTCCACGTCGCGGGCGACCTTCCCCACGCCGTTCGCGTCTTCGAGGGCGGCTCGGCGTCGCTGGAGCCGACCACCAGGAAGACGTTGCCGCCGAGTTCGTGCTGGACGGAGAAGCCCGCGTCCTCGATGTTCGACCGCACGCCGCTTCCGCTCGCGGTCACGACGTAGCGAGTCTCCGCTCCGGCGGTGACGGGACGGACTGCGCTGACCGTGAGCCCCGTGGCCGCGACTGCCTTCACGAAGTTGCGCCTGCTTTTATCCATTGTCAAACCCATACTAAATATACTATTTTACACATAAATAATGTCTGGTAGAGGCGATTAAAACAGAGACCAGTGACGACTCGCCCTCAGTTTTCGAACCCGTTTTCCCACCGAAACGCCCCAGTACCACCTTTTCCTGCGCGAGCACCGGTTCCGGTGCTCTCTTGCAAAAGCTGGACCAAAAGACCGCTACTCTTCGAACCCGTCTTCCCACCAGAACGTCCCGTTTCGCTGGACGACCTCGCCGTCCACCTCCAGTCGAGAGTCCTCGCTCACGTCGGTTATCATGTCGGCGTGGACCGCGCTCTGGTTGCCCGTCTCGCCCTCGGGCAGGCAGGAGCCGTAGGCCCGGCCGACCGCGAGGTGGATCGTGTCACCCATCTTCTCGTCGAAGAGGATGTTGTCCGTGAAGCGGTCGATGCCGCGGTTCATCCCGATGCCGAGCTCGCCGAGTCGGCGCGCGCCCTCGTCGGTCGTCAGCAGGTCTTCGAGGGCCGCCTCGCCGGTCCCGGCCGACCAGTCCACGACCTCGCCGTCCTCGAATTCGAGCCGAACGTCCCGGATGCGCGCCCCGTCGTGGGTCATCGGCACGTCGAAGTACACCTCGCCCTCGGTGTCGTACGGGGCGGTGAACACCTCGCCGCTCGGGAGGTTGTGCGAGTCGTAGGCCACCGAGGCGGCGCTGTTGACCGCGGTCCGGTTCTCGATGGACATCGTGAGGTCGGTGTCCTCCTTGACGATGCGGACCTCGCTGCCCGCCTCGAGCAGGTCCTTCATGTTCGCCATCTGGTCGGCGAGGACCTCCCAGTCGCGGAGGATGGCGTCGTACACGAAGTCCTTGTACGCCTCGTATCCCATCCCGGCGTTCTGGGCTCGGGCGCGCGTCGGGTGGATGGTCGAGACCCAGTCGGTGTCCATCCGGAGGTGCTTTATCTCCGTGCGCGACCGCTTGTAGGCCGCCCGCCGCCCCTCGGGTACCGCCCCTTTCTCGACGGTGTTGCGCTTCGCGCGGAGGGAGAACACCGAATCGGCGCGTTCGAGCATCGCCGTCTCGAAGTCGGGATCGGCCTCGAAGTCGGCGTCGTGACCCCGGATGAACGCCGACTCCACCTCGTCGGAGATGTAGGTCGCCAGCATGTTCGCGCCGCGCTCGCCCAGCTTCTCGGCGACCGCGACCGCGAGGTCGTGTGCGCCCTCGTCGACCCGGACGACCACGTCGTCGCCCTCCTCGATTCGGGCGCTCCAATCGACCAACACCTCGGCGTGTTCGTGGATTCGCTGGTCCATGCCGAGGGGTTGCGGAACGGGACCGATAACTCCGACGGTTCGCCCGTTCGGCCGACTACGAGAAGATTCCCGTGGTGGGGACCTCGCACCCGTCCTCGGTGACGATGAGCGTGTGCTCGGCCTGACTCACGAGGGTCCCGGCGTCCTCCTTGAGCACCGGGTGGGACTCGACGACGCCCTGTCGCTGGAGCCGACGGAGCAGCATCTTCGCGCGCTGGTCGTCCAGCCACCGGAGCGCGAACGGAAGTTGACCGTACTCCTCTTCGATGGTCTCCAGCAGTTGCCGGGCCTGTCGGTTCCGGACCGACCGCCCGCCGCTTCCCGCGAGTTCGTAGATCTCGGCGTCGTTGCCCTCGCCGACCTTCCCCTGTCCGTCGGTGGCGAACGGTTCGACGGCAATCACGTCGCCGACCTCCAGTTCGACCCCGCGGTCGAGGCCCCGGTTCGGGACGCTCGGGTCGGTGTGGGCGTCGAATTGGGCGACGCCGTGTCCGGAGAGGTTCAGGATGGGCGTGTATCCGCGATCCCGGATGGCGTCCTCGATGGCCGCGCCGACCTCGCCCGTGTGGACGCCCGGCGCGATGGTCTCGACGGCCGCGTCGAGCGCCTCCTCGGCCGCGGCGACGAGTTCGGGGTTGTCCGACAGGTCCACCGTCACCGCGGCGTCGGCGATCCAGCCGTCCACGTGGACCCCGATGTCCAGACAGACCATCTCCTCGCCGAACTCGGTCTCGTCGTCCGCGCCGGACGTGGCGTGAGAGGCCTCCTCGTCGACGCTGATGTTGACCGGGAACGCGGGTTCGCCGCCGAGTTCGCGGATGCGCTCCTCGGCGTACTCGGCCACATCCAACTGCTTCGCGCCGACCTCGACGCGCTCTCTGGCCTCGTTCATCACCGTCGAGAGGATGTCGCCGGCCTCTCGGTACTCCTCGTACCGCGGGTCGTCCAGCGTCTCGTCCGTCATGCTCTCTACTACGGGTCGGCGGTGGTTTATGTATTGTCAGTCTGGCTCGGGTGGAAATCGATTTAACGTGGCGACCGGTCTCGGGTGAAGCCGAAGCGAGGAGCCGGCTCGCGCTCGGTGCAACAAACCACGAGGATGCGCTCGGTCACACAAACCACCAGAATGCGCTCGGTGAGACAGCTACCGTTTGGGTGGATGAAAGGGGCCGTCCGGTCGCGGTCACGCGAGCGTAGCGAGAGTGACCTCGGAAGACGCGGGTTGTCTTCCGGCGTGTACGTGGTCGTCTGGCCGACCTCTATCCGGGATGGGCGGTGTCTTCGTGAACGGAGTGAGCCGAGGCTCGTCGGAGCGCGGCTCCAACGGTGCGGAGAGACCGAGGATATGTCGGTCAGCGACCGCGACCGGGCGGGGGCTTTCGAAACCACGTTCTCCTTGGTTCCTCGAATAGCTCAATCACGACCGCACCTACTCTTGACCCAATGAGACGGCACAGCAACTACTCTTGAGTCGATGAAAGCGCACGACAACAATAACCTCACGGCAACAATAACAAACCTCTCGCTTCCCTAAGAAATAATAATATTTCTAAAGAACAGAAGTAGTTTGTTTAGGGGAACACCAGCACCGTCGCGTGGTCGGTCTCCAGCACCTCGACCTCCTCGCCGCTCTCGGCGCGGTACTCCTCATCGATCTCGACGGCGTCGCCGTCGATGGTGACCTCCTCACCATCGACTTCGAGGGCGATCTCGCCGTCGATCTCCAACTGATTCTTGAGTTGCGTCAGGTCCGCGGATTCGAGCGCACCGATGACCTGTCCGGCCTTGTCGCGGAACTGCGGGCCGATGACGCTGTGGTCGGGGTCCACGCCGACCGGGACGAGTTCGACGTTGGGTTCGCCCGCTTCGGGGTACACCGGAGCGTTGACCGCCTCGCTGAGGTCGTAGGTGTCCCAGCCGCGACCCTGCTCGCAGTACACCTCGACGCGGTCGAGTTCGGCGTTGAGCGCCATGCCCTCGTCGGACTTCCACGCGCGGATGGTACTCGCGACCTCCGCGATGAGGTCGCCCTTCGCTTCCGCTTCGGGGTCGTCGCCGGTCGCGAACTCGGCCGCGGGCCACTCCGCGGCGTGGACGCTCCCCTCCGTGCCGGGGAGGTAGTGGTAGACCTCGTCGGCGAAGTGGGGCGAGAACGGCGCGAGCATTCGGACCGACGCCGATACCGCGGCGTAGAGGGCGTGACGGGCGGCGTCGCGCTCGCCCGGCCGACCCTCGTAGAGGCGACCCTTCACGAGTTCGAGGTAGTCGTCGGCGAGGTCGTTCCAGACGAACTCCCGGAGGGTCCGGAGGGCGGTGTCGAACCGGTAGGCTTCCATGTCGGCCTCGACCTCCTCGACGGTCCGAGCGAGCTTCGCGAGTATCCACTTGTCGGCGTCCCGGTACGCCGGGGCCGCGATGTCGGGCGTGCTCTCGTCGAAGTGTTCCGACGAGAACTGGAAGATATTCCAGAACTTCGTGAGGAACCGCGAGGCCGACTTGACCTCCTTCCACTGGAACTGGATGTCGCTCCCCGGCTGGCCGCCGAGCGCGAGCGCCTGCCGAACCGCGTCGGCGCTGTACTCGGAGACGGCCTCCTCGGGACCCACGGCGTTCCCGCGGGACTTGCTCATCTTGTGGCCGTCCTCGCCGAACACCATGCCGTTGACGAGCGCCTCGTCCCACGGGAGTTCGTCTTCGAGCGCGGTGACCCGCAGGAGCGTGTAGAATGCCCACGTCCGGATGATGTCGTGGCCCTGCTCGCGGAGCGTGGTCGGCGTGAACTCCTCGTCGGGCCAGCCCTGCACGTGCATGGGCGAGATGGAGGAGTCCATCCACGTGTCCATCACGTCGGTCTCGCCCTCCCAGTCGTCGGCCCCGCACTCCGGACACGCTCCGACGGCGGGGTCGGTCTCGGTGGGATCCAGTGGGAGCTCTTCGATGGAGGCGACGTGGACGTGCTCGCAGTCGTCGTTCCCGCAGAACCACGTCGGGATGGGCGTGGCGAACACGCGCTGGCGGGAGATGACCCAGTCCCACTCCATCCCCTCGGTCCAGTCCTCGAGTCGGTCGTACATGTGCTCGGGAATCCACTCGACCTGCTGGGCCTTCTCCAGAATCTCGTCCTGTCGGACCTCCACGAACCACTGCTCCTTCGAGAGGATCTCGATGGGCGTGTCGCACCGCCAGCACGCGCCGACCGACTGGTCCGTCGGTTCGGTCTTCTCCAGATAGCCCGCGTCTTCGAGGTCGTCGGCGACGACCCCCTTGGCCTCCTCGATGGTCAGCCCCTCGTAGTCGCCCGCGAGTTCGTTGAGGTAGCCGTCCTCGGTGAACACCGGGCGGAGGTCGAGGTCGTGTTCGGCCCACCAGTCCACGTCCTGCTTGTCCCCGAACGTACAGATCATGACCGCGCCGGTCCCGAAGTCGCCGTCCACGTCGTCGTCGGCGATGAGTTCGATCTCCTGCCCGAACAGGGGCACCTCGAAGGTGTCGCCGATCCGGTCCTCGTAGCGCTCGTCGTCCGGGCTGACGGCCATGCCGACGCAGGCCGCGAGGAGTTCGGGTCGCGTGGTGGCGATCTGGATGTCGTCGTTCCCCGTGCCGGGGAAGGTGACGTAGTAGAGGGTCCCCTCGCGGTCGACGTTCTCGACCTCCGCGTCCGCGATGGCGGTCTCGCACCGCGGACACCAGTTGACGGGGTGTTCGTCCCGGTAGATGTAACTCTCCTCGCCCTCGCCCGCGGCCATCTCGACGAACGACCGCTGGGTCTTCTCCCAGTAGTCGGCGTCCATGGTCCGGTACTCCGCGTTCCAGTCCTGCGAGAACCCGAGGGCCTGCATCGTCTCCTTCATCCCGTCGATGCGGCGCTCGGTGTACTCGACGCAGAGGTCGCGGAACTCCTCGCGGGGCACGTCGGTCCGGTGGATGTCCTCTTCCTCCTCGACCTTGACCTCGGTCGGGAGGCCGTGGCAGTCCCAGCCCTGCGGGAAGAGCACGTCGTCGCCCGTCTGTCGGTGGAACCGGGCCGCGAAGTCCATGTAGCTCCAGCCCAGTGCGTGGCCGAGGTGGAGCTGGCCGGTCGGGTACGGCGGCGGCGTGTCGATCACGTAGCCGGGTTCGCCTTCGTGTCGATACACGTCGGACTGTCGCCACTCTTCCTGCCACTTCGGTTCGACTGTCTCGGGGTCGTAGCTGTCGGGAACGTCGGTCATGGTGTAGCTATCGCTGACTCTGTCGGGACGTCACTCGGGCGAGAAAGACGCGCCGCTGAATTACACTGTTCGACGTACTACCGACGCAGTCAGCCTCATACGAGAACGGAGTGGACGGGAACTGATAAAGGTTCTCGTCTCTCGCGGGGTATTTCGTCCGTCTACGTCCCAAACCGCAATCACTACCTGCCGCCTCCCCGCAGCCTCATCCATGCAACTGGGCGTCATCGGACTGGGCCGGATGGGCCGCATCGTCGTGGACCGAGTACTCGACGCGGGCCACGACGTGGTGGCCTTCGACCTCGACGAGGAGGCGGTCGCGGACGCCGCGGACGCGGGTGCGACCCCCGCGGACTCCGTGACGGACCTCGCCGAGAAGCTGGGCGACGAGAAGCGCATCTGGCTGATGGTTCCCGCGGGCGAGGCGGTGGACGCCGCGCTGGCCGACCTCGAAGACCACCTCTCTGGCGACGACGAGGACATCGTCGTGGACGGTGGCAACTCCCACTTCGAGGACTCCGTGCGCCGGGCCGAGGAGACCCCCGCGGCGTACCTCGACTGCGGCACCTCCGGCGGTCCCGCCGGTGCCGAACTCGGCTTCTCGCTGATGGTCGGCGGCCCGGAGTGGGCCTACGAGGAGCTGAGGGCCACGACCACATGGGGCCCGCGGGGTCGGGCCACTACGTCAAGATGGTCCACAACGGCGTGGAGTACGCGCTCATGCAGGCCTACGGCGAAGGGTTCGAGCTGCTGGCGAACGGCCGGTACGACCTCGACCTCGAATCGGTCGCCCGGACGTGGAACAACGGCGCGGTCATCCGGTCGTGGCTGCTGGAACTCTGCGAGGAGGCGTTCCGCGAGGAGGGGACCCACGACGACCCACTGGGCGACGTGGACGACCACGTGGCAGGAGGCTCTACGGGAACGTGGACCGTCCAGGAGGCGCTGGAACAGGAGATTCCCGTCCCGCTCATCTACCAGTCGCTCGCCGAGCGGTTCGGGTCGCGCGCGCCGGAGGAGGGTCGGTTCTCGCGCAGGCTGGCGAATCGGTTGCGGTACGGGTTCGGTCGGCACGAAGTGAAGCGACGTGAGGAGTAGCGCGTCGCGCCGTCAGAGCGAGCAGTGGTACTCGGTGACGAGGTGGCGGTGGGTTGATACTTCTACGGCGCGAATCGGGAGAGTATGCCCCGTCCGGTCTCGCTCTTCTTCGCCGACTTCGCGGACGAACGCGGGCGGGTCGATTACTACTGGTCGCGACTGGACGCCCTCGACGTGCCCGTCCCAGAGACGACCTTCGTAGCCCTCGAAGCGACCGAGAGTGGCTGGGACTGGGACACCGACGAGATTCTGGCGTTCATGGCGGCGAACGACTATCACCGGGCGTTCGTCCGAACGCAGCACAAGGCCGCCACGGTTCGCTTGCGGGAGGGGTCGTTCGTTTCGCATCCCGATCCGGAGGTCGTCGACGCGACGGTCGAGTCGCTCCTCAATCAGAACGACGAGCAGGGGTGGCCCCACGGGGATAGTCTGGTCGTCCGGGAGTGGCTCGACCTCGACTTCTGTCCGTTTCCAAGCCACGCGTGCCATCCGTCGGTCCGGTTCTTCGTGGACACCGCCGGACACAGTCCGGCGAGCAGTGCGACGGAGTCGCCCGACAATGGCGAGGTCGTCGGCCGGACGCCCGCGAGCGAGGAGGACGCCGCCGCCGGGATGGTCTGTGCGGGCAGCTACGACTACCTCCAGTCGCTCCTCGAAGACGTGTCGTTCGAAGCGTCGCACCGGTACGCCGAGAAAATCGCCGCGGAGTTCCGAGAGGCGTCGTGGGGCGTCGATTTCGCGCTGGACGCCCGCGGTGACTGGTACTGCACCGAATTCAACCTGAACGGCGTCTATTGGAATCGCCGGGAGGAGCAGTGGTGGAACATGTGCGGGCAGGGCGACTTCGAGCCGTTCAGCCCGGTCGAGATTCACTCCGCCGCCCTGTGGGACGTCCGTCCCGACGCGAACGACGACCGGCGGAACTGGTGGTGAATAGCGCGTCCGAAGCGACAGAGAACCCGCGATCCTCGCCCTCAGGACTTGTGGACTTCGTCTTCAGATTCGCGAACTTCACCTCGCGGCTCGTACTCGATTTCGGTCGCCACCTGCTCGGCGACCTCCTCGCCGCAGAGTCGCTCGACCAGATGGAGCGCGAGGTCCAGTCCCGAGGTCACGCCGCCCGCCGTCAGCACGTCGCGGTCGTCCACCACGCGGGCCTCGACCACCTCGGCGTCGCTGTCCCGGAGGTCGTCGATGGCTCCGGCGTGGGTCACCGCCGGGCGGCCGTCGAGGACGCCAGCCTCCGCGAGGAGCATCCCGCCGGTGCAGACCGCCGCGACGGTCGCCCCTCGGTCGTGGAGGTCGGCGACGGTCTCGGGTAGGTCGCCTTTCTGGGCCTCCGTCCACGCGCTCTCGTCCGCCCGGTCGTTCCAACCTCCTCCGGGGACGACGAGGATGTCCGGGTCGGCGTCCGCGAGGGGTCCGTCGTGTTCGACCCGGAGGCCGTGGCTAGCGGTGATCTGATCGGTCGGGTCGAGCGTGCGGAGCGAAACGTCGAGGTCGCACCCGCGCGTGGCCGCGTGTGAGAACACCTCGTACGGGGCGATGGCGTCCATCTCGTCGAAGCCGTCGTAGAGGACGATGGCTATGCGCGTGGTCATACCAAATTCTGGGTGTCCGCGGCTAAAAAACGTGAGTGCGACTATCAGCCTGCGTCTGATAAATCGGCGACTGAGGTTGAGAACTCGTACTGACGAACGGGTAGAAAGCCCCCGCCCGGTCGCTATGAATCAGTGAAATCGATGGCACAGTCATGTAGAACTGTTTAGAAAGCCCCCGCCCGGTCGCGGTCGCTCAGCGGGATATTCCGCGGCGCGAGTCGCACCGCGGAATAGTGGCCGCGCTGAGACGACCAAGCCAAGCGCGACCGGGCGGCCCCTTTCAGTCCACCCAAACGGTAGAACGTGTCACCGAGCGCGAGGGCCACGGCCTCCCCAGCCGATTGCGCGTCTTGACCTCCACTCCGTTCCGGCCTGCGATGCTCATCCCTCGCGCGCTTGGGCGGACCCACGAGGGGTCCGCCAGCGCACGCCGGAGTAGTTGGTTAAAGATCGATAATTATATTTGCATTTCTTTAAGACTACTATATGTTGTCCTAGAATCTCTATAGACGCGTGCATCGGCCATCGGACTCGCCGGGTTTCCGGTCCGGAGCCGACGTGCCCAATTTCCGGACTGCCCGAAGGCAATCACAATGCTGTTAAACCAGTGTTCCGTAGCCTCGCTCATGGTAGACGCACTGGGTCTGGGACTCGGGCTGACGCTCGTCCTCATCATGGTGGCCCTGCACTACTCGGAGGGCACCGAGTGGCGCGCCCCCGACGACATCTCCCAAGAGGTGCTCGAACGCCGGGCCGAGACCGTGCCGGAGACCGACTTCCCCGAGCCGATGAACCGCTCCATCGGCGGCGGTGGCGGTGCGGTCGCGGTCGGCGGCGGGGCCGAGGGCGAACTCGAAGGCGAAGAAGAGGAAGAAGCGGGCTTCGATCCCGCCGCCATCAGCGACGACGAGGTGGAGTACTACGAGATCGAGTTCGTCAACGAGGGCGAGACCATCGAGGTCGCCAACAACGAGAACCTGCTGGACGCCGGCGAAGACAAAGGCTGGGACCTGCCCTACGCCTGTCGGCAGGGGCAGTGTCTCTCCTGCGGCGGCAAGATTCAGGAGGGCGACGCCACCGAGTACGTCCGGCACAGCAACAACGAGACGCTCGCCGAGGACGAAGTCGAGAAGGGGTACGTCCTCACCTGCACCGCGTACCCGACGGCCGACTTCACGCTCGAAACGAACGAGACACCCTGACGAGCACAATCACCCTACGATTCCGAACCCAATCCCCGACTCTTTTCCCGGAGCCGGGCAGCAATTTCATCCCAAAGCATTAAAATCCCAAGCGGTTCTGAACACGAACAGTGTCATCGACGCAATCTGACGGCATTACAAAGGGTGGGTTGGCGCGTCCACTCTTCCATCTCGCGTGGCCCATCGTGGTCACGCAGCTCCTGCAGGTCGCCTACAACGTCGCCGACGCCTTCTGGCTGGGCCGATACTCCGCGAACGCGGTCGGCGCGATCAGCCTCGCGTTCCCGATCATCATCAGCCTGATCGCGTTCGGCACGGGATTCAACATCGCCGGGAGCACGCTCGTCGCCCAGTACATGGGCGCTGACAGCGATGGGTCGGCCAACAAGGTCGCGGGCCAGACGCTCGGGTTCGTGGTCGCAGCGGGCGTGATCCTGAGCATCGTGGGGTACTACGGTGCGAGGCCGATGCTGTCGCTGTACCCGAGCGACCCCTCGACGGCCGAGCAGGTCGTCCCGCTGGCGGCCGACTACATGGAGATATTCTTCCTCGGCCTCCCGTTCATGTTCGGGTTCATGGCGTTCTCCGCGCTGATGCGAGGCTACGGCGACACCCGGACGCCGATGCGGGTGATGCTGGTCAGCGTCGCCCTCAACGTGGTGCTCGACCCCATCCTCATCTTCGGGATCGGTCCGTTCGGCCGAATGGGCATCGAGGGTGCGGCGGTAGCGACCGTCGTGGCGCGAACGGTTGGTGGTCTCGTGGGCGTGTACGTCCTCTTCGGGACCGACGTCGGGCCCAGCGTTCGCGTCGGGCATCTCAAGCCCGACCTGAGCTACATCAACGACATCGTTCGTCTCGGCGTTCCGGCGGCCCTCGAGGAGTCGGCGGGCGCGCTCGCGATGCTGGTGCTCACGGTCGTCATCGTGACGTTCGACCCGGCCGTCATCGCCGCGTACGGACTCGGCAACCGACTCATCTCGCTGGTGTTCCTGCCGGCGGTCGGGTTCGGCAAAGCGACGAACACG
>PXSM01000128.1 GCA_003023465.1 Halobacteriales archaeon SW_6_65_15 | reverse complement strand
CGCGAGTACGACCTGCCCGCGTTCGACCCGGACGTGGACGACGAGGACGCGGGCGACGCGGCCGAATTGGCTCGCCAAGTGCGCGAGGCCGACGCCATCGTCCTCGGGACGCCGATGTACCACGGGTCGTACTCCTCGAACCTGAAGACCGCGCTCGAACACCTGCGGTCGGTCTGCCGGGCGCTCGACGCGTGGGTCCTCCCGTATCAGGCCGCCGTCCCCCGGTCGCACAGCGCGGTCCGCGACGGGACCTTCACCGACGAGGAACTGGAGGAGCGCGTGGTCGAACTCGGCAGGGAGGTCACCCAGTACGCCAACATCGAACCGAGTCCGCCCTCGATGGAGAGCGAGGAGAACGTGGGCGCGGTGGACTGATCCGGCCGACGAACCGGACGAAGCGCCTCGTCCGTCGGAAGATAGGATAGTAAACGATTTTTACTCCAGTTCGCTACTGTCAGACGAGAAGGTGACCACTCGTGCCAGCAGTACCACACTACCCCTCGGAGGAGCGAGAGGACGAACGACCGCCGGACATCAGCGACATCGTGGACCGGATTCTGACCCGCGACGAGCCGTCGCCGACGGCGTCGGTGGCGTAAGCGGCTTCGTTTCGGGACCGACGGTGGCGGTTCTACGTCGAGAATTTAAGGTATTCCCGCGTGGAGGTCCTACGTATGGCCCGTGAGATGGTCGATCACGCGATCTTGGCCTTCTCGATGGTAGCCGCGCTCCTCGGAGTGACGATGCTCGCCGCGGGAGAACTCTTCGCGCTCGGACCGCTTCTCGTCGGCGTTCTCGGATTTGCGTACCTCAAGGCGGAGCGTAACCCGCTCGAGCGGTGGTTCCGTTCGCACGAGGATACCGTTACCGACCCGCAGGAGGACGCGCTGACCGTTCTTCGCGAGCGATACGCGCGAGGCGACATCGACCGACCCGAATTCGAACGACGGCTGGACGACCTCCTCCAAACGGAAACGGTCGAACAGGCGAAAGAGCACCACGACGAAACGCCCGTGAGAGAACGTTCGAAGTAGAGTGCATCGGCGACCGCAGTGTGAACGGCTTCTCGTCGAGTACGAGTTACGGTAGCGTCTCTACTGTCCCAGAAGTCATTGGGGCGGGGAGAGTGAGGATGCTTCGAGTTACTGGATTCGCCGACCGAGTAAAATGTGTTTGGACCGTAGCCAGCGTCTAGCGCGTCGGCAGTGATGCACTGCCTCGAAATCCCCTTTCGGGGATGTTTTTAGGTCAGTGCTTTACCGACCGTAATGGCGACTCCGAGGATAGCCGCCACAGCGGTGAACACCTCAAGCCACCACTTCGCTCGCTCCGCTGGCATTTGGACCTGCCGAGGCGGCTGCGATATCCGTCGTAACCGCCTTTTGCTCTTCGTGGAACGAACTAATCCGAATCGGCAACCCTTTTGACCCTCCCTTGAGCGCACCTCGGGTATGCACGAGATAACGAACAGCGGGTGGATCGAGGTCATCACCGGCTGCATGTTCTCCGGGAAGACCGAGGAGCTCCTCCGTCGGCTCCGACGGGCCGAAATCGCGGGCCAGGACGTGGCCGTGTTCAAGCCCTCGCTGGACGACCGATACGGCGAGGAAACCGTCGGCTCGCACGACGGCCGCCAGTGGGAGGCCACGGTCGTGGACCCCGAGGAGCACGTCTGGGACGTCGCCGACGAACTCAACGGCGAGGAGATCGTCGTCTCCGGGACCGACCAGACCTTCCGCGGGGAGCCGTTCGAGCCACTGCCGCGACTCGTCTCGCTCGCGGAGTACGTGGACAAGTATCAGGCCATCTGCTCGCAGTGCGGCGAGCCCGCGACCCGCAACCAACGACTCATCGACGGCGAACCCGCGCACGTCGACGACCCGACCATCATGGTCGGCGCGACCGAGTCCTACGAGGCCCGATGTCGGAACTGTCATACCCTCCGCACGGACTAGTTCGGGTGTGAACGGACCGTGACGAAGGAGAACAGTCCAGGCGTGAACAGGGGGCCAATCCGAACGTGACCCAGTGGGTCGAGAATCCCACGGGCGGGCGCGACCGCGGCCCCGTCGCACTCGCTCGCGCGTGGGCTGAGGTGCTGGTTCGCCCCCGACGGTTCTTCCGGGGAGCCATCGCTCCGGGCGATCAGGCACCGGGGCTGGTGTTCGCCATGACCGTCGTCCTCGTCGAGGAGGCGACCCGCTTCGCGCTGGTTTCCGGTGCGGCCCCCAATCTCGGAGACAGCCCCGCGCTCTCGGCGCTGTTCGGTTTGGCAGTCGCAACCCTGTTCGTCGCGCCCGCGGCGCTCCACCTGACGGCCGCCCTCCAGACGGTGTTGCTGATGGCGGTCGCACCCGACCGCGGGGGCATCAGCGAGACGGTGCAGGTCATCGCCTACGCCACCGCGCCGTGCGTCTTCGCCGGAATCCCTTCGCCCGCGCTCCGGACGGTCTGCGCCGTCTACGGCGCGATTCTGTTCTTCGTCGGACTGCACGAGGTCCACGACACCTCCGCGCTCCGGGCGCTTCTGGCGGGGGTGATTCCGGCGGCGCTCGTCTTCGGCTACGTCTTCCGCGGGTTCGCCGCGATGGAGGAGCTGATAATCTGGCGCGGCAACGAGGTCTGTCTCCGGATCGCAGAACTCGGTGCGGAGGTCTGCGTCGCGCTCGGTTGATTTTCCGCCATTGGTTGATGCCTACTTGACTCTCCACGTCGGCGCGCGCAGGAGCGGCCTCCGTGCCGCGATAAACCGCGCGAGGGATGAGTAACGTGGTTCGAGAGACCCCGTCTCTCGTCACTGAGCGAATCGAAGATTCGCGAGGTCCGCAGGAGCTTTGCTCCTGTCCGATCCCGAAAATCTCGGATTTTCCGAGACAACGGAGCGAAGCGGAGTGAGTAACGCAATCGGCTGGGGAGGTTCGAGGCCCTTACTGTGCGGTTGCGGTCTCCCCTAAGCTTCGGGAATGGCTAGCGGTTTTCATCATCCAAGAAGCAGCTAGCGGGTTTCATCGGTTCGAGGAATAGCTAGGGGTTCTCATCAGTTCACGGAGTAGCTAGCGGTCCTCATCCAAGGAACAGCTAACAACTTGCCAGTTCAAGAAGTAGCAAGCAATTTCTCATCGGTTCAAGGAACGACACCCGACTCTCCCAGTTATAAGACGCCGAAGCCCGAACCCCGTCCCATGCTGAACCTCATCGTGGACGACTTCATGGTCGAGATCAAGGACGGAGCCATCAAGAACGTCGGCCCCTCGAACAAGTCCGGCACGGCGAAGCTGTTCGACGTGGAGTCGGCCGAGGCCCGCGAGTTCGGCGACAAGCGCGTCAAAATCGTCTGCGAGGACGACGAGGGCAACGAGGTGCAGGTCGCGCTCTTCCCCGAGCAGGTCCGGTCCGTCGCGCGAGACATCGAAGCACTGGAGGACGACAGCCCGATGTTCGAGTAAACGAAATAAAATGTAAACAATTACATATAATTCCCTTATAAGTATATTCAATTTCTAAGCATATGAATATATTGTTCTGGTCGGGTTCTGACAGGAGAGTACGGTGTTGCTAGCTACTCCCGAAACCGATGAGAAAGAAGCCCTCGCGGCGTCTTGGCGAGCGAAGCGAGCCAAGGTTCGGAAGACGCGGTTTGTCTTCCGGTGCATCCCGTAGTTTGTGGAGGTCGAGGTACCCGTGGTTCGCGAAGTTCACGAAACGGTGGCGTTTCAATGCCCCACCGACTCAACTTTGAAGGGTCTCGCCGTTGCGCGTTTACCGGATGGTATCTGACGACCCCGACGAATCCCAGAGGAGAGACGGCCCCTACCGAGCCGACGGCTCGGGCGACGCGGGCGAACCCCAGAAGGCCGACCACTACCGACACCGGGACGGTACCGACGAGATCGTGTTCGCGCTCGAGGAGGGTCACGTCCTGTCGGTCCGGGAGTACGGGAGCGTGGACGACTTCGAGCGAGCGGTCGCGGACGCC
>PXSM01000127.1 GCA_003023465.1 Halobacteriales archaeon SW_6_65_15 | reverse complement strand
GATAGCGCAGGATGATCGGGAAGAACAGCATGTCCGTGACGGTGGTGCGCTGTTGGATGCGCCACAACCCCTCGAAGTAGTACGACGTGAGCGCCCCGATTCGGTCGTCGCGCTCGCCGCGGTTGTACGCCATCGCGGCCTCCTCGTAGTCGTCGCCCGCAACGTGTCGGAGTCGCCGCTCGAAACTCTCGCTGACGCGCTCGAACTCCGTCTCGTAGGCCTCCAGCAACGACACGTCGGGGTCTGCGAGTAGCTCCGCCTTCCGCTCTCGGCCGTCCGCGACGGCCATCATGTTCTCGTGGAACACTCGCTCGGCCTCCTCGTCAGGGAGCGGCGTTCTGACGGCCCGCCGGTGCAGGACCCTCGCGCCGCCGTTGAACCGTTGCTTGCCCCCGCTCATCTACCGTCCCCTTCGGGGAGGAGGAGTCATTAACTGTGGGGTTGCGGACAGTCGGCGAACTGGGGTTGTGGGGTAGCCATACTGGGGCTGCAGGCCGAGGTCGGTAGGCACACCGGAGCTCTGGACGAGGGTCACTCCTCGGCGTACAGACGGACGAGTCCGCACTTCGGGACACGCGCGTGGCGACACGTTTCGCGATTCCGTCATCCCGAGCGACCCGAGCTAGCCACTGCGCTTCTCGTTGGTCTTGACCTTCAGCCCGAACCCGTCGTTGGTCTGGAACTTCACGCGCTCCATCGTCACGCCGCAGTCGGGACAGCGAGGGTCGGCGTCCATGTCTGTCATCAGTCTCGGCGACTACTTAAGCCTCAGTTCGTCGAGACGATGTCCACCACGTCTCGCTCGTCGAGTTCGTGGTTCGCGCCGACCTGCCGGTCGCTCCGGCAGTCGATGCCGTGGAGGAATCCCTCGCCGAGGTCCGAGTGGACGTGGTAGGCGAAGTCTTCGGCGGTCGCGCCTTCAGGCAGGAGGAAGCAGTCGGGCAGGACCTCGCCGCGCTCGTTGCCCAGTCCGTTCGCGCCACCGGGGAAGACGGGCACGACGCCCAGCACGTCGAAGAGGGCGGTCTCTAGCGCGCGCTGGACGCCCGACCCCTCGTACTCTGCGAGGAACCCCTCGATGGCGTCGAGGCCCTCTCGCTGGCCGGCCGAGAGCGCGTCCGCCTCGACGACCTCGAAGTCCGAATCTCCGGGCCGGTAGTCGATGGCCTCCTGCTCGTCGGCCTTCTTCAGCGCCTTCTCGGCGTGGGCGCTGACGGGGACGAACGTGAGATGGTCGTAGTCCGGGTCGTTCGCGATCTCCTCGTAGTTCGCCTGCGCCTCGGGCGTGTCCATCTTGTTCGCTGCGACGACCATCGGCTCCGTCTCCTTGCGGATCTCGCGAGCTAGCTCCTCGCGGTCGGTCTCGTCCCACGTCTCGGGGTCGAGTTCGAGCCCGAGCGACAGGACCTCGCGCTTGGTCTCGTCCTTGTTGATGCGGAAGGCGCTCATCTGCTCGGCCAACTCGACCTCGATCTCGTCCTCGTTGCCGTCGTAGCCCGACTCGTAGCGCTCGATGCCCTTCTCCAGAATCTCGCGGTACCACATGTCCAACTCGTTTTCGAGGAAGTCCACGTCCTCGCGCGGGTCGTGGTCCTCGACCGGTTCGCCTTCGAGGTCGGTCTTCCCGGAGAAGTCCACGACGTGGACCAGCACGTCCGCCTCGTTGAGGTCCGTGAGGAACTGATTGCGGGGGCCCCGGCCCTCGTGCGCGCCGGGGACTAGCCCCGCCACGTCCACCAGTTTGACGGGGACGAATCGCGTCCCGTCCTCGCAGAAGCCCACGTTAGGCGTGCACTCCTCGCCGAACTCCGGTGCGGCGCACTCCACCCGGACGTACGCCTCGCCCACCGAGGGGTCGATGGTCGTGAACGGGTAGGCCCCCTCGGGCACGTCGTTCATCGTCGCGGCGTTGAAGAACGTCGACTTGCCCACCGAGGGCTTGCCGACGAGACCGATTCTGTAGCTCATTACACGGTCGGATGGGTCTGCGCGCTAAAACACCTGTTAAAGCCGGTAGCGTTCGGTAGAGCGACTCGCGGCCTGTGTTATCGCTTCTCACTTGGGTTCTAATTCAGGGTGAACTCTCTCGCCGAGTCGCTGTGCGGTCTCGTCAGTTCAACGATAGCCGTCCCGGTCGATGGGCGACGAACTCGAACGCTACTACGGCTTCGACATGGCGCTGGACCACGCCGCGGAACTGCTGGGCGTTCGGCCCCACGCGCTGCCGGTGCCCGAGCCCGCCGAAGACATGGGGATGTAGTCCACCCATCGAGTCGCTGTCGTCCGGTTCACTCCCGGCCCCGGCAGACATATAACCCGGGTAGGTCCTAGTGCGACCGATGTCCCACCCACGCGTATCGGGCGTCGGGCTGACCCACTTCGGCAAGCACCCCGAGCGGACGGGCCGGGACCTCTTCGCGGAGGCGAGCGAGCGCGCCCTCGAAGACGCGGGCGTTGACCGGGCGACGATAGAGCAGTTGAACTACGGCAACTTCATGGGCGCGCTGAGCGAGCATCAGGGCCACCAAGGTCCCCTGATGGCCGAGGCCGCGGGTATCCCCGACGCGCCCGCGACGCGGTACGAGAGCGCGTGCGCCTCCTCGGGCGTGGCGGTCCGCGAGGCCGTCAAGGACGTGCGGAACGGCGAAGCCGACGTGGTGCTGGTCGGCGGAGCCGAGCGAATGAACAACCTCGGCACCGCGGGGACGACCGAGGCGCTGGCCATCGCCGCCGACGACCTCTACGAGGTCCGGGCTGGCATGACCTTCCCGGCGGCCTACGCCCTGATGGCGAAAGCCTACTTCGACCAGTACGGCGGGAGCCGCGAGGAACTCGCCGAGATCGCGGTCAAGAACCACGACAACGCCCTCGACAACGAGTACGCCCAGTACCAGAAGCCCATCTCGGTCGAGGAGGCGCTCGACGCCCCGATGATCGCCGAGCCGCTCGGCCTCTTCGACGCCTGCCCCATCACCGACGGGGCGAGCGCCGCGGTGCTCGTCAGCGACGAGTACGCCGAGACCCACGACCTCGACGCGCCGGTCGCGCTCACCGGCACGGGACAGGGCGGCGACAAGATGGCCCTGCAAGACCGGAACTACCTCGCGCGCACGCCCGCCGCCGAGCGAGCGGCCGAGGAGGCCTACGCCGACGCCGGAATCGGCCCGCAGGACGTGTCGGTCGCGGAGGTCCACGACTGCTTCACCATCGCGGAGGTGCTCGCCCTCGAAGCCCTCGACTTCTACGCGCCGGGCGAGGCCATCGGCGCGGCGGCCCGCGGCGAGACCACCCGCGACGGCGACCGCCCCATCAACCTCTCGGGCGGCCTCAAGGCCAAGGGTCACCCGGTCGGCGCGACGGGAACGAGTCAGGTCGTGGAGATGACCCGCCTGCTCCGGGGTGATCACCCCAACAGCGACGCGGTCGGCGGCGAGGTCGGCGTGGTCCACAACGCGGGCGGCACGGTGGCGAGTACCACCGTTCACGTGCTGGAGGTGAGAACATGAGCGAGAGCGAGGAGCGCGTCCGCGACGAGGGGTACGACGACTTCCTCGACGCCGTCGCCGAGGGCGAGGGCTTCTACCTCGAATGCCCCGAGGGCCACGGCTGGCTCCCGCCGCGGCGAGTGTGTCCCGAGTGCGGGGCGACTGACCTCGAGGAGGTGCCCCTGCCGGAGTCCGGAGCTGTCGAGACGTTCACCACGGTCCACGTCGCCTCGCCCGAGTTCGTGGAGGACACGCCCTACGTCACCGCAGTCGCCGACTTCGGCGCGGTCCGTCTAACTGGCCAGATCTGGGACGTCGAACCCGACGCGGTCGAGGTCGGGCTGGAGGTCACTCCGGACGTCGGCGAGACAGAAACCGCAGGCGAGCGCGTGCTGATGTTCCGACCGTACTGACTCTGCGTTCCACTGGTTCTCCGTTCCACTGACTCTCCTCTGCTGATTTCCCGGCCTCGCTCCTTCTCACTACCGCTCTGCCTCTCGTTCGGTCTCCAAACCGGTCGCAGCCCCTGAGCTTCGCCCAGCTTCCATCTCTTCCTCGGTCAACTCGTCCAGCAGCACTTCGAGGAACGGGCCGGGGTGCTCGGCGTGGGGCAACAGCTTCGCGTCGTCGAAGACCACCAGCTTCGCGTCGGCCCGTTCTGCCAACTCCTCGCCG
>PXSM01000126.1 GCA_003023465.1 Halobacteriales archaeon SW_6_65_15 | reverse complement strand
GGAGTAGCTAGCTTCACCGAACCGATGGAGGTCACTGCGGAGTGGAAGCTAGCTACTCCCGAAGCCGAGGGGAGACCGCACCGCGACAGCACCGCACCTCGTACCTCCCCAGCCTCCTGCGCGTCTCGTTCTACTGCGATGCTCGTCCCTCGCGCGAATGAAGGCGGCCCACGAGGGGCCGCCAGCGCGCGCCGAGTTGGAATTCTCCCTAGAGTTTAAATCAGAGGGCGGGACGAACCCTGCCCGTGACCTGAACGTCGTCGCGAGGGCGTCGAGGCGGGAGCGCGGTGCGCCCCTCGCGGAGTCAGACCGAGAAGAGCCGAAATCGACCACGCACCGCCTGCTCGCCCACTTGGCCAACCAGGCGGACGTTGCTCGTCTACTTGCGCAGGCGTTACTCGTCCAGTCGTTCGCGGAGCATCCCGTTCACCGAACCGGGGTCGGCGCTCCCGCCAGTCTTCTGCATGACCTGCCCGACGAGGAAGTTGAGCGCGCCGTCCTCGCCGGCGTGGTAGTCCTCGACCGCGTCGGGGTTCTCCTCGATGGCCTCGGTGACCGCCGTCTCGACTTCTCCTTCACCAGCCTTGCCTAGCCCCTCGCGCTCGATGATGGTCTCGGGGTCGTCGCCCTCGTCGAGCATCTGGCGGAGGACTACCTCCTCGGCGTTCTTGGTGGTGATCTCCTCGGTGGCGACGAGTTCGACGAGGTGCGTGAACTCGTCGAGGCGGCCCTCCACGTCCGTGATTTCCATGTCGCGGTAGTTGAGTTCGCCGAGCAGGTTGTCCGCGACCCACGTCGCCGCGAGGTCGGGGTCGTACTCGCTGGCGACGTCCTCGTAGAAGTCCGCGACCTGCTTGGTGGAGGTAAGCTTGCTCGCGGCCTCTCCGCTCAGGCCGTACTCCTCGCGGAAGCGCTCGCGGCGAGCGTCGGGGAGCTCCGGAATCGCCAGCTCCTCCTTCCAGTCGCTGACCTGCAGGGGTGGCAGGTCGGCCTCGCGGAAGTACCGGTAGTCCTTCTCGGCCTCCTTCGAGCGCATCGAGACCGTGATGCCCCGGGACTCGTCCCAATGGCGGGTCTCCTGCTCGACCTCGCGGCCGCGCTGGACTGCGTTCTTCTGGCGAGTCGCTTCGTAGGAGAGGGCCTTCTCCGCGCCCTTGTGGCTGGAGATGTTCTTGACCTCGGTCCGATTCGCTTCTTCGAGCGCGTCCTCGCTTATCCCGCCGGCGTCGCCGATCTCGTCGGCAGGGACCACGCTGAGGTTGGCGTCGATGCGGAGGCTCCCGTCGCGCTGGCTGTCGAAGACGCCGAGGTATTCGAGGACCTCCTCTAGCTTGGCGAGGAAGGTCCGGACCTCTTCAGCACCGCGGAAGTCCGGTTCGGTGACGATCTCCATCAGCGGGACGCCGGCGCGGTTGTAGTTGACTAGCGTGTAGTCGGCGGTGTCGATACTCCCGCCCTCGTGCTGGAGGCTTCCCGGGTCCTCTTCGAGGTGGGCGCGCCGGATGGCGACCGTCCGGCGCTCGCCGTCGACCTCGATCTCCAGTTCGCCGTCCTGACAGATGGGCGCGTCGTACTGGGTGATCTGGAACCCCTTCGGCAGGTCGGGGTAGAAGTAGTTCTTCCGGTGGAAGGTCGTCTCCTCGGGAATGTCGGCGTCGATGGCTTTCCCCACCTTGACGGCCGACTCGACGGCCGCCTCGTTCACGACGGGGAGCGCGCCCGGCAGTCCGAGACACACCGGGCAGGTGTGCGTGTTCGGCTCGGAGTCGGCCACGTCGGTCGAGCAGCCACAGAAAATCTTCGTGTTCGTCTCCAGTTGAGCGTGGACCTCCAGTCCGATGACGACCGCGAGGTCCGCCTGCTGGACAGCCTGTGCAGTCATTACGCCCCAGTTTGCGGCCGGGGCGCTAAAGGCTAACGAACGACCGTTCACGGGGTTTCTTTATCCCCGGACGAGCAGGTCCGGAAAACGTGAAGGTTCGGACGAAGTTCGCGGTGCTGATGCTGGTCGTCACCCTCGTCCTGAGCGGCGTGGTGTACGGCCAACTGGAGATGGCCAAAGACCGATCCGTATCGCGGATGCAGGAGGACGTCGACCAGACCGCGGTCGAGACCGCCAAGCGGATAGACACCGAGATACAACTACGTCGGGTTATACGCGTCCCAACCGGACGCCAGCAACTTCGACGACACCGAGGAGTATCTACGGACGTTTCTGAGCCAACCGAACGTCTTCGCCGCGCAGGTCATCGCGGCCAACGGAACCGTCCTGGACTTCCGGGGCGACGTCTCGCCGGAGGTTCGGGAGGAAACGATAGGCGAGAACCGCAGCGACCGAACCTACGTGGAACGGACGTCCCGAACCGGGGAGATCTACGTGACCGACCCCGAGCGCGTGAACGGCACCGACCAGCACATCGTCATCATTAGCGCTCCCATCTTCGAGGACGGGGAGATCGTCGGTGTCCTCGCCGCGGCGCTCCCCATCAACGAGTTCACCTTCCTCACGATGGTCGAGCCACTGGAGACCGACGCGCAGACGGTCTCGGTCCACACCGACGGCCAGACGCTCGACCGATCCGAGACGGCGTTCTCGGACGCGGTCACGAGCACCGCGACCGTCTCCTCCACGGGGTGGACCGTGCAGGTGAGTCGGGACCGGTCGGCGCTCGACGCCCGCCTCCGGGAGATGGCGATGATGCAGGCCGCGAGTCTGGTGCTGGTGCTGTCGCTCGTCATCGGACTCGCCGTCTGGGAGTACAACGCCAACATCCGGCAGGCCGAGAAGCTACTCGACGGCTTCCGCGCGCTCAGGAACGGCAGCTACGACCATACACCCGACCTCTCCTCGGGCGAGGAGTGGAACCAGATACGCGAGGGGTTCGACGATCTCGGCGACGCGCTGGCGGCGCGGGAAACCGAACTGAAGGAGCGCGAACAGCGGTTGCAGGTCTTCAATCGGGTGCTCCGGCACAACCTGCGCAACGACGTGACCGTGGTAGTCAACTACGCCGAGTTCGTCGCCGAGCAGACCGACGACCCCGAAGTCCGGGAGGCGGCCGAGAAGATAGCGACCAGAGGGTGGGACCTCGTGGAGTTGGGCGAGAAGGCCGGTAGCATCGAGAACGCGATGGAGGGCGAGAATCCCCGACCGGACCCGATGGACGTCACGGCCGTCGTGACGGACATCGCCGCCTCGATCCGACAGGAGTACCCCGACGCCGACGTATCGGTCGAAGCCGAAGACGAGCGATTGGCGAAAGCCATCCCGGCACTCGGCGTCGCCGTCGAGAACGTCTGTGAGAACGCAATCGAACACAACGACTCGCCCGACCCGGAAGTGACCGTCTCGGTCGAGAGCGTCGAGGATGGCCGAGGCGTCGAAGACGGCCGGGAGTGGGTCAGAATCGCGGTCGCGGACGACGGCCCCGGCATCCCCGACCACGAACGGACCGTCCTGACCGAAGGGGAGGAGACCGCGCTGGAGCACGGAAGCGGACTCGGCCTCTGGCTGATACACTGGATCGTCGAACGGTCCGGCGGCCGGTTGTCCTTCACCGAGAACGAGCCGCGAGGGTCGGTCGTCAGGATGGACCTAGAACGTCCCACAGACGAAGGCGACGACTGACTAACCCTGCCGCCAGCGAGCCGCGAGCAGCAGTCCGAGGAGTGCGGCGACGGCCGCCACCGCTCCGAATCCGGGGATCGTCGCGCTCGTACTGTCGTTCGTCTGGTCCGTCCGGTCTACCTCGTCGGTGTCCGTCTCCTCGCTCCCGTCGCTCGCCTGCGAACCGGTGGATTCGTCGCCCGTCGCGTCGGTGCCGTTCACCGTCACCTCGCCGACCCGGTAGTCGTTGACGTACACCTCGTAGATTCCCGGCCGCGACACCGTGCGCTCGAAGGTGGTCTGTCGCATCCCGCCCGACGCGATGGTGAGGTGACGGTGCGCGACGGCTTCGTCGTCGAGCACGAGTTCGGCCGTGAAGGTCCCGTCGGCGTCGCCCTCGTTCGTAATTCGAACCCGCACTTTCAGGGCGTCTTCGACCGAGAGCGTCCGGACCTCGACCGAGGCGTTGGTGATCTCGAACTGCGCGGTCTGCTTTCCGGCCGCGAACTCCGAGAGTCCCGGCGAGCGAACCCGGTAGACGTAGTGGTCGTCGGTCGTCGTCGCGAGGGTAGTGGGGAGTTCGTTCCACGACCCGTTCTTGAACCGATAGAGGGCAATGTCGTCGCGTTCGGAGGCGTTCAGCCGGTCCTTTCGAACTCGGAAGCTGAAGGTGACCTCGCTGATGTTCTCGTCGTCTATCGAGTGGTCCACGCTCAGGAAGTGCAGCGACTGCGTGCCGTTCGGGAGGTCGGTCTGAGGCGTCCGGTTGGCTATCGGGGCGTCGCTGGCCGTGGTGTTCAGCGTGAAGCTCGCGTTCTCGGCGGGCGTCACTGCC
>PXSM01000125.1 GCA_003023465.1 Halobacteriales archaeon SW_6_65_15 | reverse complement strand
GACGAGCCCGTGCTCGAGGCCCATCATCGCGATCGAGATGACGATGCCGCCGGTGATCGCGTGGCCCCAGCCCGGTTGCAGCAGTTCACCGTAGGCGTGCCCGGAGGCGGTGACGAGCCAGATGATGAGCAGGCGGCTCATCGTCTCTTGGGCGGCGGTGATGAGCCACGCCAGCAGGCCCATCAGCCAGCCGGCGAGGATGCCGGCGACGAACAGCCACGTGAGGTCGTGATCGACGAGTTTGTGCGCGATAGTGCCGAACGCCTCGGGCGAAGCGACCCCCAGCGAGGGGAACAGCGTGACGACCAGTGCGGTGAACGCCACTCCGCCGACGATATTACCCACGTACACCAGCCCCCAGAGGCGGGCCAACCCCCAGAGCGACGCGCGGTTGTCGAGCACCGGCATCACCGCGAGCGTGGTGTGCTCGGTGAACAGCTCCGACCGGCCCAGGATGACGAAGATGAACCCGATGGAGTAGGCGCTCGCCAGCAGTATCTCCGTCCCCACGTCGCCGTAGCTCCCCTCCGACAGCGTGAGCATCACCGCCATCAGCAACGGCCCGAAGCCGATGTCGAGGCCGGCGGAGAACGACGAGAGCAGAAGTCCCGACGTCTCGCGTCGAATCTCGTGGAGTCCGGTCTCGATGAGCGACCCGAGCACGTCGGGCGTCGGCGTCCGGTCACCCGCGAGTTCGACGTCGGAGTCGGCCACGCTACCGCCACCACCCATCCGCGACTCGTCGGTTACAGGTACGCATGGACCACGATAACAGAGACAACTACGTAGGGCTTGTTGCGGCCTTCGAGGTCGAAACGGAGCGACCTTACGCCGCTCGGTCGGTGACCTTATGCCGCCTGCCCGTCGCCGTACTGCTCTTCGAGGTACTCCACGATGTCGTCGCTCTCGGGCATCCCTTCGACGCCGTTCTCCTCGTCCACCAGCACGGGGACGCCGCGCTGGCCGCTGACCGCCTCGACTTCGTCGCGTTCGGACTTCGGCCCGGCGACCATGTGCGAGTCGTACTCGAGGTCGAGCTCGTCGAGCTTGTCGATGACCTTCGCGCAGTAAGGACAGCCTTCGAGTTCGTACAGTTCGAGGTTCGCCATGTCGGTAGGTAGTGGCTTCGACCGGAAGAACGTGATGGTCGCGGTAGGGGCTGACGCGACATCCCATCTACCCTTGAATAGATATACGTTTCTCTAGAAATTGAATATATTTCTTAAGAAGGCGTTTGTATTGCTTCCCTAGCTACTGCTTGAGCCGAGGGAAGACCGCACAGCACGGCGACCACACCGCGCCTCGCCCTCCCCAGCCTCCTGTGATGCTCACTCCGCTTCGTCGTCCGAGAGCAACGCTCTCGTATCACGAAACTCTCCGATTTTCGAACGACTCCATTGTGCTTCTCGTCCACCGGCGGACAAACCGCGTCCGCCGAGCCTGCACTCGCTTCGCTCGCGCAGACCTCGCGTACGTTGCTGGCACACGCCGGGATTGATTAGCGTCACCGGCGCATCCTCGTGGTCTGTGTCACCGGGCGTACCCAGCTAGCATTCGAAAATCGCCGTCACTCCACCGACCTCTGCACTCGGTCGATGACGCCCGAGATGCCCTTCCGAATCCGGCGTCGTTGATACACCGCCTCGCCGAGTCCCCAAAGCACCAGCACGCCGAGGCCGAAGAGGACGCCGAGGAACTCCCAGCTGGTCATCCACACCGGGCGAATCCACGGGGTGACGTGTGCCCACGTCCGGGCGAACGCGAAGGCCTGGGACTCGACCGCGGTGCCCTCGAACGTCTTCTCTATCCAGAACGAGACGCTCTCGCCCTCGCCGACCGACAGGCTACTTCCGGAGAGGTCGTGGTCCCCGGCCTCGCCTGCATCGCGCATCGTCGGCCCGCCGGGCTCGTCGCCGAGGGCCATCCGTTCGACGTCGTAGGGTGCCCACGGCGCGTGGAACTCCCAGACGACCTCGCCCTCGGGCGTCAACTCGACCACGCGGTGGTTCATGGTGTCCACCACGAGGGTGTTGCCGTTCGGGAGGCGGTCGGCGTCCCGCGGCCAGTTGAGTCCCCGGGTGCCGACGCTCCACGTCCGGGTCCAATTCTCTCTACTTTCTCTGGCGTACTCCACGACGCGGTCGTTCTCGCTGTCGGCGACGAGCAGGGTGGGCGTCCCGTTCTCGCCTTCGAGGTACTGGGGATTGTGCTGTTCGTAGAGCAGGTCGTGGTCGTCGTCGCCCCCGAGGCGCATCTCCACCTCGTTCGTCGAGCGGTTGATCGCGATCACCTGATCGAAGTTCCGCGGCGAGGCCAGATACAGGCCGTCGTCGATCTTGTCCACGTCGTTGAGGTGGGTCCAGTCGTTGGAGGGGCCGCCGACGGAGTCGGGGTAGTGGTCCGCGAACGTCCACTCCCAGACGATCTCGCCGGACGGCCTGTCGTAGACGAAGACGCGGTCGCCCTTCGCAGGCTGGCGCATGTTGGCGACGAGCAACTGGTCGCCGTTTATCAGGTCCACGTCGTGGGTGTCCCGGACGGGGAGGCGTTCGGTCCAGACGCGCTCCTGCGTCTCGGGGTCGAGTTCGTACACCAGCGTCTCACCCTCGGCGGTGGCGGTCACCAGCAGATTGCCGTTGTCCAGCGGGTCCACGTCGTAGAACCACTGGGCGTCGAAGCCGGAGCCGTCGTGGACCCACTCCACCTCGCCGCGGGGGCCGACCGCGACGAGCCGGGCGGGCTTGTTCTCGTTGGCCATCCCCTGGAAGTGGAAGCCCTGAATCGAGATGATCGTCGTGCCGTTCGCTGGCTCGTCCACCGCGGCGCGGAGGTTGGAGGGGTCCTCGGCGGTAGCGAGGTACGTCACGCCCGAGAATCCGGCGGGCGCGACCAGCAGGAGCGCGAGGAGAGCGACCGCGCCCCGGACGACCCACCGGCGGGGGAACGGGCGGGAGGGACGGTTCATGTCACCGAGAACGACCACCGGCCAGATTAAAACTGGGGAATGGGAATCCGGCGCGAAGCCGGACTCGTCCGGCCGGAAGCGGGGAGCCTACACGCTACCGGCGAGGACGCCGCTCGTGCGGACGAAGAAGTAGAGGACGAACGCGGCCGCGAGCACCCAGTGGCCGGGCCGGGTGTCCTCGACCTCGCCCGCCGCGAGCTTGACGATGGGGTAGGAGATGATCCCTGCCGCGATGCCGTAGGCGATGGAGAACGTGAACGGCATCACGAAGATGGTGAGTCCGGCCGGAATCGAGTAGGTGACGTCGTTCCACGCGATCTCGGCGACGTTCGAGAGCATGATGACTCCGACGACGACGAGCACGAGGTGGGAGGCGTAGGTGGGGACGGCGACGGCCAGCGGGACGAGCGCCAGCGAGGCGACGAACAGGAGCGCGACGACGACCGCGGTCAGACCGGTGCGGCCGCCCTCCTCGACGCCGGTCGCGGATTCAATGTAGGTCGTCACGGTCGAGGTGCCGAGGATGCCGCCGACCGTGGTGCCGACCGCGTCGGCCATCAGTGGCTTGTCGATGCCGACGCCGGTGAGGGTACCCGCCGTGTCGAAGAAGTCCACGAAGAAGAACGTGAACACGATGAGCGCGAACGAGAACGCCTCGATGTTCTGGAGCCCATCGACGAACGCGCCGGCCAGCGGCGCGATGTTGTAGCTCGCGGCGTCGTAGACGATGGGCGCGTCGGGAACGAGGTAGACCTCCGCGAGGTTGACGCCCAGTTCTTCGAGTACCGGGGAATCGTGGGGATAGGCCGAGTAATCGAGTGCGGAGGCGGCGTAGCCCATGACCGACGTGAGGATGATGCCGGTGATGATGGACCCGCGGACCCCGTTGGCGTAGAGTGCGAGCGTCACGAACAGCCCGAGGACGGAGATGACCGCCACCGGGTCGGAGGCGAACACGGGGTTGAACGTGACGAACGTGTCGGAGTGACCGACGACCACCCGCATCTCTTCGAGGCCGATGATGGCGAGGAACAGACCGATACCCGCGCCGACCGAGAGCTTGACGGGTTCGGGGAAGACCCGAATGATGTACTCGCGAGCGCCGATAGCGGTGAGCGCGATGAAGACGATTCCTTCGACCACGACCGCCGCGAGGGCGACCGGCCAGTCGATACCGAGCCCGAGGACCACTGTGAACGCGAAGAAGGCGTTGAGGCCGAGTCCCGGCGCTTGTGCGAACGGCCGCTTGGCGTAAAGACCCATTATCATCGTCGCCGTGGCGGCGGCGATGATGGTGACGACGGCGATCATCTGGAAGGTGCGCTCGGGGCCGATGCCCTCCGGCTGGATGGCCGCCGACAGGATGGCCGGGTTGACGACCACGATGTAGCTCATCGTGAGGAACGTCGTCAGGCCCGCCAGAACCTCCGTCCGAAAGTCCGTGCCGTGTTCTTCAAAATTGAAGTACTCCGCGAGCGCGCCCGACGAATCCTCAGCGGTAGTGTCGTTGGCTCCCATGATACACGGATGGGCATAGTCCCGAAACCTTATTTAAGAGTTCTCATAAAAACCGCAGAACTATGCACGAAAGTGCATCAAATTGCTGTTAGGGTGGGGATAGAACACCATTTCGACGCATAGTCGTGAGACTGCCTACGCCTCGTAGGTCGTCAGCGCACCCACGGGGGCATCGGTCCGGCCCCTCGCGCGCTCCAGTCCTTCGCCACCGGCCGCGATGAGCGCGAACACGCCGCCTACTTCCGCGTCGGCGCGCTGGGCGATGTCGAGCAGTAGCTCCTGCGTCTCGCCCGACCGGATGAGGTCGTCCACGACCAGCACGGTCTCCCCCGGGTCGATGGCCGAGGCGGGGAGGTAGTATGTCAACTCGATGCCCGACTGGAGGCGCTGGCGGGACTCGATGAACTCCTCGACGGCGGTCTCCTTGGACTTCTTGGCGTAGGCGACCCGAGCCCCGAAGTAGCTCGCCATCGCCGCGCCCAGCGTGATGCCGTCGGTGGCGGCGGTCAGCACCACGTCGGGTCGCTCGAAGTCGAACGACTCGGCCGCGACGGGGGCCACGAGGTCGAGGAACGACTGGTCGAAGACCACGCCGGAGTTGTCCACGTAGCCCTCGTCGTCCACCCGGATTCGGGCCTCCAGTTCGGCGGCCAGTTCGTCGCGACCCACGCCGCCGACGATGTCCTCGGCCCGATCCACGCTCGGCAGGACGTGACCGTTGACGTAGCGGTTCAGGTCGCCCGCGGGAAGCCCCGTCACCTCGGCGAGTTCGTCGTAGGTGCGGGTCTCTTTCAACATCCGAAGCACGGCGACCGCCTGCAACTGCAGGGTCGCCTTCTCTGCGCGGTTCATATCCGCCGTCGATGTATTCCACGAACTTGAATAACTCGATAGTTCGCGGGGAGAATCTAGACCAGTGGTGCGTAACTGTGGGCTATTCGGTTACTTCGAAGCTACTCCGCGTCGAGCAGTTCGGTCGCGGTGAGGAGCGACTCCAGTTCCACGTCGTGGTCGGCCAGATTCTCGGCCGCGCCCTCCTCGCGGTCCACGACCACGAGGACGCGCTCGACGGTCGCGCCCGCGTCGCGGAGGGCCTCCACGGCGTCGGCCGCGCTCTGCCCGGTCGTGGCGATGTCTTCGAGGACGACGACCGGTTCTCCATCGTCCAGCCGCCCTTCGACCAGATTGGCCGTGCCGTAGTCCTTCTGCTGCTTGCGCACGATGACGTAGGGGTTGCCGGACTCGACGCTCGTGACCGAGACGAGGGGGACCGCGCCGAGCGCGACGCCCGCCAGCTTGGTGTCACCGACTCGTTCCGCGAAGGCCTGCGCGATCAGTTCGAGGCAGTGGGGGTCGGTCTCGAAGAGGTACTTGTCCACGTAGTAGTCGCTGGTGCCGCCGTGCGAGAGCTCGAATTCGCCGTACCGGACCGCGTCGGCGTCCCGGAGCGCCGCGATGAGTTCATCGTTGGTCATTATCGGAAATCGCGGGTGCCGAACCCATAAGCGGTTTCGTTTGGTCCGCGAGGCCGGCCGGACTCGGCAACTCGCTCTCCGTCAGTCGTCGTCGGCCGGGGTGGCGGGCGCGTCGAGCCAGTCGTCGGCCCACGATTCGACGCGGCTTCGAGGTCGTCGAGTACCCGCGAGAGCGTCCGGGAACTCGCCCCGGTCGAGCGTTCGAGTTCGTTGAACCGCTTCTCCTCGCCCAGCAGGTCGTGGAGCACGACGAGCCGCCACTGGGAGCCGATCTGTTCGATGGCCTCGACCACCTGACACGCGTCGGGGTTCTTCGCCTCGGGTTCGTCAGCCTGCGGACGTGTGGAAGACATCGGTGTTAGCTACCGACACTGTTGTCGCCAAATACACAAATAGGTTCCGCTCCGAAGTAGGTAACGTAATGTTACCTACTGTTGGAACTCCAGTGCCGTATCGCGCGCCGACCGCTGTCGCCGAACCGGTCGTGGAGGTGCCGAACTGATGGCCGTCGAGACGACCAGCGCGCTCGCGTTCCTCGCCGGGCGCGTGCTGTTCGGCGGCGTCCTCGCCTTCATGGGCCTGAACCACTTCCTGCAGGCCGACCAAATGACGGGCTACGCCGAGATGAAGGGTGCGCCAGCGCCTCGGCTCTCGGTCTACGCCTCGGGTGCGTTGCTCGTCGCGGGCGGCGTCTCGGTCGTCCTCGGCGTCGCACCGCTCGTCGGCTCAGCCGCGCTGATCGCGTTTCTCGTCTTCGCAACGCCCCTGATGCACGACTTCTGGTCGGTCGAGGACCCCGAACAGCAGCAACAGGAGATGACCGACTTCCTGAAGAACGCGGCGCTGGTCGGCGGTGCGCTCGTCCTGCTGGCGATTAGCGGCGGGTCGTGGCCGTTCGCGCTCGCTCTTTGAGGAACGGCCAAAAATCGTTTAGAGGAATAAATATATTTTTCTAATAATCAAAATACCACGCCAGAACAACTAGTAGGGGTCTTTCGGTTGGTCGCGCAGAACGGAAAAAGCAGTCAATGCGTTCGCGCGACTCAGTCGCGCGAACGCAAGCCCAAGCGCGGAGCGAAGAGGACCGGAGGCGGCTAAAGCCGCCGAAGGGACGTGCGTTGGGCTTTTCATCAACGTTTTGCAAGCGAGGTACTCGGGATATCTCGCGCCGGAAAAGGTTGTCTAGTACGGCTCATCTTTGAATCCTAACTGGTACGCGATGCCGTTCGTCGTCAGGTGGAGCAGGGGCGTGGCGACGACCACGACGGCGAGCACCGGCAGGGTGAACACCTCGGCGAACCAGTCGGGCGCGGCCAGAAACGCGAGCAGTAGCGAGACCACCACGAAGTCGAGCTGGTCCAGTCCGGGGAACGCCGTCCCGCGTTCGCGGCCCGTCCGGCGCTTCAGGAACGAGGCCAGGATGTCGCCCAGCATCGCGCCCGCCGGAAGGGCCAGGACGACCGCGAGGGGGAACGTCGGCAGGTCCGCGCCGAGCAGGTCCGCGACAGCGGGGGCAACCGCGTTGAGGGCCACCGCCAGCGCCGCGCCTGCGAGGATTCCCACGGCGGTTCCCCGCAACGTCTTGCCGTCGCCGAGGAGCCGTTGCCCGTTCCACGTCCGCCCGCCGTCGATGGGTCTGCCGCCGCCCGCCAGCACCGCGGCGTTGTTCGGGACGTATGCGGGCAGCATCGCCCAGAGTGCGATAACGACCGTCTCGAAGAGGCCCATGTCGGAGTAGGCGAACGCCGGGGCCTTAAGAACCGGAGATTCACTCGCTAGGCGTTCACGATAGATGGTGTACTGGAGGAGTCGAAGTGAAGAACAGGTAGAAAGCCTCCGCCCGGTCGCGGTCGCTGAGCAGGATATCCGGCGGCTCTCCGCACTGCCCGCCGCCGGATACTGGCCTGCTCAGACGACCACGGCCTGCGGCCGCGACCGGGCGGCCCCTTTCATCCACCCAGACGATGGTTCGTCTCACCGGGCGCATTTTCGTGGTTGGTGTCACCGAGAGTAGCCTATCGGTTGTTTCACCGAGTGCATCCACGTCGGCTGTCGCACCGAGCACGGCGACTTCTCGCGGTCCGAATCGGCCGGAATGACTCAGTTTAAAGGTCCGTCCGCGAAAAGCATCCATCAATGATACCCCCCATCGCCAGCCAGTTCGTCGCGGGCGAGGGTCCCGCGACGGCGCTCGACCACGCCCGGGAGCTGAACGACCGGAACGTGAAGGCCATCCTGAACCTGCTCGGCGAGCACCACCACGACCGCCAACCCGCCGACGAGGACGCCGAGACGTACCTCCGCCTGCTGGACGACATCGAGGGCTCGGGCGTCGATGCCTGCATCTCGGTCAAGCCCTCCCAGATCGGTCTCGACGTGGGGCCGGAGGTGTTCCGTGAGAACGTCGAGCGAATCGTCGATTACGCGGCCGCCCGGGACGTGTTCGTCTGGCTCGACATTGAGGACCACACGCCGCCAGACGCGACCCTCGACGCCTACGAGGAACTCGCCATCACCCACGACGGCGGCGTCGGCGTCTGCGTGCAGGCCAACCTCAAGCGGACCGAGCGGGACCTCGAACGACTCGCCGACGTTCCCGGAAAGATCCGCCTCGTGAAGGGTGCGTACGACGAACCCGAGTCGGTCGCCATCCAGGAGAAGTCGGCGGTCGACGACGCCTATCGGGAGTACCTCGAATACATGTTCGAGCACTTCGACGGCGGCATCGCGGTCGGAAGCCACGACCCCGAGATGATCGCGCTCGCCGAGGACCTCCACGAGGAGTACGGCACCGACTTCGAGATACAGATGCTGATGGGCGTGCGTGAGGACGCCCAGTTCGAACTCGCCGAGGAGTACGAGGTCTGGCAGTACGTCCCCTACGGCGACAAGTGGCTCTCGTACTTCTACCGGCGCGTGATGGAGCGCAAGCAGAACCTCTTCTTCGCGCTCCGAGCCATCCTCGGTCGGTGAGCCGGACGGTAAATCAGGTGGCGAGTCGGGTAGTGACCGCGTGTTGTAATAATCCGTATAAAAATATTCAGAAAGATATGCCTGTGGTGGTTGCTAACACTCTACTGGAGGTGAACACGTGCTTAAGTTCTTCGCCTGGGGTTGCGGATACCACTACGGTTCTGGGCAAGTCGTCTGCTCGGGATAAGAACGTGCAGGCAGATGCATCGCTTTCCGAATACGTCGCGGGTGTCGTCCGCGGCGAGCCTTCTCGCGGTCGGTCGAACGGACCGTCGTCGTGACCGGGCGAGCGAATAACACCTAGTTTATACTCCTGCAGTCGGTTATTCCCGATAAATGTCCTCGTGGAAACGCGACGCGGCGAGTGGGCTCGTGGTTCTCCTACCGATAATCGTCACGCTCTACATCGTCCACTGGTTGTACAAACAGATCGCGCAGGTTCCGCTTCCCGGCGTCGATAACGAGCTGTATCAGGTCGCACTGACTATCGTCGTGTTCACGATGCTGGTCCTCAGCGTCGGCTACATGATGCGGACCGCAGTCGGGTCGCTGGTCGAGGGGGCCATCGACAACGTGATGAACCGTCTGCCCGGTCTCCGGGTCGTCTACAACGCCTCGAAGATGGCGGCCGAGACCGCGCTCTCGGACACGACCGACCTGCAGGCCCCGGTCAAGCTGGAGACGTGGGACGGAATGCGGATGACCGCGTTCAAGACCGGCAAGACGACCGAAGACGGCCGCGAACTCCTCTTCCTCCCGACCGCGCCCAACATCACCACCGGGTTCGTCGTCGAAATGGACCCCAGCGACTTCGAGGAGACCGACGAGACCGTCGAGGACGCCCTGACCCGCGTCCTGAGCGCCGGGTTCGGCGAGACCAGCGAGTCGGGCATCCCCATCGACGTGCAGGACGAGAAAGACGAGACGCCTCCGCCCGCGCAGTAAGCGAATCTGTCGCTCTACTTCGCGTGATTCCTTACTCTCCGAGGTGCGTGGACCTCGCTATTCGAGGGAAACCCTCACTACTCGGGGGAAACCCTCGCTACTCGACGTACGTGAACCACTCTTCGTGGTCGTCGGTGCGCCGGTTCACGACGTCGAAGAACCGCGACTGAATCTCCTCGGTGACGGGACCCCGGCCGCCGTTGCCGATTTCGACGTTGTCCACCTGTCGGATGGGCGTGACCTCCGCCGCGGAGCCAGTAAAGAATAGCTCGTCGGCGGTGTGGAGTTCGCCCCGCGAGATGGTCGCGCCGTCGTGGACCTCGTAGCCCATCTCCTCGGCCAGCGTGACGACCGACTGGCGGGTGATGCCGTCGAGGATGCTCTCGGCGAGCCCGGGCGTGTAGATTTCGTCGTCGCGGACGAGGAAGAGGTTCTCGCCGGGCCCCTCGGCGACGTTGCCCTCCTTGTTGAGGACGATGGCCTCGGCGAAGCCGTTCCGGCGGGCCTCCTCGCCCGCGAGCATGCTGTTGACGTACAGCCCCGTGGTCTTCGCGTTGGTCGGAATCTGGCTGGAGGCGTGCTTGCGCCACGAGGAGACCATCACCTCGACGCCGTTTTCGAGCGCCTCCTCGCCGAGGTACGCACCCCACGGCCACACCGCGATGGCGGTCCGGGTCGGACAGTCGCCGGGGCTGACGCCGAGGCTGTGGTAGCCGTAGAACGCGATGGGACGGATGTAGCAGGACGCGAGGTCCTGTCGCCGGATGAGTTCCGTCGTCGCCTCGGTCAGCTCCTCGGGTTCGTGGTCGATCTCGAGATCGTAGGGCTTCGCGGAGTCGTATAGCCGCTCGAGGTGCTCGTCCCACCGGAAAACGGCCGGTCCCTCCTCGGTGTCGTAACAGCGTACGCCCTCGAAGACGCCGCTCCCGTAGTGCAGGCCGTGCGTGAGGACGTGGACCTGTGCCTCGTCCCAATCGACGAACTCGCCGTCCATCCAGATCGTGTCCACGTCCATCTCGTCGAAGCTCATACGTCCGGACAATCGGAGGCCTCCTTAATGAGTGTTGACGGTTCGTCGCGGGTGGGCAGTTGCCAAGCACGGATCGCTGCGACACCGATGGCTTCCCGAGGATGGAGAAACTCCGACGAGACGCCGGTAAAACCACGAGATTATTTCTTATACAAACAATACTATCATCGTCGAGCATCTCGCAGACCACGACCGCGGGCGGGACGCCGGCGGCCTCGGCCAGCGCGATTCCCAACTCGGTGTGGCCTTCGCGGTCGGCCAGCAGGTTCGGGGCGGCCCGCAGGAGGTTGACGTGGCCGGGCGTGCGGAACTCCGCGGCGAAGTCGATTCCCTCTGGGTCGGCCGCCGCGCCCGCGAGTTCCGTGATGGTCGTCGCGCGGTCCTCGTCGGTGACCCCGGTGTAGGTGTCGCGGTGGTTGACCGGGAGCGAGAACGACGAGCGGTCGTCGTACCCGAGGTCGTGGTCCCCGGCCGCGGGGTGGTCGAGCGCGTCGTCGAGGAAGGGCAGGTCGAACGCCTCGGCGACCTCGTTCGAGAGCGCGACGCAGACGAGTCCGCCCGCGTCGTTGCGCATGCGCGAGACGGCCTCGGGAGTGACCGCGCCGGCCGGATAGATCAGGTCGGTCTCGCCCTCGCGGTCGGCGGCGTCGTGGACGAGGACCGGCGACCCCTCGCGGAACGCGGAGAGGGCGGCCTCGACGCCCGACACGGCCCGACTCATGGCCCCTCCTCGACGTGGACGGTCACGTGGTCGCCGTCCTCCAGTCCGAGTTCCTCCCGGAGCTTGACCGGTGCGATGACCTCCAGTTGGTCCTCGTCGTGATGGGTGCGCTCGGGCGCGATGGTGTGGGCCTGCTCCCACATTTCACCGTCCTGCGTCTCCACGACCGCGGGGTAGCAGACTGCCGGACCGTAGGTCCGTTCGTCGTCCTCCCAGCCGTCGATGGGCACGGGGTCGAGCGCCTCCATCGCCGACCGGGCGCGGACGCTCTCGTCGGTCAACTCGACGTTCAGGGTGCCGAGGAACGGCTCGTAGCCCAGTCGCTCCTCGAACTGCTCCATGTAGCCCGGCAGGGAGATGTAGTGGCGACCCTCGCCCATCCCGCTGGTGACGGCCCCGGTCAGGTCCACTCCGGCGGGCGTCTCGAAGATGCGACGGTAGTCCTCGTACTCGCGCTTCAGGGACCACTCGCCGTCGTCGGTGATGGAGACCCACTGACCGTCGCTGACCATCTCGCGCTCGACGAGTCCCGCGTCGTCGAGTCGCTGGAGGCGTCGGGAGGCGGTCTGGTTCGAGGCGTCGAGTCGGTCGGCGAGACCGGAACAGGAGACCTTGACCTCGCCGTCCAGTCCGCCGTCGAGGGCGAGGAGCTTGAGCGCCGCGAGTTCGTCGTACCCGACTGCGCGCGGCCGTGTCGCTGACATACCAGTCACTCCGGTCGCTCGCGGTTTAAGTATAACGGAAGCGGTATGGTTCCCAGAATTGGGATGGTGGCGGCGAGGCGTGGAAACGAATCGAGATTCGGTCGGATATCGAAATATCGATTACTCCCTCCTAATCCTTTTGCTTTCGACGTTCGGAGGCCTGTTCACTTCCCTGCGAGGAGTTCTCGCTTGTAGTCACTGAGGCACGTTTTCAGGCCTCGTTCGACTTCCTCCTCCGAGGCGTCCGTCGGCGCGTCGAACCGATGTATCTGCTCTAACGCTGCGAGCGTTTCGAGAAAGTGAGCGAACATCCCGTCGAACGGCTCTTCCTTCGATTCGAGGTCCGGATAGTCGCGCTTGAACGCGGTGAACTTCCCGCGATGCGGTTCGTGGTCGAGCCATCCGGCTTCCCACTCGTGGCCGCCTTCGGAGTGCTCGTAGAGACCGACGATGTGGGTCGCGCGATTCGCCATGACCTTGAACTGCGTCGTCCAGAGTAGGAGGTCGTCGAAGGCGTCGAGGTCTTTCAGCAGGAACGGTTTGCCGACTGCGTCCAGCCGTTCTTCCACGAGACGGAGCCGTTCTTCGTCCTCGCCGTCGTAGCTCCCGAGGACGAAGAACGAACGGTCGGCTTCGGTAATCGGGACCACTTCGGTTTCGATTGCGCGCTTGAAGTCTGCGTAGTCGTTACGGTCCATCTGCTCGCCGGTGAACGCCTCGTACTCGTCGAGGAGCACGGAAAGTTGACCTGCTGCCGTCACGTCGCCGTCTTCGTCTGTCCCGTTCCCGGGCATGGGTGGATGGTGTCGTATCGAACTCGTAAACCTTCGGAAATCCAGTCACTTTCGACTACGGTAAAGCATGTGCAGAATCTGCACAAGCTTCTTAAGTCCGTCTCACCTATCTGTACGTAGAAACTGCCCATGGCCGAACACGAATCTACGGCCGTTCATCCCGGTGGCGAAATGGATGCTCCGGAGAGAGATTCGGCTGAAACTCGCCGACGCCTCCTGCACGTCGCAACCGAAGACGTTGCGCACGACTTGCTGATCGACGTCGCGGGCCATCCCGAAGGTGCGCCGAGCGAGAAGGAACTCGATTGGATGAACCCCGACGTGTCGCGCCGAACCATCGGCCGCCGGCTAGCGGAACTCGTAGACGCCGACGTCCTCGAAAAACTGTCCTACGAACCGGGCCAACAGCCCGACGACGCCGAGTCGAACGTCCGGACGTTCTATCGGTTTACGACGCGGGCGCGGGAACTCTTCGACGACGTGGGCCTGTTCGATCCCGACGCGTGGCGGCCGGTCTACGCCCGCGTCGAAAAGCCCGACGACGTTCGGGCGGCCGAGAACGCTCCCCGGCCGTAGCGCCCCGTTCTTTTCAACTCAGTTCTTCCGTCCGCTCGACCGTCGCGTCCTCGTCCACGTCGAGTTCCCCGGCGCGGACGACGCCGACGTGAGAACCGGGGCCGATTCGAACCTTCTCGCCGGTCACCTCGTCGGCGCTCGTGTGCTCGATGGGTTCCGGCGTCGAGACGCCCCTTCGAGCCTCCGCCAACGTCGAGCCCCCCCTTCGAGTCGCCGCGCTCGACGGAGATTGTCCCGCCGACGATGGCTTCGACGGTGGACTCGCCGCCGCCCATTTCGAGGGAGAACTCGTCGGCGTGAATCCGATTCGCGCTCACGACGCCCCGAATATCGACTTCGTTGGCGACGAGGTCCGCGACCGCCAGCGCACCTTTTGCCGAGACGGTCTCGGCATTCACGTCCCCGAACTTGCTCGACCCCTTGGTTTCGAGACGGTCGGTTCGCAGGTCGCCGTCCACGCGAGTCGAACCCTTCGTGACGATCTCGCCGGCGGTCACGTCCCCGGCGACGTTGGTCGAGCCCTTGGCCGAGAACTCCTCGGTCTTCACGTCGCCGCCGACGGTCGTCGTTCCCTTGAGCGAGACCGTTCTTGCCTTCACGCCGTCGTCCACTTTCGTCGCACCTGCGGCGCTGAACGACTCGCAATCGACCGACGACAGGTTCGTGGGTCCGACGACGCTCACGTTCTCCGATCCGTTCGTGGTGCCAATTCACATGGTCGTCAGTACCTGCATCGCGATGACGCGGAGCAGCAATCAGTCCCCGGTGACGGGGTCCCGGTTCCAGAACTCGCTTCCCTTCTTCAGCTTCGGCACCCACGTATCGTCCGTCTTCGACAGCAGGGCGACCCGCGAGACGGGGACCTCCTTCAGATACTCGTGGTCGGGCATGTGCTCCTGTATCGCCTCCGCGAATTCGACGACCTCCTCGTGGTCGAGCATCGAGGAGCGAGCCACGCGGTCCCGCGATTCGCCGACGTGCATGTAGGACTTGAGTTCCACGAAGTCGGGGTCCGCGCGCCGGTAGAACCCGGCGTACCAGTCGGGGTGGTGGACGTTCTCGCCGCCGACGAGGGTGGTCCGCAGGACCGTCCGGGTCTCCTCCTTCTCGGCCAGCACGTCCATCGTCTCGACCAGCTTCTCCCACGCGTCGTCCTCCATCGCCTTGACGACCTCGTCGAAGGTGTGGCGCTCGGCGGCGTCCACGCTGACGTACAGCTGGGTCGGGTCGCACTCCCGGAGGACCTCGGGCCGGGTGCCGTTCGAGACGAGGAAGGTGGTGATGTCGCGGTCGTGGAAGGCGTCCTCGCGGGGTACCTCGTCGTTGCCGCCGAACCCCGAGAGGAGCTTGCGCTGGAGGTCGATGCTGGCGTCCACGACCGCCTCAGGATCATCCCATTCGACGCCGTCAAGCTCGTACGCGTGGCCGGCGTGGTCCCGCCAGCAGAAGACGCACCGCTCGTTGCACTTCACCACGGGCGTCATCTGGATGCACCGGTGGGACTCGATGCCGTAGAAGATGTTCTTGTAGCACTTGCCCTCTCCCCGAAGGGCGTTGGCGGTCCACCCGCAGGTCTGGGCGGCGGTGTGGTTCTCGTGGTGGTAGTCCGGGGAGTCCACCTGCTTGGGGCCGTCCGATTCGCTCATTGTAGGTGGGATGTGCCCCGAGGCTAAAACGTTCTTTCCTCTGCGCGCGCCGGTTTCGGTCGGATTCCGACCGAACGCGACGGATCGGGACGTTCTTTACACGAGTATCGGCCGTTGGCGGGGAGCAACGCTTTTGTGAACACACCTCCCTACTGCGACGTGATGTCGATTCGCACACCCGGGCGCATCCTCCGGGTCGACCTCGCCGAGGAGTCCGTCGAGAGCGTCCCGGTGCCCGACGAGTGGCGGCGACGCTACGTCGGCGGCAAGGGGCTGGGGGCCCGCTACCTGTACGAGGAACTCGACGCCGGAACGGATCCGCTTGGGCCCGACAACGTGCTCCTGTTCCTGCTCGGCCCGGTCTCGGGACTGTTGCCCGGGGATTCGCGCTACGCCGCCGTCACGAAGTCGCCGCTCACCGGGGTGTTTCTCGACTCGTACGCCGGCGGCCAGTTCCCCGACAGGCTGGCCGGCGCGCTGTCGGACCACGTCGGTATCCTCGTCACGGGGGCGGCGTCGTCGCCCGTCAGGCTGGTCGTGGAGGACGACGACGCGACCGTCGAACCGGCCTCGACGTGGGGCGAGGACGCCGCGACGACGGCAGAGGCGTTCCCGGAGGCGGCGGTCGCCTGCGTGGGGCCGGCGGGCGAACACGAGGTCGCGTACGCGACCATCGCCTCGGACGGCGGCGACCACCACGCGGGCCGGGGCGGCGCGGGCGCGGTCATGGGGTCGAAGCGGCTGAAAGCCGTCGTCGTTCGCGGCGACCCGCCCGCGGGCCTGGCCGCGCTCCGCGAGGAGTACGCCGACCGCTACCGCGAGGACAGCACCGGACAGTGGTTGCGGTCGAGCGGCACCGTCGAGACGGTCGACTTCGCCAACGCCGTCGGCGCGCTCTCGACCCGCGGCTGGCAGGAGACGGAGTTCGAGGGGGCCGGCGACGTGGGTATCGACGCCGTCCGGGACAGCGCGCGCGAACGCGACTACGAGGGCGACGACGAGCGCGGGTTCCGCATCGACACCGAGGAGGGCGAGACCATCCCGCGCGGCGCGACGGCCATGTCGCTGGGCGCCGGCCTCGGCATCGACGAGTTCGACGCCGTCGCGGCGCTCGGCGAGACCTGTAACCGGCTCGGGGTCGACCTCATCAGCGCCGGGAGCGCGGTGGCGTGGGCGGTCCGCGCCAACCAGGAGGGGCTGATATCGGTGACGCGCTGGCCGACGGCGTCGACGCCGCCGGGGACCGCTACGGCGGTGCCGACCTCATCCCGACGGTCAAGGCGATGGAGCTACCCGCCTACGACCCTCGGGGCGCCGAGAGCATGGCGCTGGCGTACGCGACCAGCGACCGGGGCGCCTGCCACCGTCGCGCGCGGACCGTCGAGCGCGAGGTGTTCGACGGCGGCTGGGGCCCCCGCCGGGCGGCCCGGGCCGTCGCGGACGAACAGAACCAGCGGTCGGTCCTGTGGTCCCTCGTCGTCGACGACTTCGTGGGCGACGTGTTCGAGGACCTCGGCGCGGAGTGGCTGGACGCCGTCGGCCTCGACACCGCGGGCGACCTCGAAACCGTCGGCGAGCGCATCTGGACGCTGACGCGGCTGTTCAACGTGCGCGAGGGCGTCTCGCGCGCGGACGACGAACTCCCGCCCGCGCTCCGGGAGGCACCCGACGGTCCGGGGGCGAGCATCGACCCGGACCGCTTCGACGCGATGCTGGACGCCTACTACGCGGAGCGCGGGTGGGCGCCCGACGGTCGACCGACGCGCGAGACGGTCGACCGACTCGACCTCGCCGACGCTATCGACGACGGAACGCAACTCGCCACCACACGACCATGACTGACAGCATCGACCTGGACGAGATGGACACAGAGTCCGACGACGAACCGGACGCGAACCGAGGCGACTGGCTCTGGCGCGGCGAGGGCGACCCCGACGCCGAACCCGACGGGTTGTGGTTCGGCGACGGCGCCCCCGACCGGGCGGGGACCGACGACGCGGACGCGCTCCGGACGTCAGACGGGGAAGGCCAACCTTCGGCCGAGGGCGAGGAGGCGGGTTCCGGTACCGACTCCGGCGAAGACGCGGACTCCGGTACCGACTCCAGCGAGCAAGCGGACTCCGGGAACGACTCGCTTCCCGGCGTCCCGCGGGCGAACCACGACCGTCCCGTCGGCGTCCCGGTAGAAGGCGGCGGGGCCGGCGGCGGCGCCGCAGATCGGGACGAGGCCGCGGATAGTGCGGTCGACCGAGGCGGGAGCGGGGCCGGCGAGATGGCGGACCAGCCAGCCGGGGCCGACGCCGGGGCGGGGTCGGCGAGCGGGCCCCACGGCGGCGGGGTCGACGACATGACGATGGCGCTGACCTACGACGCCGCCCGTCGGTTGGCCGACCCGCGGTTCGCGGTCATCGACGCGAAGGGCTGGGCGGACTGGATCGGCATCGTGGGCGACGTTCCGGCCCACCAGATCAACGCGTTCCAGCGCGAGCACCAGATCGACGCCGACTTCTTCAGCGGTGCCGGTCAGGAACCGGCGGAGCGACTCGCCGACATCGACGAACACTCGATGTTCTACGCCGAGCGGATGGTCCTGGTCGGCGTCGACGGCGAGCAAGCCATCGCGGAGCGGGCCGGCTGGGAGTTCGTTCCCCTCGAAACCGCTGCGGAAAAGGCCGACTGGGACCTGTCGGACGACGCCTGAGGCGGGTTCGCCGTCTTCCCCAAAGTTTTAGATGCATGTTACACGATACCAAGAGTATGGGGCTCAGATCGGCGCTCGACCAGGCTTGGTACGTGACCCTGCCCGTGCTGGTGTTCATGGGCTGGGTGCTGCTGAAGATGCTCTCGGTGTACGACCTGCTCAAGACGGCGGACTCGCTGACGGCCGGCGTCAGGGGGGCGTACATCGGTCCGGCGTTCGTGTCGGGCGTGGCCGGCCTCGTCGTCATGGGGCTGGTCGCGCTCCTGTTCCTGTTGCTGTTCAGCGAACTCGGGGAGCGGACGCCGAGCCCGTCGGCTTGGCCGCCGCGAGAATGACGCAGTTCGAGTGCGAGGAGTGCGGCCAGCTGACCCGCCGCCCGCCGGGAGACCGGTCGTCGTTCCGGACGGAGTGTCCGGTCTGCGGCGTGGAGACGACGTGGAGCCGCGCCTTCGAGGGCGAGGGGGTGTCGTTTTGAGCGACGGCCTGTCCTTCGAGGTCGACGACCGGTTCCGGGCGGCCGCCGAGGAGTGGGCCGAGGCTCGCCTCATGGACTTCGAGGAGGCCCTGGAGACGAAGGCCGAGCAGGCGCTGCTGGAGATCGAACACCTCGTCTCCGACGCGACCGACGTCGAGTTCGAGGTCGACGGCGCGACCGTCACCCACTACCCGAGCGACGACCTCGCCGGCTTCCTCGCCGACCAGGCCGAGGAGACCGGCCTCGACGAGAGCACCGTCCTCAAACTCCACGTCGACCTGTTCGCCCGGGTGTTCCTCGAAGACGACGTGAAGCGGCCCCCGAACGCGCCGCCCACCGACGACGGCTGACCGGTGGTCCGTGGGCGAACGGGGTCGTCCGCCGTCGAACGCGAACGTGCGGCGGGAAACGCGCTCACCCGTCCGTGAACAGCGGGAACGACCGCCCGTTCCGGGGCGGAGCGTAGAAGTTGGCCCGCGACTGGACGGTGATGAACTCCAGGAGGCCGTTGTTCTTCCGGTCGGTGACCTGCGCGTGCTCGTCCCGGAGGTACCAGCCGTTCATCGCCCTGCGCGTCTTCCTGAAGTCCGCGAGGCTGCGCTGCAACGAGAGGAAGTGGACGCCGGCCTGGCCGCCGTCGACCGTGTTGAAGTCCCGGCGGAGCACGATCGGCTCCCCGTCTTCGCGGGCGCGGGCGACTTTCTCGTGGTGACCGACCTCCCCGTACTCCCGGGCGTGTTCGCGGACGGCGTTCGCGAACGGGACGTCGGTACCGAACTCCGCGACGTCCTCCGGTGACACGTCCGGCGCGAACATCCGTCCGGCCCGGTCGGCGGCGTCGAAACTGTCCCACCACAGGTCGAGGTTCTCGGTCAGGTGGCTCAGGTGCATCGTCGTTCCGCCGGCGAAGTCGCCGTCGCCGATCCGGACGCGGTCCTCGCCGGCCTGCGTCCGTTTTCTGCCGGAGAAGAACCCGGTGAACATCGGGTGGTCGTCCGAGAGCGCGTCCGAGGGGACTCCCTCGACGTGGGCGTGCTCCTTGGGAAGTCCCGCACCCATGAACCCCGTCCGGCGACCCGCGACGGAGAACACCGTGCCCAGGCGGTGCTCGACCGGCTCGCCGTTGAGTTCATCGGCCGACCCGAACAGCGCGTTCTCGGTCCTGATCAGGTGCGACTGAGTGTCGCTGGAGAGGACGAGCGCCGCGTCGTAGGACTGCAGGTCGGGTTCGTCGACCCGCGAGAGCACCGTCGGGCGCTCGATGGGGGACCGGTCGAGCGCGCCGACGCGCTCGAAGTAGTCCGTTCCCCACGCCAGCATGTGAAAGAGGCCGTCGGGCGCCCAGTCGAAGGCGGCTTCGAGCGTCCGCATCGACCGCTCGACCGTGCGTGCGGCGTCGTTCGACGGCTCGACGTCGAGCGCGAGCAGGAGGACGCGGTGATACTGCGGCTGGATGGGGTTCCCGTCGCCGTCGGTCCGGAGCGCGTCCGCGTGGCCGAACTGCGTCTCCGGGAGCGACTCCGCGTGGGGGTTGGCGGCCAGTCCCGGCACGCCCCCGACGGTCGAGGGGTCCAGCATCCGGCTACAGCCCGCGAGGCCGGCCGTTCCCGACAGCACCGCCAGCCGCTGGAGCACGTCCCGTCTGGTGCGCATCGTCGTACCACTATATCGCGCCCGACCAAAAGCCCACCCCTTCTTCGCAGAAAGATTATTTCATTCCGAAAATTACAGGGCCTCCGGGCGGGTTCGGCGAATCGCGTTCGACACCGGCCCCAAACGCCGGGAGCGACGGTCCCGGCCAGTTCGTCCTGGAGAGATTCGTTCCACGCGGACGAGGTGCGCCCGGACGTGGGGCGGCGAGCGTGGTGCGCTCGGGCGAAGGACCGCGGGCGAGGTGCGCCCTGAGGGGGAACCTATCGGCGGGGGTACTGGTGGCCGAGCATTCTTAGTGTCGGGCCCCCAAGTGTGTGAACATGCCGCTCGGCCGACTCGGCCACGTCGCACACGTCGGGCCGGACCTGCCGCTTTCGACAGACCTCGCGTTCTCGATACTGGCCGTCGGCCTGCTCGTGCTCGCGGTCGTGGCCTACGACGCCTACCGCGTGTACGGGAGTGAGTAACACGGAGGCCAAGACACACCATGTCCGAACGAACGGTCACCCCGGTCCCCACGCTGCTCGGGTACGTCCGAACGGCCGTCTACCTGCTGGCCTCGCTCGTCGCGCTCGCGCTCCTGGTCGTCGGGACCGTCGCGGTGATCGCCGAACTCAAGGGGACCTGGCACTGGTCCATCCACCTCGAATCGACCATCAGCTACGCGGGCCTGTTCGTGGGCTGGTTGCTGGTGGCGCTGGTACCGCTGACGGGCGCGCTCTTCGCCGGGAGGGTCCTGTATGAGTAGGCGGTCGCGGTACCTCTCGCTGTTCGGAATCGCGCCGGTGGCCGGACTCCTCGCGCTCGTGCTCGGCGTGGGCGTGGTCGCGATGTACGCGGAGTCGCAGAAACAGTGGACGGCGTACCATCTGATGGAACAGGCCATGGCGTTCGGCGCGCGCGTCGTGGTCCCGCTGATCGCGCTCGCGCTCGTCGGCTCGTTCGTCCTCGTGACGATCGCGCCTCGATTCGAGCGGTGAGCGGGGTCGGCTCGGTCGCTGCCGGGGAAGTTTTATTGCCCCCGTCGACCTATGCAATGTCAGAGCATGTCACGTCACGACAGCGGCTGGCAACCGGAGGGCGTGGAGACCTACGACGGGTTCGCCGTCTACGACCACGGCGTCTGGCCGAACGAACTCAACCACGGCGAGACCGACGGCGACGTCTCGCTCACCGACGAGTAATCGGATTCTCGCTCACCCGGAATCGATAGCGTTCTCGCTCGTCAGTAGCTTCTCCCGTCAGTAGCCAGTGCCGCCAGTCTGATTACCGCACGCCGTCGCCGTCGCGGGCGCTTCGATTTCTTCACTCAGGTGTACTTCTGCGCACAGGTGCGGACTCCGGGGTCGGTCACCCGGGCACCATCTGGGCGACCAGTTCGTCCTCGAACGTGACCAGCCCCTTGAACACCAGTCCGGCCGCCAGGAACAGCCCCGGATCGGCCTCCTCGCGCAGTTCCTCGACGAACGGGTCGACCCACTCCAGCAGGTGCTCGTCGAGGAAGACGCGCTCGAACCCGAACGCGGCCTCCTCGCCGCGCCGCTGGCGGTCGACGAGGTGTCGCAGGAACGCCAGTTCCACGGCGATGAAGTCGGCCTCCTCCGGGTACTCCTCCGGCGGCTGCCAGCCGACCGCGGCGTAACTGTCCTGGACGGCCGGCAGTCCCTCGCCGAGGAAGTCGGCGTCCTCCCGGTAGTACGTCTCGTGGGGCAACACCGGCGGCCGCGGACCCACGAACAGCCGCGTGTACTCGGTCTCGAGTTCGGCGCGCAGGTCCTCGACGTCGGCGTCGCGGTTCCGGTCGAGCCACGCGTCGAGCATCTCGAACCCCTCGTCCATCTCCGGCGTCACCGACTCGTCGGGGAGTTCGACCCCGTCGTCGACGAGGTCGGCGACGAACGACTCCTCGGGCGTGTCCCAGAACACGTCGACGAGGAAGTCGATCAGTTCGAGCCGGGCCGCGTAGACGGACTCGTCGTCCATCACGCCTCACCTCCCTGGAACATCAGCGTCGCGCGGCAGTCCCCGCAGTACTCGAAGATGCTGTGGTCCGACGCGGGGGCGATACCCTCCACGAGGTCGCCGACCTCCGCCTCGACGGCCTCGGCCGTCCCGACGCTGGCGAACGGTTTCCCGCACCGGACGCACTCCATCATCTCGCCCTCGTGGACCCGCGACCACGCGGGGTCCTCGCCGTCCCCGTTCTCGGGGAGCAACGAGAGGTCGAGGCCGTCGTGCATCGTGATCGCCGTCTCCGGACAGCCCTCCTCGCAGAGGCCGCAGTTGACGCAGCGTTCGTGATTGAACTCCAGGTCGGCGTCGTCGGTCCGCCGGATGGCCCCGGTCGGACACAGCGTCGAACAGGTCGGCGTGAGGTTGCAGGCGTCGGTGACGTCCATCCGGCCGAAATCCTTCAGGCCGCGGATCACGTCCCGTTCGGGCTCGACGTGGTCGAGGATGCGGCGGACGCTCTCGAGCGTCCAGCCGTGGCTGTTGAACGCGGGGTGGTGGTCGTCGTCGCGAGCGACCCCGTCGGCCTCGTAACCGTCGCTCGGGACCGGCGACTCCGTGACGGTCTCGACGACGAACCGGGAGAGGTCCTCGACGAACGCGCTGGGGTCGTCGGCCTCGGGCGCGAAGAAGGCGACGCGCTCGCCCAGCCCCAGGTCGCGGGTCGCCGTGCCGAGTCGGTCGACGAGTTCGGCCTTCGGGTCGGGGCCGGAGTGGAGACATGCCCCGCCGCAGCCGACGATGGCCACGCCGTCGGCGCCCGCGGCGAGCGCGTGCATCACGTGCGCCTCGCCGACGGAGTCCGTGCAGTTGACGCTGACCGGCAGTATCGGCGGATACTCGATGGAGTCGTCGCTTCGTGCGCGTCGCCCGTACGCGCGCAACCGGTCGCGAGCGCGCTCCGAGCAGACGAACGCGACGACCTCGGCGTCGATGGCAGGGTCGGAGCCCCACGGGAGCCAGCCGCCGTCGTCGTCTTCGGCGGTCAGGAGCGCCTCGACCTCGCGGGCGATCCGCTCGTTCGACGGTTCGCGGAGCTTCGTCGCACCGGTCGGGCACGCGCTCGTGCACGCGCCGCAGTTCTGGCACGAGACTGGGTCGAACGAGACCTCGTCGACCGTGGGACGGTCGACCGCCTCGTGGGGGCAAGCGTCGGTGCAGGCGGTACACCCCTGCTGGCTCGACGCGCCCGCGGCGCACACGTCCATCTCCAGGTCGAGGAACTGGGGCTTCTCGATCCCGCCGAGGTTCGACACGACCTCCGAGACGGCGTCGGCGTCGACGGTCCCGGTGTAGTACCCGAGTTGGCCGCCGTGCGCGGGCGCGTCCCCGTCCGGGTACACGACCTGGTCGAACTCGAAGGTCCGGGTGACCCCGTCGAGGTCGATGGCGTCCGTCGGACAGACGTCGACCCACTCGCCGTCGGGCGCCTCGGGGTCGACGTCGACGGGCGCGGCGGTCACCATGTCGTCGGGCCCCTCGTGGACGCAGTCCATGCACGAGATGCAGTCGTCCGTGACGCGAGCCTCGACGGTCACCTCGAAGTCGCCGTACGCGCCCGAGACGTCGACGACGCGGCCGCGTTCGACGGTGACGTCGTCGAGGTCCTCGACGTGGCCGAAGTCCCGGCCGTCGGCGACGAGCGTCACGTCCGCGGCGTCGGCGAGCGAACTGGCGACGGTCGGGTCGCCGACGACGCCGACGGTCTCGCCCGCGTCGCCGGCCACGGTGCGGGAGACGGCTTCGGCCCGACGGCCGGCGGCGGTCGCGTTGATCATGCGGGCGGTCTTCTCGGCCGCGGCGTCGCCGTCGTGGACCCACGCGCACTCCTCGCGGTGGTTGACGAACTCCGCCGCCTCGGGGTGGAGTCCCTTCTCCTCGACGAACGCGCGTATCCGCCGGCGACAGGACTGGTCTGCCGCCGTGACGATGAGTTCGTCCAGTTCGTACTCGTCGACGACTTGCGACATCGCGTCGAGGCCGTCCTGACAGAGCAGTTCGGAACTCGCCACGACATCGACGTCGCGGACGCCGTTCCGGACCTCCTTCAGGTCCACCTCGCACGACCCACCACAAGAACAGACGAAAGCTCCGACGTTCATCGGTCGTGATTCGGCTATCACCCCTAAAACGTTTGCCCCGAGGTCCAGAATAAGTTCTCGGGCCATTCTGTCCTCTCAAGGCGGTCACATCTCGATAAGTTTCGCTTAAATCTAGTTGTTCGATTAAGAAAAGCACCGGACATTTATTATGCATTCCCATAAACTATGGTGCTAGTTGGTATCGAGTGGCAAACCATGGCGAACGAAACGGAACGAAACGGTAAGAACGGATAAAGATAATGAGTACAGAACCGGTATCACTCGACCTCGACCGGCGCTCGTTCATGAAGGCGAGCGCACTTGCCGGAGCCGTCGCCCTCGGCGGCAGCGGAGCCGGCCAGGTGTTGGCCCAGAGCGAGGACGACGTGGACGGGACGGACACCGACGCGGAACTGACCAAAACTATCTGCAACTACTGTTCGGTCGGTTGCGGATTCCACGGCGAACGGAAGGGTGACTCCTTCGTCGGGATGGAACCGTGGGAAGACCCCCCCATCAACGCGGGCTCGCTCTGTTCGAAAGGTGCAGGCATCTACGAGACCGAACACTCGGAGAAGCGCCTCAAGCACCCGATGATACAGGAGAACGGCGAGGGGAGCAAGCTCTCGTGGTCGGAGGCGTACAACCGCCTGTCGACCGACATCAGGGCGCTGTGGCCCGACGACGACACCAGCCCGTCGGCGGCCGTCGACGTCGACGAGGAGGCCAGTCGCGAGAGCGTCATGCTGCTCGGGAGCGCCCACCACGACAACTCGGAGTGCTACGCGCTCCGGAAGCTCGCGGCGTTCATGGGGACGAACAACCTGGACCACCAGGCGCGCATCTGTCATTCGACGACGGTCGCGGGGCTGGCGAACACGTGGGGCTACGGCGCCATGACGAACACGGTGCCGGACTACCGCAACTTCGAACTCGACATCATCATCGGCCAGAACCCGGCGGAGGCCCACCCGATCGCGATGCAGCACATCCTCGAGGGCCAGGCTCGCGGCGGGGAGATCCTCGTCCTCGACCCGCGGTTCACCAAGACCGCGGCCCACGCCGACGAGTTCGTCCGATTCCGCCCGGGCACCGACGTGGCGCTGATGATGGGCGTCATCAAGGACCTCCGGGACCGCCACGGTCTCGCGATGGACCCGGACGCCGACGACACCGGGCAGAACATGCTCACCGACCGGGTCCAGGGCTGGGAGGACGTCGACGCGGAGCTGGACCAGTACGACAAGGAGACCGTCTCGGACATCACGTGGGTGTCCGTCGAGGACATCGAGCGCATCGCCGACATGATCCACGAGGCGCGCCCGCACGTCCAGATCGAGTGGGCGATGGGCGGCACCCAGCACAACAACGGGACGCAGAACATCCGCTCGTACGCCGCCGCGAGCCTCGCCTCGGGGAGCGCCGCGCGGAGCGGCGGTGGCCTGCAGGTGATGCGCGGCCACGCGAACGTCCAGGGTGCGACCGACCTCGCCGTGGCCAGTCACATCCTGCCGGGCTACTACGGCCTCAGTCCCGGTGGCTGGTCGTGGTGGGCCGACATCTGGGACATGAACCCGTACACCAGTGGGTCCACGTCGTTCGAGGACATGTACGAGCGGTTCGAGCTGATGGACCCGGAGAAGTACGTCCAGCAGAGCGCGGTGTACGAGGGCGGTGAGGAGTCGGACCTCCCGCCGAACGCGGACCACGACGCGGACGACCCGGCCGAGAACTCGATGATGTTCCAGAACGGGCTCACCGTCGCCCGCTGGTTCGAGGCCGCACTCGACCAGGGGGACCGCTACCAGGAGACGCCGATCTACCAGCCCGACCAGGTGAAGATCGCCGTGTTCTGGGGTCACTCCGCCAACTCCATCAGCGAGATGGAGCAGATGAAAGCGGGGATGGAGAACCTCGACCTGCTCGTGGTCGTCGACATCTTCCCGGGCGTCGCGACGGTGCTGCCCGACTACGAGGAGGGGCCGCCGGTGCTCGTACTCCCGGCGTCCAGCCAGTACGAGCACTACCGCTCGCTGACGAACACCAACCGGTCGGTCCAGTGGTCCGAGCCGGTTTCTCCGCCCAAGCACAACTCGAAGCCGGACCTGCAGATCATGCAGGAACTGGCCGACCACCTCGGCTTCGGCGAGCACTTCGACTGGGGGACCGGCCCGGAGATGCACAGCGGGAAGTCCTCGTACGAGGACGTCATCCGCGAGTTCAACCTCGGGACGAACACCATCGGCTACCGCCAGACGCCCGAGCGCCTCCAGCAGCACATGGAGTACGACTGGGCGTTCTCCAGCGAGGACCTCCAGGGTGCGGAGGGCACGCCGGTCGCGGGCGAGTACTGGATGCTCCCCTGGCCCTGCTGGGGCGAGGACCATCCCGGGACGCCCATCATCTGGAACGACGACATGGACCCCAACGACGGCGGCCAGGACTTCCGGACCCGCTGGGGCGTCAGCGCACCGACGCCCGAGGAGTGGGAGGAGATGCCCACCGACGACGAGTACCCGTTCCAGGAGACGCTGAACGCCGTCGGCGACCGCTACGAGAGCCAGGAGGAGGCACTCGACCTGACGCGGGCACCCTACCAGCCCGAGTGGGCCGCCGACGACGACCTCGCCGAGGACGGAGCCGGACGAGCTGACCATCCCGCAGCAGCACGCACTGGACAACAGTAGCTCCGTGTTCACCGCGGCGCAGGCGCTGTCGTCGCCCGACACCGGCAGCGACGAGTTCGACCGGTACCTGAACGAGAAGATCAATCCCGGCGTCGACCCGTCGTTCTACGAACGGTACGACTACCGCCAGCCCGACGCCCCGACCGGTCGGGGCCGGGCGCGGGCGGTCGTCTGGAGCTTCCTCGACACGGTGCCGGTCCACCGCGAACCCATCGAGAGTCCGCGGCCGGACCTGGTCGAGCAGTGGCCCGCGAACGGCCAGCAGCGCAACTTCTACCGGCTCGACCAGAACAACGCCGCCGAGCAGCAGCGGGCCAACGACATCATCCACAACCAGGAGGATGGCCCGACGCTCGACACCGTCATGACGACCGGCCGGCAGGTCGAACACCAGGGCGGCGGCGCGGAGACGCGGTCGAACGTCCACACCGCCGACCTGCAACCCCACATGTACGCCGAGATGACGCCGAACAAGGCCGAGGAACTCGGCGTCGACGGCGGGGACCTGGTCGTCGTCTCTTCGACCGACCGCGGGTCGGTGCTGGTGAAAGCCCGGGTGACCGACCGCCCGTACGACGAGGAGGTGTTCCTCCCGTTCCACTGGGGCGGCGTGTTCAAGGGCAAGAGCCAGGAGGACAAGTACCCCGACGGGACGGTGCCGTACGCCATCGGCGACTCGGCGAACGCCATCACGTCGCGGGGCTACGACGTCGAGACCCAGATGCAGGAAACCAAGGTGTCCATGGTCGCCGTGCGGCCGGCGACGGACCAGCTACTGGAGGAACTCAACATGGACGTCGACCTGGAGTTCCCGCAGGACCGCGACGACGTCGGCACGCAGAAGGACTTCGACGTCCGCGACAGCGAGACCGTCCAATGAGGTGACCAAGAATGTCAAAATCCAACCAAGAATTCACGGGCGACGAGGTCATGGGCGACGGCGTGATGAGCGTCGGCGAGAACACCCGGATATTCCCGGACGTCGAGGCCTGCATCGACTGCGGCGGCTGCGTCGTCGCCTGCAAACGAACGTGGGACGTCCCGCGCGACGAACAGCGCATCAGCGTCGCGACGATGCTGGAAGGCCAGGAGGGCGCGGAGGGACTCAACGCGTCACCCGGCCGCGCGATGGAGCAGGGAGACAACCCGGGCGAGACGTCCATCCCGATGCAGTGTTACCACTGTAGTAACGCGCCCTGCGTGTCGGTCTGTCCGACGGACTCGCTGGTCAGCCTCGAAGACGGCTTCGTCGACGTCCGCGACAGCCTGTGCGTGGGCTGTCAGTACTGCCTCTCCGCCTGTCCGTTCGGCGCGCCGCAGTTCCCCAACTCCGACGAGGGCGTGGCGAACCTGTTCGGCAGCGGCGGGACGATGGACAAGTGTACGATGTGCGAGGAGCGCCAGAGCGTCGGCAAGGGGCCGGCCTGCGCCGAGGAGTGTTCGACCGACGCCATCCTCGTCGGCGAACCCCAGCAGATCGCGGACGAACTGGAGAAGCGCGACAGCGGCGTCTTCTTCAACGACGTCGCGATGAACGTCATCTTCGGGGAGGACGAAGCGGAGGCGTTCTAGATGGCCGAATACGAACTCCCCGAGGACGAGGTCAGCACGTACGGTCGAGCGTCGATACTGTTCGCCGCCGCGGTCAGCCTCGTGGTCACGGCCGTGCTGGCGTGGGCAGCGGCCGGGTTCGACGTCTTCTACGAGGGACTGTTCCGGGTCGGCCCGACCGTGGAGGGCGGCGGCGTCGGTTCCGACTGGGTCGCCGGGAACACGATGCCGGCCTTGGACTTCCTCATCGCGCTGATCCACGCGGCCGACGTGATACTCGGCGTGTTCATCCTGTTCCTGGTGTTCGTCCACTGGGCGGCCTTCCGCCGGCTGGCCGCGCAGATGCGCCCGCCGGGCTGGACGCGCAGCGGAACGACTCCCGACGCCGAGCGCACCGACGGAGGTGAGGCGGAATGACCAATCTCGACCACGGGAAGTTCACGCGGATGACGACGACGTTCCACTCGCTGCTGGCGCTGGACGTGTTCGCGCTGTTCTTCACCGGCTACGCCCTCATGTTCAACGACCACCTCTGGTGGCTGCTGGTGTTGATGGGCGGCAACGTCGGCGTCGTCGCCGTCCACCGCCTCGCCGGGCTCGGGCTCATCGCCCTGGTCGTGTTCTGGATGGTGATGATGCTGATCACCGACACCGGCCGGAGTAACTTCCGGGAGATCGTCCCCACGCGCGAGGACGTCGACGCGTTCGTCCAGGACGTCAAGTTCATGCTGGGTCGCGCCGACGAACGCCACCCCAACGCCCGGCAGTTCGCCGGGTACGAGTCCGACGAGGTGCCGCTGCTGTCCTACGTCGGTAAGGGCGTCGTGTTCATCTTCGCCATCGAGCTGACGCTGCTGGTCGTCTCCGGGCTGCTCATCTGGAGCAAGTCCGGGTTGATGCAGTACTTCGCGACCAGGACCGCCGCGATGGCGTTCGTCGTCTTCCACGGGCTGCTGGGCATCATCATGCTGATGGGCGTGATGTTCCACATCTTCGAACACGGGTTCCACCCCGCCTTCTACCCGCTGGAGACCAAGGCGTTCATCCCGCGGCGGATGATCCCCGAGAGCCACGCCGACGACGCCGACGCCGACGGCACCGGCATCGAGGAGCTGTCGCTGGCGTCGAGCTGGAACAAGGTCGCGAACCTGATGGGCGTCCTCGTCGTCATCGGCATCACGAGCGTGATGACGGCGAGCATCGTCGACGAGGGGTATCCCGTTCCGCGGGAACTCCACCTCGAAGGATCGCCGTTCGACCTCCTGCTCACCATCGGGATCAACGTCGGCATCTTCGTGCTGTTCGTCGGCCTCGTGCTGTCGCTGTACGGTAACGTGGTCCGCCGCCGCTGGGAGCGCCAGCTCCGGGAGGAGCGGGAGGGACCGGCCGCGACCGACGGCGGCGACGTCTCCTCCGCAGAAGATTAGGCCGACTCCGTTTCGTTCGCCACCCGTTTCGTTCGCCACCCGCCTTCTTCTCGCGTTCGCGTTTCGGAAGCCTTCTTCTGGCGTTCACGTCTCAGGAGATGAGTTCCGCACCCTCGGCGGAGAGTTCGACCGTCACGTCCTGGCGGGTCTGTTCTTGAATCTGGTCGATGTTGCGGGTCAGGACCTGCAGGATGTCCTCGGGTTCCGGGTAGACGAGCATGTTGCCGTCCTCGTCCTCCATGACCAGCTGGGTGTCCGAGAGCGCGACTTGGTCGCCCTCGATGCTCGCGACGATGGCCTGCAACTCCTCGGCGCCGCCCGGGTCGCCCTCCTCGACCATCGTGACGTAGAGGGCGTCGAGGCTAATGAGGTCCTTGTACTCGCGGATGCGCCTCGCGCAGGTCACCATGTCGCGCGTCACCGCGGTCTTCTGCTCGTTCCCGTGGTCGCCCTCGTAGCAGTGTTTGCAGACCCTGAGTTCCATTCGCATACCAGACAATACGTAGTACCCTCGTATTATGATTGTGCAAACCGGCACGGCCAAGACTCATCGCCGACCGCGTCGCCCCGGTCGTCGACGAGGTGGTCGTCAACTGCCGCCGCGACCAGCGCGCGGCCATCCGCGAGGCGTTCGAGGACTTCGAACTGCCGGTCTCGTTCGCGCTCGACCCCGAACCGGACCTCGGCCCCACTGCGGGCATCGCCGCGGGACTCGACGCCGCCGAGGCAGAGTACGGGCTCGTCGTCGCCTGCGACATGCCGTTCGTCGATCCCTCGTTCGCGTCGCACCTCTTCGACCGGGCCGCGGGCCACGACGCGGCGGTGCCCCGCCCCGACGAGTGGTTCCAGACCACGCAGGCCGTCTACCGCGCGGACGTGATGGCTCCCGCCTGCGAGGCGGTGCTCGACGGCGAGGACAGGCGCATCATCGTCGCGCTCTCTGACCTCGACTACGTGGTCGTGGACCGCGAGGAGATCGAAGAACACGCGTCGATGGAGACGTTCGAGAACGTCAACACGCGGGCGGAACTCGAAGCCGCCAAGGAGCGATTCTGACCGATGCGCGCCGCGACGAACGGCGCGATTCCGGCGGCCCCACCGACCTGCGCGACGGCAGCGGAGGGGTCGCGGTGACGACCAACACCATCCCGCGCGAGCGACTCCGCGCCGGCGTCGTCGACTGCCCGCTCTGCGGCCGCCAGATTCCGGAGCCGACCGAGCGACTCGTCGCCTTCGGCCGCGTCGACTCGGTGACCGCGGCGACCGCCGACGCCGTCGAGTGTCCCGCCTGCGGGGGCGTCTCGTTCCTCCGGCCGTCTCCCGAACGGAGCGAGTGAGACGCTCGCGCCGCGAGCGCGCACCTCCGCGGCGACCTCGCGCGCCGTCGCCTCGAGGTCGTCGTCGTCGACCATGTTTATCAGCGGAACGACCGTCGCGCCGTCGGGCACGCCCTTCCGGCCGCCGTCCTCGCTCGCCAACACGGCCGCCACGTCCGCGGGCCGGAGTTCGTCGCCGGGGTCCCGTCCCGTGAGGGCCGACACGCGGTCGACGCGGTGGACGCGTTCGTCGTCGAGGGGTTCGCCCACGACGTGGGCGCTCGCAATCGGGACGACCGCGTCCGCGCTCGACGGTATCTGGGGTTCTCGGTCGCTCGGGGCCTTGAACTCGCGCATCCGCGCGCCGTCGGCCTTCACCAGCACCGGGTCGCGGCAGTCGGCGAGGTCGTCGACGGTTTCGAGGTCGTACCCGAGATACCGGTCCGGGCGCTCCCGTTCGGGGACGACGCCGAGCGGGCGTCCACCCACGAGTCGAAGATCGGGATGCGGACGGTGGCGGTGACGACCGCCCGGTCGAGCCGGCCCGCGACCGTCGCCATGGTCGTCTTCTTGCCGCCCGCTCCGACGACGCAGGTCACTCCTCGACGTGCTTCGAGGGCGTCGATGACGTCCATACTCGACGGATGGAGCGGGCCGTGTTAAACGTACCCGCTCGGCGGCCGGCGGTGACGCGACGCCCTACGTCTCGAACTCGAAATCGTATTTGTGTCTTAAGACATCATATAGGGGGTTTTTAGATGTTCGAGACTGTGTTTCGGGCGACGTGATGGCGAGTACGTCGCCGACAGCGCGCCGCGACGGCCGGGGTCACCGAGAGAACAAGATACATGTGAACCCGATGAGACGACCGGGACGATGACGGACGGGTCCCCGACGAGACGCGAGTTCCTCTCCGCCACCGGCGTCGGCGGGTCGGTCGCCACCGGCTTCCCCGTCGCGTCGTGGAACGGCCACCCCGTCGCCTCGTGGGGCAACGTCACCGACGCGGTCCCCGACCACCCGTTCGTCCCGACGGCCGACGAGCGCTGGTCGCTCGACCTCGGCGACGACGGCGCGTACCTCACCGGCCCGGTCGAGGGTACGCTCTACGCCCGCACGGCGGGCGTCGCCCACGCGATAGCGACCGACGGCACCCGACGCTGGCGGTTCGAGGTCGAGGGCGACTATCCGGGCGTGCGGGTCGCACCGGAGTCGGGGTACTCGCTCCTCGGCCGGACCGTGTACGTGACCGACGACGACCATGTATACGCGCTCGATCCGGACGACGGGAGCGTCCGCTGGCGCTACGAGGACGCCCGCCGACCGTTCGTCGCGGCGGTGCTCCCGAGGCTCGTCGTCCCGTAGCGAGATCGCGCGGGCGGACTTCGAGGCGGCGGTCGAGAAGTGGGCCGACCTCGACGTTCCGGGCGCGCTCGCCGTCCGGGAGTGGGGCACCGACCCCGTCCAGTGGGTCGCCACCGAGTACGCGACGGGCGGCGACCTCGCAACGAAGGGCGGGGACCTGACGGTCGCCGAACGCGCCCGGGTCGTCGCGACGGCGGCCGAGACGGTCCACCGGGCCCACCGCGAGGGGGTGACCCACGGCCAACTCGTGCCCGGGAACGTCCTCTTCGCGCCGGACGGCGTCCGGGTCGGCGACTGGCGGCTCGCGGCCGAGCTCCGGAGCCCGCCTGAGGGATACCGACCGCCCGAATCCGGTTCCGACTCCGGGAGCGCTGGCTCCGAAGCGGCCGACGCGTACCAGCTCGCTGCGATGGCCCGCGACCTGCTCGGTGACGACGAGCGGTCCGACGAACTTCGGGACGTACTCCGTCGCGCTCTCGCCGCCGACCCCGCCGACCGCTACGACTCGGCGCTGAAGTTCGCGGACGCCCTCAGGTGGGCAGTGCGAGAGTAGCGGTCGGGCGACACGGCTGACGTTCGGCCTCTGGCGTCCGAACACCTCGGCCATCCGAACGACGAAGCCGTGGCAACTGGTGGAATCAAAATTTAAACACGAGACGCTGACCTGTCCGCGACCGTAGCTTACGACAGTCGAGAAGCATAAATCCTACTCGAATGTATCACATTTGATTAGATATATTGGTATTTATGCCGATTGTTTCTATCTCCGCGATGACCACGGTTGGGGCACCATGACGCACCGACACAACCTCTTAGAGAAGAAATGTCACGAAACGATACTGATATCATCGACCGCAGAACGCTGTTGAAGGCCACGGGCGGCGCGGGCATGACCGTGCTGGCTGGCTATGCCGGTCCGACCGACGATAGGGGTGGGGGCAAACAAGATACCGAAACCGAAGATGACGGGAGCGACGGTCCGGATTCCTACACGATTGGGATGGTGGACTCGCTGACCGGCTCGCTGTCGGCGTTCGGCGAGCGCAACCAGCGCGGCAAGGACCTCGCACTCAGGGCGGTGAACGACGTCGGAATCGACGGGGCGGAACTCGACATCATCGTCGAGGACTCGGAGTCCGAGAGCCAGAGCGGCGTCTCGGCCGCCCAGAAGCTGGTGAATCAGGACAACGTCCCGTTCCTCATCGGGGCGGTGGGCTCGGGCGTCTCGCTGGCGATCTACGAGAGCGTGATTCAGGGCACCGACGTCGTCCAGTTGAGCCAGAACTCCACGGGACTGAGCCTCACCGACTTCCCCGGCCTGCTTCGGATGTCGCCGACCGGCCGCACGCAGTCCGTCGCACTCGCCGACATCATCGCCGACGACGGGTACGACGATGTGGCGATCACCTACGTCAACAACGACTACGGTCAGAGTCTCACCGACGCGTTCGTCGAGGCGTGGGACGGCAACGTGGCCTACAACAACCCCCACGACCAGGAACAGCAGTCCTACTCCGGCGTCGTCTCGGAGATGAACAGTTCCGGCGCGGACGCGTGGTTGTTCATCACCTATCAGGCGGAGTTCGCCACGATGGTGAACGAGATCTTCTCCAGCGGGTACGACGCCCAGTTCTACGGTGCCGACTCCGTCTCGGGCGACAACGTCCTCGAAAACACGCCGGAAGGGAGCATGGACGGCATGAAGATCGTGGTGCCGTCGGCCCCCATCGATCAGGACAACTACAAGGAGTTCGCCGCCACGTTCGAGGAGGAGTACGGCGAGGAGCCGACCTCGTGGTCGGCCTACGCCTACGACTGCGTCGTCAACGCGGCGCTGTCGATTCAGGCGGCCGACGAGTTCACCGGCGCGGCACTTCAGGAGACGGTCCGCGAAGTGAGCCGTCCGGAAGGCGAGCAGGTGACGTCGTTCGAGGCCGCGAGCCAGATCCTCGCCGAGGGTGGCGGCGTCGACGACGTCGACTATCAGGGCGTCAGCGGTCCCATCGACTTCGACGAGAACGGTGACCCCGTGGGTTACTTGCAGATTCTCACCGTCGAGAACCACGATTACGTCGGGAGCGGCTTCATCGAGTCGTAATCCCACCAATGGTTCTCGCAGAACATCTCGCCAATGGGCTGATATTCAGTAGTATCATCGTTCTCGGGAGCATCGGGCTATCGCTCGTGTACAGCATCGCCGACTTCGCGAACTTCGCGCACGGAGATACGATGACCGTCGGGGCGTACTCGGCGTTCGTCGCGTTCGGTCTCGTCGGCGGTCTCGGTGGCAGCGTACTCGGACTCCCGTTCGGCTTCTTCGTCGCGCTCCTCGTCGGTATCGCCGTGGCCGCGGTCGTCGCGGTCGTCACGGAGAAGGTCGTGTACGAACCCCTCGACATCGACTCTATCGGCCTGCTGATCACGTCTATCGGCGTCGCGTTCATCTACCGTGCGTTGATCCAGATGCGTTTCGGGGCCGACTTCACCCGGTTCGGCATCCAGCCCCTCCGCCCCATCGAGTGGCTCATCCCCTACGGAATCCGAATCACGAAGCACGACGTGGCCATCGTCGTCTCGGCGGCCGTGCTCGTGGGCGGACTCCACCTCCTGCTCCAGCACAGCGACCTCGGTCGGAAGATGCGCGCGATGGCGGACAACCCCGACCTCGCGCGCGTCAGTGGGATTCGGACGGACCGGATCAAGCTCTGGACGTGGCTCATCGGTGCCGGACTGGCGGGGGCCGGCGGCGTGTTCCTCGGTCTCTACAACCAGCTCTCGCCCCGAATGGGGTTCAATCTCCTGCTGATAATCTTCGCGGCCGTCATCCTCGGCGGCATCGGTTCGGTGTACGGCGCGATGCTCGGCGGATTCCTAATCGGCATGATCAACCAGTTGACGCCGGTGCTGTCGGAACTGGGCGCACTCCTTCCGCTGGTCCCGGACGAGTTCGGAATCCCCGTCGGCATCGAGTACGCCAACGCCATCGCGTTCGTGATCATGGTGGCGGTGCTCCTCGTTCGTCCGAACGGAATCGCCGGGGAGGCGACCTGAGATGAGCGCACTCACCGACCCGAGCGAGTACTGGGCGGACCTCACGCGACCCGAGCAAGGGGTTCTCGTTTTCGTCGTCGGATTCGCGGCGTTGCTCCTGGTCGGCTTACTCACCGGCAATCTCGCGCCGACGTACTTCCTCTACCTCGTTGGTCTGGCAGGGATGTACTCGCTGTTGTCGTTCGGACTGAACTCCCAGTGGGGGTTCACCGGACTGATTAACTTCAGCGTCGCCGCGTTCTTCGGCGTCGGCGCGTACGGTGCCGCACTCGTGAGCGCGGACACGTCGCCCATCGCGGGCGGGTTCAACCCGGTCGTCGGACTCGTGGTGGCACTCGGCGTCGCGGGCGTTCTGGCGATTCTCATCGGAGTGCCGACGCTTCGCCTGCGAGCCGACTACCTCGCCATCGCCTCGCTCGGGTTGGCCGAGGTCGTTCGGCTCGTCGTACTCAACGAACGCCAGTGGACCAACGGAAGCGCGGGCGTCCGCGGCATCCCGAGTTTCTTCGAGGGGTGGCCGCTGTTGGAAACGTTCCCGAGCGCGATGGCGAATCTGGAACTCGCGCTCCCGGGCACGCAACTCGTTCTGGGGGCGGCGTTCTGGCGCGGACTGCTGAACGTCGCGCTCGTCGCGGCGTTCGTCGGCGTCACGTATCTCGTGCTGAAGCGGGTGCATCGCTCTCCGTGGGGCCGCGTCCTGCGGACGATTCGCTCGGACGAGGACCTCGCGCGGGCGCTGGGAAAGAACACGTACTCATTCAAAATGCAATCGTTCGTGCTCGGCAGCCTGATAATGGCGCTGGCGGGCGTGTTCTACGCGCACCTGAACCTGTTCGTCAGCCCGGGCGACCTCGACCCCGTGACGACGTTCTACGTGTGGGTCGCGGTCATCCTCGGGGGAAGCGGGTCGAACCGCGGCGCGCTGTTCGGCGGGTTCGTCATCGTCGCGATTCGGGAGGGAACCCGGTTCCTCAACGAGTTCGATTGGATTCCGGTCGACGTCGCGCCGTTGCGACTGTTGTTGATCGGCGTCCTCATCGTCGCGCTGATGCGCTTTCGCCCGGAGGGCATCCTGCCGCCTCAGCGGGAACTCATCTGGCCCGACGCCGTGGACGAAGCGCCCTCGCGCCCGAAATCCGCCGTTCGCGAGGTCAAGGGCGGTGGTGACGATGAGTGACGCCGAACCCGCGGTCGACCCGCGCGGGGCCGACCTCTCGAAGGACGACACCGTTCTGCGCGTCGAGGACTTGCAAAAGTCGTTCGGCGCGCTGGTCGCCACCGACCACGCCACCTTCGAGGTGGAGTGCGGCACGATCACCGGCCTCATCGGCCCGAACGGAGCCGGCAAATCGACGATATTCAACCTCGTCTCGGGTTTCTACGAACCCGAGGGCGGGCGCGTCGAGGTCAACGGGACCGACGTCACCGGGATGGAGCCGTACGAGGTGGCCGAGCACGGGCTGATACGAACGTTCCAGACGCCCCGAAAGCTGGAGGGGATGACCGTCCGCGAGGCGATGCTCGTCGGGCCGCGAAAGCAACCCGGCGAGTCGTTCGTGAAGCTGTTCACCTCGCCCGGCGAGGTCGGCGAGAGCGAGTCCCGTAACCTCGCCGAGGCCGAGCGCATCCTCGAGGAGTTCGAGATAGACCACCTCGCGACCCAGCCCGCGACCCAGATCTCCGGCGGCCAGATGAAGCTCGTCGAGTTGGCTCGTGCGATGCTCGCCGAGCCGGAGATCCTCCTGCTGGACGAGCCGGCCGCCGGCGTCAACCCGACGTTGCAGAACCAACTCGTCGAGCAGATCCGCCGACTCAACGAGCAGGGGACGACGTTCCTCCTCATCGAACACGACATGGATTTCGTCATGCAACTCGCCGACCCGGTCATCGTGCTGGATCAGGGCAGCGTTCTCATGGAAGGGCCACCCCAGCGCGTGCAGTCGGACACCCGCGTCATCGACGCGTATCTGGGAGGTGGCGCGTGAGCGACGACCCCGTCCTCGAACTGTCGGGCGTCGACAGCGGCTACGGCGAGATGCAGGTGCTCGACGACTGCTCGCTCCACCTCGACCCCGAGGAGATCGTCTGTCTCATCGGGCCGAACGGTGCCGGGAAATCCACCGTCCTCAAGACGGTCTTCGGCCTGCTGACGCCGTGGGCGGGAACCGTCACGTATCACGGCCGGGACATCGGCGGCATGGCCCCCGAGGACGTCGTCCGGGAGGGAATCGGGTACGTCCCGCAGACCGACAACGTGTTCAACTCGCTCAGCGTCGAGGAGAACCTGCGGATGGGCGGCGTCGCCCGGAAAGGCGGACTCGACCGGGTCATCGGCGACCTGTACGACCGGTTTCCGCTGCTCGACGAGAAGCGGTCGGCGAAGGCCCGGACCCTGTCGGGCGGACAGCGACAGGTGCTGGCGTTCGCCCGCGCGCTCGTGATGGAGCCGGACGTCCTGCTGATCGACGAGCCGTCGGCCGGACTGGCACCGAACACCGCCGACGACGTGTTCGGGCACGTGCAGGCGGTCAACGAGTTGGACACCGCGATCCTGATGGTCGAACAGAACGCCACGAAGGGACTCGGCATCTCCGACCGCGGCTACGTGCTCGACCAGGGGACCGTCCGGTTCCAAGGCGACGCCGCCGACCTCCTCGACAACGAGGAGGTGTCGAAGCTCTACCTCGGCGGGTAGCGAGTCGTCGCTCGGCGAGTCACTCCGTCGGACGGACCGCGACTCGCGCTCCTTCGCTGAACCAGTAACACGCTTCAGAAACCCCTTTACCCGCCGGTCGAAAACCATCCGGTAACATGTATCTCCAGTTCCGGGACGACGTGGAGGCGGCTCTCGTCTCCGCACTCGACGAACTCGATCTCCCGACCGACGACCTCGGCATCGAGGACCCGCCGGAGGGCGTGGACGCGGTGCTGGCCAGTAGCGCGGCGTTCCGCCTCGCGGGCGAGGTGGGCGCGCCCCCGCCGGAGGTCGCGGGCGACATCGCCGACGAAATCGACGCGAGCGAGCACGAACTGATCGACGCCGCTTCGGCGCAGGGCCCGTACGTCAACTTCCTGCCGAGCGACGCCTACTACGAGGCGACCGTCGAGGAGGGCCAGCGAGCCGACTTCGGCCACCTCGAACCGACCGGCGAGGAGGTCGTGGTCGAACACACCAGCGCCAACCCGACCGGTCCGGTCCACGTCGGCCGGGCGCGCAATCCCATCGTCGGCGACGCCGTGGCGCGCGTGCTCGCCTTCGCCGGCCACGACGTGGACCGCCACTACTACGTCAACGACGCGGGTCGCCAGATGGCCGTCTTCACGTGGGCCTACGAGACCTTCGACGAAGAGGACCTGCCCGACCCCGAGCGCGACAAGGCCGACTACGACCTCGTTCGCTACTACCGCAAGGGCAACGAGTTCCTCGAAGCGGGCGACCCCGACGAGGTCGAGGAAGCCGAGGCCGAGATTCAAGCCATCATGCAGGGGCTCGAAGAAGGCGACGAGGAGACCTACGAGCGCGTTCAGACGGTCGTGGACACGGTCCTCGGCGGGATGCGCGAGAGTCTCGACCGCCTGCCCGCGGAGTTCGACGAGTTCGTCAAGGAGACCCGGTTCCTCCGCGACGGGTCGGCCGACGAGGTGGTCTCGCGCCTGAAGGAACTCGACGAGGCCGTCTTCGAGGAGGAGGCGTGGCAGCTCGAACTCGACGAGTTCGGCATCGACAAGAACTTCGTGTTCCTGCGCTCGGACGGCACGACCCTCTACACGACGCGGGACATCGCCCACCACGAGTGGAAGTTCGACAACTACGACCGCGCGATCACCGTCATCGGCGAGGACCATCAGCTAACCTTCGAACAGCTCCGCTACGCGCTCGAACTCCTCGGCCACGACACCGACCAACTCGAACAGGTGTTCTACTCCTGGGTGAACCTCCCCGGCGGCGAAGGGATGAGCACTCGCGAGGGTACGGGCATCGACCTCGACGACCTGCTCGACGAGGCCATCGACCGCGCCCGCGAGGAGGTCGAGACCCGGATGGACGACCGCATCCGCGATGATGACCTCACCGACGAGGACGTCGAGCGCATCGCCGAGCAGGTCGGCATCGGCGCGGTCCGGTACGACATCGTCTCCAAGCAGCCCTCGAAGGCGATCACCTTCGAGTGGGACCGCGCGCTCGACTTCGAGGCCCAGAGCGCGCCCTACGTCCAGTACGTTCACGCGCGCTGTTGCGGCATTCTGGAGGAAGCCGGAATCGATCCGACAACCTCCGACACCGCAGTCGCCGGGGGCTTCGACGCCTCCCTGCTGGAGACGGAGGCCGAGCGCGACCTCGTGGAGGCCATCGGTCGCTTCCCGGCGGTCATCGAGACGGCCGCGGCGGACCTCGAACCCCACCTCGTCGCCACCTACACCCGAGAGTTCGCCGAGACGTTCAACGCCTTCTACCGGGAGTGTCCGGTCCTCGCCGACGACGTGGACGAGGACCTGCGGGACGCCCGCCTCGCGCTGGTCGCGGCGTCGAAGCACGCGGTGGGCAACGCCCTGCAGGTGCTCGGGGTTGCGGCTCCGCGGTCGATGTAATCAGTCCCAGTTTCCGGGGACGTGGACGACGCTACCGCTCAAGTCCTCCGCGTACCGTTCTATCGATCGAATTGCGGAGACGACCTCCCCAGTTTTCGCTCTGGTATTACAAGCGATTACTCCGGGATGATCACTCTGATCGGTTACTTCTTTTCTAAAGTCCTCGTCTTCGCTTAGAACGACGTATCCGTTTTCGACCGCGTAGTCGAGAATGGCAGAGTCCGGCGCGCTTTCGTACAATACGTCTTTGGCTCGAACCACGTCGAAACCCTCGGACTGCAGTGCGGTAACGAACCGATCCGGAATGTGTTCGTCCGCGACGATCCTCACGCCGATCGCTCCGATTTCCCTGCCGACTCTCGTTCACTCTCGACCTGATGAAGCCCAACGTCCTCGGGGGTTAGTACGTTCAAGTCTTCCCCCATCTCGTCTCGTCGCTTCCTCATCTCGCGCATCTCGTCGGGGTGGTCGTAGTAGTAGGTCAACGCGCGATGGATATCCGCGAGCGAGAGGTCGTAGTCGCTCGCCACGACTGCTGGCTCCTCGTCCCCGTCGATGATCCGCCGGGCGACGTGGTGAACGCCGATTCGGGTCCCTTCGATTCGGGGAGCACCGGAAAGCACGTCCTCGGTGGAGACGATTTCGGTCATTAGGTATAGGTTCTGACGGAACGCGTAAATAAGCGTCGCCGGGACTCGTCGCTCAGCCGGGAACGACGAACCCCGACGCGCCGAAGAGGTCGCCCCCGACGAAGAATATCGCTCCGGCGGCGACCCCGAGCGCCAGTAGCACGAACAGTAGCACCCACCAGAACGACACCGAACTGTCGTCTGCCATAGCGACGGGTTCGACGCCGAAGTGCTTAGAAGTTGAGGCGTCTTCGGGCGGTGCTCGGGTCGGGCTATCGAACGAAGATGAGAAATTGAAAGGAACGCCAAAGACAACTATATAGTAGTGGAAAAAATCTATAGATGTCTTTAAGAACTCTATGAATTTTCGACAGCGAAAAGACGCAATTAGAATTCTCTCCGACCGTCGGCCCACTGGTCGGAGGGGCGGCCTCACTTGAACAGCGATCCGATGCGGCCCAGAATCCCGGAATTATCGTCGTCAGAAAGCGTCCCCGTCTTCACGTCTTCCGCATCCACGTCCTCCAATTCGACGCCTACTGATTTCGCTCCGGATTCGGCGTTCGGCTCCGCGCCTCCATCGATCTCCTCCGCGCTTGGGGGTTCGCTTTCCCCCTCGAATGGGACTGCGCCGGAGTCCGACCCCTCGTCGCTGGTTCGGTCGTCGCTGGTTCGGTCGCCGTCGGATGGCATGGGGTCGGCTCCGCCCTCGCGGGTCTGGCTCTCCGTGGCGTCGCGGTCGTCGTCCGTTCCGTCCGGCGAGTCCTCGCCGAACGGGTCGTCGCCCGTCCGTGAGTCGTCGCCCGCCAGCGAGTCCTTCCCGAGGCGGTCGTCGTCCATGTGCTCGTCGATGAGGTCGTCCACGCTCCGAGCTTCCTCGTCGATCACGTCGGACTCCGCAGGCTCTGATTCGTTCGCTTCGGTGTCGAGGGAGTCTGAATCGTTCGCTTCGGTGTCGAGCGGGTCCGAATCGTTTGCCTTTGCTTCGAGCGAGTCCGACGAGTCGGACCCCTCGGTCGGGGCGTCCGTCGCTCGCTCCGCAGTCTGGTCGGCCGTCTGCGCTCGAATCTCCTCGGCCGCGCTCGCCAACTCGCCGCCGAGGAGGCCGCCGGATTCGCCCCCGCTTTCGATGGCGTTCTGGACGCTCTCGGGGAGTCCCTCACCCGGTGGGGCGTCCTCGCGCTCGCCCGAACCCTTCTCACGGGTGGGCGGTTCGGCGTCGAACTCCACGTCGGCGTCGCCCCCGAGGTCCAGTTCGGGGTCGGGGTCGGTCTCGCCCGTCACCACCGCGGCGAGTTCGCGGTAGGCCTGCCCGGCGGGTGCGTTCGGTGCGAACGCCGCGAGGGGTCGCCCGGCGTCGATGCCCATCGGGACCGCCTCGTCCTGCGGGACGACCGCGAGTACGTCGGTTCCGAGGGTCTCCTCCACGTCGTCGGCGCTGAGGATGTCGCTGCTGCGCTGGGTCAGGACCGCACCCGCGACCTCGCTCCCGACTCGCGCGGTCAGTTCGCCGGTCTTGGCGGTGTCCCGCACCGAGGCCACGTCGGGCGTGGCGACCAGCAGGACGGCGTCGGCGAGCGCCAGCGGGACGAGACTGTCGTAGCTGACGCCTGCCCCGGTGTCGAGTAGCACGTAGTCGTACTCCTCGCGGAGGGGTGCGACCACGTCCTGCAGGTTTCCCGGGTCGGATCTGGTGAACGCCTCGATGTCGGTAGCGCTGGGCAGTACGTCGATGCCGCCGGGTGCTTGGCAGATCGACTCCTTGACGTCGGCGTCGCCCGCCAGCACCTCGTGGAGGGTCGGCGTCTCGACCTCGAAGTCGAGGAAACCGGCGAGGTTCGCCATCCCGAGGTCGGTGTCGACGACGACCACCGAGTGGTCCCGGTCGGCCAGCATCGCGCCGAGGTTGATGGCGGTCGTCGTCTTCCCGACACCTCCTTTGCCGCTCGCTATCGCGTAGACGGTTCGTTCGGACATGCGTGTTCGTTGTCTGCAACCCAGCCACGACACGCATATAAAGTTAGCCCGTCGGCGACGAGAGAATCGAACAAACGGCGTCGGTTTTAGGAGAATAGCTGACAGCCAAAGTACAATGTTGGAGGCTGGTGCGTTTGCGAGCCTTCACTGTTACACCTCGGTTTAGTTTTGCAAGACTGTTGCTTTATCTACTCAAACATACGCATTACCGACTAAAGCATGTATTCGCTATGCATTACCCATGCAAGGTCGTAGGTTACTTACCTCCCGGACGGTCTAGAAAGAGGTAATGAGTGAGCAGGAAGGCGAGCAGTCCGACAGGAAAAAGTACGAGTTCCAGAAGGTCATCGAGGACCTCAAGGACTACAAGGGCTCCGGGACTCAGCTCGTCACCATCTACATTCCAGACGACAAGCAGATCAGCGACGTGGTCGCACACGTCACCCAAGAGCACAGCGAGGCGGCCAACATCAAGTCCAAGCAGACCCGGACGAACGTGCAGGACGCCCTCACGTCCATCAAGGACCGCCTGCGCTACTACGACACCTATCCGCCGGAGAAGGGAATGGTCATCTTCAGCGGTGCCATCGACACCGGCGGTGGCCGGACCGACATGGTGACGAAGGTGCTGGAGAGCCCGCCCGAACCCATCCAGTCGTTCCGCTACCACTGCGACTCGGAGTTCCTGACCGAACCGCTAGAGGGGATGCTGGCCGACAAGGGTCTCTACGGCCTCATCGTCCTCGACCGCCGCGAGGCCAACGTCGGCTGGCTGAAGGGCAAGCGCGTCGAGCCGGTCAAGTCCGCCTCCTCGCTCGTGCCGGGCAAACAGCGGAAGGGCGGCCAGTCCGCCCAGCGGTTCGCCCGCCTCCGGCTGGAAGCCATCGACAACTTCTACCAGGAGGTCGCCGAGATGGCCGACGACCTGTTCGTCCCCAGGCGGCACGAACTGGACGGCATCCTCGTGGGGGGCCCCTCGCCGACCAAGGACGAGTTCCTCGACGGCGACTACCTCCACCACGAACTCCGGGACACGGTGCTGGGAAAGTTCGACGTCTCCTACACCGACGAGTCGGGACTGTACGACCTCGTCGACGCTGCCGGGGACGTGCTGGCCGAGACGGAGGTGATGAAGGACAAACGGCAGATGGAGGAGTTCTTCAAGGAACTCAACGGCGGCGAGCTCGCCACCTACGAGACGGAGGTGATGAAGGACAAGTCCCAGATGGAGGAGTTCTTCGAACAGCTCCACGACGGCGGGAAGGCGACGTACGGCTTCGACGCCACCCGACAGAACCTCGTGATGGGCTCGGTCGACCGCCTGCTCATCAGCGAGGACCTCCGGAAGGACGTCGTCACCTACGACTGCGGCGGCCGCGAGGAGTTCGAACTCGTCGACACCAGTGCGGACACCCCCGAACACGCCTGCGAGGACGGCGCCGAGGCGGAGGTCGTCGAGCGGGAGGACGCCATCGACCACCTGATGGCAATCGCCGAACAGCGGGGCACCGAGGTGAAGTTCATCTCGACGGACTTCGAGAAGGGCGAACAGCTGCTGTCGGCCTTCGGCGGTATCGCCGGCATCCTGCGGTACTCGACGGGCGTCTGAGACCCCCCGACCGACTCCCCGTCGCATCGAATCAGTCCAGCAGTTGCTGGAGCTGGTGGCGCCGCCGGTCGAGGTCGAAGCCGGGCTGGACGCCGCCCTGTGCGTGCAGTCGGTCCAGCACGAGCAGCGGGTCGACGCCGGCCCGCTCGGCGGCGCCGAGCAGTTCCTCCAGCGCCGGGCGGTGCAGCGCCAGCGAGTCCAGCAGGCCGACGGCGACGGCCAGCGGCACCGCCGCCGCCTCGTTCGTCGGGAAGGCGTCGCTGATGCGGTCGAACCGCGGCTCGGCCGGCGCCGATTCCGCGCTCGCCAGCGCGAGACAGGACGGACACAGCGCCGCCCGGCCGCTCGATTCGGGGACGTGCTCGCGGTACTCCACCGGGACGTCGAAGGCGACCATCGAGGCGCCGCAGTCGGGACACTCCATACGGTGGCCTGGAGCGCCCGGTCCAAAGCCGGCGTGGTTCTACTCGCTGGCCAGGTCGGCGTCGGCGTCCTCGGCCAGCGCGTCGACCTCGGTCCGGAAGGCCCCGGACAGTTCGCCGGGGTCCTCGATGAGGTTCGCGTCGCAGGCGATGCCGAGCCGGACCGCCCCGTCGTAGCTGAAGATGCTGATGCCGATGCCCTGGTCGTTGGCCTGCGGCACCCAGAACATGATGTCGGTTATCTCCCGGCCGGCGAACTCGACGGCCCCGGTCGGACCCGGGACGTTGGTCACCACGCCCGTCGCGCGGTCCTCGAACTGCCCCATCAGCCACTCGAGGACGGGCTCCGGCGCGTGGCCGCCGAACTTCAGCGCCAGGTACATCAGGAACGCCTCGACGCCGGCCTTCTCGGGGCTCATCCGGTCGTGGATGATGCGGATGCGCTCCCCGAGGTCCGGCGTGCCGACGGGCAGCGGGACGAACGCCAGCCCGAAGTGGTTGCCGAGCGAGGCGTCCCGCCGGTCCATCGGCCTGAGGTTGACCGGCACCGTCACCCGGAGTTCCCGCCCGTCGACGCTCTCGCCGCGGTCGGCGAGTAGCCGGCGGAACGCCCCCGCCAGCGCCCCCAGCAGCACGTCGTTGACCGTGGCGTCGTTCTCCTCGCCGATGGCCTTCACCGTCGCCAGCGGTATCTCGTCGGTCCACCCCGCTCGTTTGGCGGTGCCCAGCTCGCCCCGCAGCGACGTCTCTATCTCGTCGTCCTGTGTCAGCAGGTTCACGCCGGTCCTGACCGCCGTCGCCGCCAGCGAGACGGTGTCGAGCACGCCGCCGCCCAGCGACAGCCCCGTCCCGTCGCCGTCCTCGGCGTCCGCAGCGCCCTCCGCGGGCCCGGCCGTCGTCGACTCGCCGCGCTCGACCGCCGCGCCCGCGCCGTCGGCCGCCGTCTCGTCGGCGAACTCGTCGGCGCTCGGCGGGTCCGGGACGATGCCCATCGGCATCTCGATGCTGTCGGGGTCGTCCACCAGCCCGAACATGACGTACATCAGCGCGAATCCGTCGCCGATGCTGTGGTTGATGCGGAAGGCGACGGCGTTGCCGTCCCCGGAGCCGGCGCCGTCGACGAGGGTCGCCTCCCACAGCGGCCGCCGCTCGTCGAGCGGCCGGCTCATCAGGCTGCCGACGAACCGCTGGAACGTCTCGTCGTCCTGCGGCTCCGGCAGCGCCACGTGCTCGACGTGGGTCTCGACGTCGAACTCCTCGACCGTCTCCCAGTAGGGCCGGGCCACCGCCCGCTCGCGGCCGCCGACGCGCTGTCCGAACCGGTCGAACCGGAGCAGCCGCTCCTCGAGGCGGTCGCACAGCTCCTCGTAGCTGATGGCCTCGTCGAACCACAGCACCCCGGTGATGGTCGTCAGGTTGTCCACCGACCCGACCCGGCGCCAGGCGTTGTCGACGCCGCCGACCGGCTCGCGGTCGGCCATCAGCGACCGCCTCCGGGGGGACCGGCCGCGGTCGGTCTATCGTCCGATTTCACGTGCTCGCCGCGGTAGGACCCTGGTCGGGGCATGGGATGACTTGGCGTTCGAACAGGTGGGTGTTGAAGCTACTGCCGGAAGAGACGGGGCTCACACTACCGGTTGTAACTCT
>PXSM01000124.1 GCA_003023465.1 Halobacteriales archaeon SW_6_65_15 | reverse complement strand
ACCTGTCTGTTCGAAACTAATATCGCCCCGGCCGCTGGTCGCGCTCCGAATCCGGTCTCGAAGTCCCGCCGCGGCCTCGACCGGCACGCGGATCTCGAAGGTGACGCGTTCCTCGTAGTCGGCCTCGAATTCCACGCCTGCGCCTGACTCCCCGCTTGCACTCTCCAAAATCCCCCTGACCGTCCCGGAGTCGTCGTACTCGACCGTCACCGAGAACTGCTCGTGGGGTCGCTCCTCGACGAATCCGGCGTCCACGACGGCTTCTTTGACAGCCCGGGAGTACGAGCGCGCGAGACCGCCGACGCCGAGGTTCGTCCCGCCGTAGTACCGGGTCACGACCGCGACGACGTTCTCGACGCCCTCCTGCTGGAGGACGTTCAGCGCGGGCTTGCCCGCCGACCCGGAGGGCTCGCCGTCGTCGTCGCCGTACTCCCGGAGGAAGCCACCGGGCGTCCCTGCCCGGTCGTCACTCGACTCCCGGCCGCCGCCCGACTCCCGGTCGCCGCTCGACTCGCGGACCCGGTACGCGGGGACGTTGTGCGTCGCGTCGGCGTACTCCTCGCGGACCTCGGCACGGTTCGGTACGCGTCCGGGTCGTCGGTCATCGCTCGTGCTTGGCGGGCCGACGAGGAAAAGCCGCGGGTTTCGACTCCTGACTCGGGCCGGAGAATCAATCCTTTTCCCCGCCGACCGCCTCGCTTCGCCCGAAGATGCCGGACGAGCTCCGCCTGCGGCGGTACGAACCCCGCGATCAGGAGCGGGTGCTGGCACTGGAGCGCGAGGCCCTCGAATCCGTGGACGCCCGCCCGGACGACGACGATTGGGCCGACGACCTCCGCGCGGTCAGGGAGACGTACCTCGACGCCGGAGGCGAGTTTCTGGTCGGCGAACTCGGCGGTGACGACCTCCTCGACGCGGGAGCGTCTCCGAGGGACGAAGCGGCCGCGAAACTCGTCGCGATGGGCGGGCTGAAGCGGGTGGACGCGACGACCGCGGAAGTCACCCGGATGCGAGTGGCTCCCGACCACCACCGCAAGGGATTCGGCGAGGAAGTCCTGCTGGCACTGGAGGAGCGAGCGGCCGACCTCGGGTACGAGACGCTGGAACTGGAGACGACCGCCAGACAGGAGGCCGCCCAGTCGCTGTACGAGAAGCACGGGTACGAGTGTGCCGGGACGGGGACCTACGGCCGGTTCGAGTTGCTGAGCTATCGGAAGCTCCTCGGCAGCGGAGAACCCGAATCCCCGACGTCGGAGTAGTCTACTTCAACTCGATCTTCCGCACGAAGTCGAGGTTCTTCATCTGGTTGAGCCCGTCGCCGGGCACGTCCTCGTCGGTGACCAGATACAGGCGGGGCTCGTCGGTGAACTCCGGGTCCTCGCTCACGGTCTGGCGGATGGAGATGCCGTTCTCGGCCAGCAAGGTCGTCACCCGTGCGACGATGCCAGGCTCGTCGGCGTCGGTCACGTCGATGGTCAGCACGGTCAGGTCGAGGACGGGCGCGAGGTCCATCAGGCTCGGGACCACCCCGATCTCGCGGGCGATCTGGGTGTTGGGAATCTCGATGCTCCCCGAGACGACCCGCCCGTCGTCGTTGACCGAGAAGCCTCGTTCGAGGAGGAGGCGGATGACCGCCTGCTGGGACGGGCTTCCCTCGAACTTCTGCATTATCTCGTCGAACATCTGTTGGCTGGTAATGGGACTGGAGGGGGTTTAGTCGTTTTCTCTCGGCGGTTCGGTGGCCATCTCTAGGAACGTATCCGCGGTCCCCGGACGTTGAAGGGGTTCGCCGACGCGCGCCGGGCACCCTCGAAGAAATAAATAGAAATCGAAAGACACCGAAAAAGTTGCTAACAAAAATATAATGGTGTTCGATGCTCCGCTAAAGACCTAATAGCCCCGCCTGTGAACACCTTCGACATGCGCCGTCGGTCCCGCCGCGCGTTAGTCGCCCTCCTCGTCGGCATCGCCCACGCCGCCGTCGTCCTCGGCGTCGCGCTCCGGTACGGCTACGAGGTCGGCCCCTCGGCGTATTCCGTGGAAGGCGTACTCTGGCGGTACGGCGGGCTAGTCGCCCTCGGCGCGCTCGCGGCGTGGCTCGCGCTCGAACTGCACCTCGTCGTCCCGCTCGCACTGGTCGGCGTACTCGCCGGACTCGCGCTCCACGCCGAACTCACGCCGCCGGACCTGGTGTTCAGAGACGTGGCGGAGCTCGAACCCAGTATCGACGAGCCGACGGGGTTCACCGTCGTCGAGAACGGCCTCTACCTCGTCAAGTACCTGAGCGCGTGGTACGTCTGGACGGCCGGCGCGGCGCTCGCGGGGATGTGGGAGTACCTCGTCCGAAGCAGGCGCGAATGGTTTCCCGCGCCGCCACAGAGGTGGGCCGTCCCCTCGACCGTCCGAACCGCGGTTCTAATCGCCGCGGGGGCCGGAGCGATTCACGCGGCCGCGTCGCTCGGATTCGGATTCACTCGGGGAATCAACGCGCCGCCGCTCCTCTGGCTCTGGATGGGCGTCGGCGGAATCCTCCTGCTGGCCGTGCCCGCGTACCTGCTGGTGCGCCACGACCTCGTGACGCCGATGGGCGTCGCCGTCCTCATGCTCGTCAACAGCGTCTACTCCCAGCAGTACGCCGGCCCCGGCGACCCCCACGCCCTGTACCTGTGGGCATGGGTCGTGTTTCTCGGAATCGCGTTGCTCCCAGTACGGAATCCGCCGCCTCCGCTCGCGGTGATCGTCCGCCGCTTCTGCTTACGGTGATCGTCCGCCCGAGTGCTACAGTTGCCCCTTCGTGCTCGCCACGTCGCTCCGTCGCTCGTCGATTCTCGTCGCGTCGTCCAGCGCCCGTGCCGCCGCCTTGAACAGCGCCTCGATCTCGTGGTGGGCGTTCTCGCCCGAGACCGCGACGTGGAGTGTCACCCCCGCGTTCGTCGCCAGCGACCGGAAGAAGTGCTTTGCCATGTGGCTGGTCAGGTCGCCCACGCGGTGCTGCGAGAACGCGCCCTCGAACTCGAAGAGGGGTCGCCCGCTCACGTCCACGACGACCTCCGCGACCGCCTCGTCCAGCGGGACCTTCCGGTCGGCGAAGCGAACGATGGCCCGCTTGTCGCCCAATGCCTCGGCGAGGGCCTCTCCGAGGGTGATGGCAACGTCCTCGACGGTGTGGTGCTCGTCGATTTCGAGGTCGCCGTCGCACCTGACGGTCAGGTCGAAGAGGCCGTGCTTGGCGAAGCTTTCGAGCATGTGGTCGAAGAAGCCCACGCCCGTCTCGACGGGGGCGTCGCCGTCGCCGTCCACGTCGAGGGTCACCTCGATCTCGGTCTCGGCGGTCTCGCGGGTCACCGCGGCGGTTCGGTCGCTCATACGCGAGGATTGGGGCGGAGGTACAAGGTCGTTGTCCTCCGACTCCGTTCGGCATCGGTTACTGTTTTGGTCTGTTTCGTCCGAGGCGGCTCTTTTGACGGAATGAAGCTAGCTACTCCCGAAGCCGAGGGGAGACCGCAACCGCGACCGCACAGCACAGCACCGCGCCCCCGTACCTCCCCGCGTGCTCGCGCATGAAGCGCTCGCGGCACGTCCTGTGATTTGATTAGACGAGCGCATCCCGTGGTTTGCCGAAATTCGTGCAATTCTCGTCTCAAATCGACTTCGCCGCTTCGAGCGTGAACTCGCCCTCGTAGAGTGCCGTCCCGACGACCACCGCGGCGGCCCCGGCGTCGCGCAGGGCTCGCACGTCGTCGAGGGTGGCGACGCCCCCGGAGGCGACGACCGGAATATCGACCGCCTCGACCACCTCGCGGACGCGGTCGGTCTGGACGCCCGCGAGTTGCCCCTCCACGTCCACGTCCGTGAACAGGATCGCGCCAGCGCCCAACTCCTCGTAGCGCGCCGCGGCCTCCGCGGGGTCGAGACCCGTGCCTTCGGTCCACCCCGAGACGACGACCTCGCCCTCTTTGGCGTCGAGGCTGACCACCACCGAGCCGGGGTACTCGTCGGAGATGTCTGCGACGATTTCGGGGTTCTCGACCGCCGCGGTACCGAGAATCACGTGGTCTACTCCCCGGTCGAGCAGGTCGGTCGCGTCCGCGACGGAGATCGAGGTGACCCTCGACGTGGACGGCGACGGCGACGCCACCGTCGAGACGGGCGTCGGGCTCTTCGACCACATGCTCGATAGCTTCGCCAAGCACGGCCTGTTCGACCCACTGCTCGGCGGCCTCGACGGGGTCGCCGTAGGTCTTCTCGGTGCCGCGCTCGCCCTGAACCAGCTGGACGACCTCGCCGTCCTGCACGTCCACCGCGGGGACGACCTCGAACTCGGGGAAAGGAGTCATTGGGGTTGGGTAGGTGGAGTGGCGGTCTAAATCCCTCGGGTCCGTCGTCGCTGACCTACTGGTCGCGGTAGTTCTCGACTTCGAGATCGTCTACTTTCTCGAAGTCCCCGTCGGCCGTGACGAGCGGGACGTCGAGCGCACGCGCCGTTCCTGCGATGTAGGTGTCGCTGGCGTTGATTTTCTGACCCCGCGAACTGAGAGTCGAGCGAATAGCGGCCGTTTCGACGGCGGCTTCATCCGTGAAGGGAACTGATCGCACCCAGCCGTACTTTGCCTTCACCTCTTCGCGGCCCAGGTCAGTCGTCCGAAAGAGCCCCGTGTAGACCTCCGAGAGGACGACCGTCGGCGCACCGAAGACGGTTTCGTCGTTTCTTTCGAGATAGTCCGCGGCGGCTCGTTCGCCCTGTGCGTAGCCGATAAGTACCGAGGCGTCGAGAAGCTTCATCCGTCACTGTCCTCGCCGAGTGCATCGACCACTTCGCGCTGTCGGTCGGCCAAGTCGGCGTCGAGTCGCTTGCGTTCGGCCTCGACCGCATCGGCAAACTCCTCGCCGGTCTCCTCGTCGAGAAATCCAAAGTGGGTCTGCCAATCCTCTTCTGCTTCTTCGAGCAACCGCTGGATAGTCTCGGAGAAGCTCTCGTCGCCCTGCTTGTGAGCCTTGAGGTGTTCGTACACTTCCTCTCTGATACCGATGTTCTTCGTGGCCATTTTCGTTTGTGTTTGGGTTTGCGTACTTCTCGGATAAGCGTTTTGCCGCGCGTGCTCTCATTCGCGTGTCGGTTGCGAAGCCTTGCCCGACTACTGCCGGTTAAAACCGCTTTTCAGCCCCCCGGAGCGCGTTTCCGACGCCCATCCCTGTGGCCTGCGAGAGGAGGGTGGCGAGACCGAATGCGAGTGCTACCGCGGTCGCGTTCAGCACGCTAATCGCGAAGCCGCCCTTCAGGTACGCGTTTGCTACTGCACTGGCCATTGCGACCAGAACGACGAATGCGAGAAGTACGGGATACAGGTTAGTTGGGACGACGTGCCAGTCCCCGTCGGCCAGCCCCGTCCGAACGAAAAACGCCGCAGACGCGCCGACGAAGACGGCGACTGCGACCAAGAAGAATCGGACCGAAGCCCGTCTGTTGCGGCCGTAGATCGCGGCGTCCGCGTTTACCATCTGTCGTTCTCGTTCGGTGCGCGTCGTCAAAAGTCTCCGCGGTATCTCGTAGCGCAGTTTCGCAACACCCGTCCCATCCGGTCGTTTCAAGCCCCTCCCGACCGAACGAAGCCCCATGACGCTCGTCGCGTTCGACTTCGACGGAACGCTCTCGGACTCGGAGATGACGGTCCTGCTCGGCGACCAGATGGGAGTGGCCGACGAGATGGCCGCGATTACGGAGCGCGCCATGAACGACGAGATCAGCTACGCGAGGAGTCTCCGCGACCGGGCCGCCCTGCTGGAGGGCCTCCCCGAGTCGGCCACCGAGGCGGCTTTCGACGAGGTGGTACTCCGGGAGGACGCCGCGACCGTCATCCGCGAATTGAACGAGGCGGGCGTGACCACCGCCATCCTGACCGGCGGGTTCGAGCGCGGCGGGGAGGCGGCGCTCGCACGCGAAGGCGTCTCGGTCGATATCATCGTCGCCAATCGCCTGCCCATCGTGGACGGAGAGCTGACCGGCGAGGTCGAAGGGCCGCTCATCGAGGGGACGAAGGACGACGCCCTCGAACGCCTCGCGGCCGAGCGCGAGATTCCCATCAGCGACACCGTCGCGGTCGGCGACGGCGCGAACGACCTCCCGATGCTCGAAGTCGCGGGTCTCTCGGTCGGGTTCATCCCCAAGCCAGCGGTCCGGCCCGCCTGCGACGTGGTGGTCGCCACGATGGAGCGACTCCGGCAGGTGTTCGCCGACGAGGGATTGCTGGACTGACGCGAGCCTCCTCGACTCGGTGAAAACTCGAAAGTGCCGATTTCGGGCGCGTGATAGCACGTATACTGCTATCCTTATCTCCTCAGACCGCCTATGTATGGTCGGAGATTCAGAATGGCTCGATACGACCCCTTCGAGGAGATGGACCGCAACGAGGGGCTGAAGAAACTCGTCGACCCGCGCCGATAGCGTTTAGCGTCGCCAAACGAACTGCCCGGACGGCTC
>PXSM01000123.1 GCA_003023465.1 Halobacteriales archaeon SW_6_65_15 | reverse complement strand
CGCGGGTCTGGGAGTCCGCAAAGTCGTCGAGCGTCGGGAGGTCGGCGTACCGAACTTCGAGCAGGACGTCGCAGTCGGGACACTTGTACCGAATCTCCTCGAACGGCGCGCCGGTCCAGTCGCACTCGATGCAGGCGAGCCAGACGCCGTCTTCGGCGACTCCGGGCGGGTCGGAACGCTCCTCGGAGAGAGTGAGACTCATCGTTCTCCCGGAGGTGGGCGACCGGCAAAAAGCAGTTGGTTAGCGGTACTTCTGCGAGGTTCGCTACGTCAGGGGTACGAGCAACCGGCGGTGCCGCCGCAACCGCACTGGGTACTGACGTCACCGATGCCCATGCAGTATTGCGCGAGGGCACCGGTCGAGCCGGTGACGACGAGCAGTGCTGTCAGGACGAGCAGGATCAGGGTGATTCGGGTGCTTCGTTTGATCTGCGACCGAAATATAGGATTTGTAAAACTTAAATTAATAAGATAAATTTATGTAATTATAGTGCGAGCGAGAAACGCTGTCGGGACAGAAACGCCGTCGCCGATACCGCCGGGAGGCGAATCTGGTGGATTCACCCCGTTCGCCAGAGAACGTCTCTGTGCGGGAAGTGGTGGCGACGAATCGAGTCCCCTATCAAACCGACGCCAGCGAGGAGCATCGCTATCGCTCCAACTCCCGCTGGCTCCGTCGGGACGAAGATTATCTGGTGGGTGAAAACGTAGTAGGTGTCCTCGTCGGGATAGTACACCATCAGCTGTTGGCTACCTAAGGAACTCCGCTCCTCTCCGGGGACGGAACTACCGTCCTCGAACACGAACCGTTCGCCGCTTCTCGCTCGGTCGACGATGCGCCGTTCGTCGTCGGACAGTTCCTCGTACTGGTAGAGAGGTCTGTCCCAATCGTCCGGCTCGGCCGTCTCGGATTCGTGCTGGAACTCGTACTGCAGGGCACCGATGCCGACGCCGACGCTTCCGACGACCAACAGCACGCCGAGGAAGAACATCGCGTAGTGAACCCACTCTGATTCCGCCATACTCCTTTCGTTCCATCTAATAATCATAATTTTTCTGATCCGCGACCCGAATCCCCGAGCCACCGTCGTCTTGGCGCATGTGCAGGCCGCCTGTACAGCCGCAGAACCCGTATTTAAGCGGCCGTCGTAACCGACCGTATGGCCTCGGAAACTACCACGACGGTCGAACGGCCCACCGAACAGTTCGCGTGGAAGGGCGGCGCGGTCGCCGGACTTCTCGGCGGCGTCGCCATGGGCGCGATGCTCACCGCGCAGATGACGCCCGTCATCGAAGTCGCCGGTCGTCCTCGGCGTGGTCTTCGCCGTCGTCGCGAGCGGGCTCGGGTACGCCGACTCGGTCGGTCGAAGCGCGGGTCTCGGCGTCGCCTACGGCGTCGTCCTCTGGGTCCTCCTCGCGGCCCTCGTCATGCCGATCTGGCTCGGCGCGGTCGGCTCGCCCGCGAACCCGCCCTTCCCGAACTTCAATCCGCAGAGCCTCGTCGGCCACGTCGTGTACGGACTAGTGCTGGGGGTCGTCTTCCCGTACGTTCGGGACGTGTAGGTTGTCGCTCGGCTCGTCCGTCTCGGTGCTCGACTCCCCGTCAGAGCCGTAGCACCAACTCCCCGTCCTCTTCCTCGAACTTCGTCCCGAACTCCGCGGACAGCTCCCGCATCCGCGACCGACTCCACTCCGCGGCCCGCCGACTCGCCTCGTGGACCGCGCAGTCGTCGATCTCCGTCGGAACGAGCCGTAGCTCCGAAACCTCTCCCTCCTCCGTTACCCCCACCTCGAACAGGAAGCTCCGGTCGTTCCGGAGGTCCGAATCGACCGCGTAGTCGTCCACGAAGTCGCCGCAGTCGTAGCAGATCGGCGTCCCGTCGTGGACCTCGACCCCCTGAAAGACGTGGGCGCTGTGGCCGTGGATCAGATCGACGCCGCGCTCGGCCAGCCAGCGGCCGAACCGCCGGAAGTGTTCGGGCGGCTCCTCGACCATGTTCGGCCCCCAGTGGAGCGAGACCACGAGAAGGTCGGGATCGGTCTCGCGGGCGCGGGCCAGCACCTCGGCCATCGTCTCACGGGCCGCGACCTCCTCGGAGAGGTCGAGGTACGCGGTGCCGGGACTGCTCTCGCCCGCTGCGAACTCCGGCGTGTTGTCGGTCGCCGAGACGAACGCGATCCGGAGGGCGTCGGACTCCTCGGCCGTACTGCCCGCGCCGCCCACCTCGACCGTCGCCGTTTCGCGGGCGACGGCTTCGTCCTCCCCCGCACCGGAGTGAGCGATGCCCGCGTCGTCGAGGTGGTCGATGGTGTCCAGCAGGGCGGTCTCGTCGAAGTCCAGCAGGTGGTTGTTGGCGAGGCTCACCCAATCGACGCCCGCCTCGACCAAGGCGGGCACCGCCCAGTCCGGGTCGGCTCGGAAGTGGAAGGGCCGACGGGTTCTGGTCCAGCGTTCTCCTCGGGTCGAGAGACAGCACTCCAGATTGACGAACAGCCCGTCGAGCGCCCGGAGTCGGTCCAGTTCGTCGCCCCAGACCGCAGTCGGCGGTCGATTCCGATGTCTTTGACGCTCGTCCACCTTGCGGCCGAGCATCACGTCCCCGGTGAATCCCAGTCGCATCGTGGAACCCCTCTGTTTCGATTGGAGACGGTGTGCCAAAAGTCCTCACCCGGGCGCGTTGCCTTCCCTCGATTTCCGACTGCACGTTGTAGAGTGTCTACCAAAGAAATATGAAGTGAGCGAAGAGAAATGATATTCTATTCTAAACACTGATATACACGACTAAGTCGGTCTGGGCTCCGGGTTTAGGTCCTCTTCGGACGCGCTCGAATGGAGCTACGACCGAGGAGCATCCCGGACGGCCGCTGTCTCCGCGACGGAATCGTTCCAGCCGAAACGGTCCTTTGGAGATGTGAACCTCGACGGCGTTTCGGTCGTCGTCCTCAGCTCTGCTCGGTGACCTTGTTGTACATCTCCGCCATGGCCTTCTCGAGGTTAGGTTGGCCACGCGCTACGGGAGGGCGTCACCCGCCCCGAGCAGGTGGGTCAGCAGCGCCTTCTGGGTGTGCATCCGGTTCTCGGCCTGCGCCCAGACGATGGACTGCTCACTCTCTAGCACTCCACCCGTGATCTCTTCGCCGCGGTGGGCGGGCAGGCAGTGCATCACCGATGCTTCGGGAGCGGCCGCGAGGAGGTCGTCGTTCACCTGAAAGCCCGCGAAGTCGCCCAACTTCTCGTCGCGCTCGTCCTCCTGACCCATGCTGACCCACACGTCGGTGTAGACCACGTCCGCGTCCTCGACGGCCGCCTCGGGGTCGTGGACGACTTCCGGAGCGGACCCCTGCTCGGCCGCCCGTGCCAGCACGTCTTCGTCGGGTTCGTACCCCTCGGGCGTCGCCATCGTCAGGTCGAGGCCGGCCATCGCGGCCCCCACGGCGAACGACTGGGCGACGTTGTTCCCGTCGCCGACCCACGCGACCTGCAGGTCCTCGAACCCGCCGAACCCCTCGTAGATCGTGAACAGGTCCGCGAGGGTCTGGCACGGGTGGGCCGCGTCCGAGAGGCCGTTGACGACCGGCACCGAGGCGTGGTCGGCCATCGCTTCGAGGGCGTCGTGGTCGAACACCCGGACCATCACGGCGTCCACGTACCCCGAGAGGACGCGGGCGGTGTCGGCGACCGGCTCCCCGTGGTCGAGGTGGGTCACGTCCGGTCCGAGGAAGATGGCGTGCCCGCCCAGTTGGGTTATCCCCGCCTCGAAGGAAACCCGAGTGCGGGTGCTGGGTTTCTCGAACAGCATGGCGAGGCTCCGGTTCGGCAGG
>PXSM01000122.1:7533-30504 GCA_003023465.1 Halobacteriales archaeon SW_6_65_15 | reverse complement strand
GTCGCGCTGTTCTTCTTCGGGAGTGACGCGAGGCACCATCACCTTGTCGTAGAGGTTCTCCGGCACGGCTTCGATGGACGCGGCCCACTTCAGGAAGACTCGAATCGTACTCATCTGACCGTTCAGCGTCAGCTTGCTCAGGTCGCCGTCCTCCTTGCGCCAGAGCCGGTATTTCTGGATGTCGCGCCCCGCCAGGTCGTTCAGATTGTCGATGCCGACCTCGGCGCACCAGCGCACGAAGTGGTTTGTTCGGTAGCGGTGGTTCCGCACTGTGGCTTCGGTGCAGTCAGTCGCCTTATGATCGAGGAACAGTTCCTGCGCGGTACTCGGGTCGATCGGTTCGAGGTGGTCTCGGCTCGTCATTGGTTCTCACGGAACCCCGTGAGAAGGCGCGGCGCGTCCGCGAACCACAGCGAAGGGTTCGGTACGAACCGCCGACTGTTTCCGCCCGAACCCACTTCTGACGGCGCAACGCGACGAGCCAGCGCCGTCGAATGGTTTTCCAAGGATTCGAACTCTGCAAGTCGCACGCCCGCACAGCGAAGCGAGCAGCAACGTCTTGCTCAAGTCCGAATCCGCCCGAACCCACTAGTTTTGCCCCGAGCGACCACGCCTATCTGATTACTGTTAGATTCTCAATCCATCAAACCTATAGCGCCCTACGAGAGACGGCCCGGTCATGCATCGCCACGCCGATTTCGGAGGGGGAACGTGACCTCCTCAATCCTCGCTGCAGTTATCGTCGTACTCGCGGCCGGAGCAGGGATGCTCGTCGTCGCCGACCTGCCTGCCGGTGAAACGCCCGATTCCAGCACGGGGGACGTGACGGCGACCGCCACGACCGATTCGCCGGACGACTCCTCGGGCACCTCGCCGGACGACGATTCCGACGAATCGACTCCGACGACTGCAACGACCGACGATTCGGACTCCGGCTACGACTTCACCATCGAGAACATCGAAGAGTGCGGAAGCACCTGCCGCGACGTGACGGCAGTGCTGGCGAACACCGGCGACGAGACGCGCCAGAACGTCCGGGCCACGACGAAGGTGTTCGCCGACGGAGACCTGCTCTGGACCGGCAACGAGACGGTCGGGACGCTCGACCCCGAGGCCGCCCACACCTCCACCAAGCGCGTGAACGTGGGTCTCGCGAGCGGGATGAAGATACAGAACAACGACGGCTACGTCACCATCGTCACCGTGATTCGCTCCGACGACGGGACGGTCCGGTTCTCCGAGCGCCGGAAGGTCGCGTAGAGTTACTCCAGCTCGGCCCTGCAGTCCGGACACTCCTCGTCGGCGATGGTCACCTGCGCGTCGCACTCGGGACAGAACTCCAGATAGCGGGCGCGTTCGCCCATGACGTTCGTGTAGTTCGTTGCCGAGGGCCAAAGTCCTTGTCCCGCCTCCCTTGCGTCGTTTCGAAACGCTTTTTTCTATCTTGGGCCACGTTCCGAGTGCGCCGCCTTAGCTCAGACTGGGAGAGCACTCGACTGAAGATCGAGCTGTCCCCGGTTCAAATCCGGGAGGCGGCATACCACTTCTACTCGCACTCCGTTCGCGCCTCAGTACCTCCGAATGGTCGGTTCGTGTCCGCTGAGTTCTTTTATCCTTCAAAGCTGCCATCCTCGGTTAGATGCTTATAGTTGGAATTTTTATTCGACAGGACTGGTATTCTTTGTGATAACATGTCGTACTGTCCAAACTGCGGGAACGAGATGATCGATTCCAGCAAGTTCTGTGGAGAGTGTGGGGTCTCTGTTGAGAACGGGGCGGAACGGAACACCCCGAGCAACGGCCAACTCGTGTCTTCCGATGCGGGGACGAGAACCGATTCGGAAGCGGTGGTTGGTGAAGCGAAACCTGCGTCACAGTCCGAAACGGGATTTCTCGACAAGATCGCCTCGGCAGCGTCGTGGTTCGCCGTTAGTGTAATGGTACTACTCGCTAGCGCGACGATAACCGAAAGCGTCACGGGGATGCCAGTTCGAACTGCTCTGGGAACGACGGTGTACGTCGCGCTAGCGATATTTGCGGTACCGGGAACCCGGGACTACCTCCGGAAAGAGTACGGCTTTACTTTCAGTAGAGGATTCGTCGTGGTCTCCGTAATTATGGGTCCTATCCTTAACGAAGCGTTCATCACGCCGCCTCTAGCTTGATTCACCTCCAGCGGTAATTCTCGAGCCCTGTAGGTAACGGAATTCCCCTCGAGACGAGCCAGCACTCCCCTTACTCGACGGACGCCATGCAATCCTCGTGGACGATCTCGTTGTTCTCGTTCGGTCCCCGCATCTGTCCCGGCCGGATGGGCTGGTCGCAGGCCGCACACCGCAGTTCTACGTCTTCTTCGGTCGAGCCGACTATCTCCGTTAGGCCACCGGACTCGGACGGCACGTCGAGTCCGAGCGCGAGCGCGCCGACGCCCGCCAGCGTAGCGCGCAATCGCTTCCCTCTCTGCAACGACCTGATGGCCACGACCGACAACACGACGGCGAAGGCTGTGCGGGCGAGTCGTTGGCGGTCACTGACGTTCTTGCGCAACTCCATACAGGGAAATCGGGCTCCGAGCCCTTGTAGTTCACCGCCGACAGACGATCCGCGGAGACGACACCGTCGGAGGCGGAAACAAGACACTGCGACTGGATACGACTCTTCGGAGGTGCTTTCGCCGAGTAGCGGGACAGGAGTTCGCCGTACTCCTGCCGAGTTACTCGCCGTCTCTGCTCAGGGTGCGAAACAGTTGACGTCCGGACCGCAACCGGCGAGCGTCGGGTCGACGGCCCTGGTCAGGAGAACGAACGTCACGAGCAGTGCCAATCGTGCTTCGGTCCTTGGTATCATTGGTCGTAGCACCAAACCGAAATCCTCACAGGCAGAATAAAAATCTTTCTAGAATATATTGAAATAATGTGTGAATGGTCGAAACATAATTCTGCTACTTTTCGAAGTCGAACGTATTAACTACCCACTCTTTAAATCGAAATTCCATGAAAGCAGGGGTGCTCGGAATCGTCCGCGACGACTTCGAGGTCGTGGACTCCTTCTCCGAAACGGTGGAACAGGACGGTCAGGAACTCGAACGCGTCCTCGACGTTCGACGGGTCTTCTCGCTCCCGTCGGGCGAGGTCGCCTTCGAGGGGCGCGCGGCAGTCGAGCGCGTGGTGAACCGGACGACGACCGAACTCGACTTCGGCGAGGTCCGGGTCGAGGAGACGCCCGCGACCGAGACGCGCGTGACCCAACTGGCCGGCGTCCCCGGCGAGTTCGTGGTCGTCGGGAGCGGCAAGGGGACCTTCGGGTTCGACCTCGTGAGCCGCGACACCGGGGCCGACATCGAGCGGGCGAGCCTCGACCTGATCGGCTTCCTCGACGCGCAGGCCGATGCCGAGCCGTGGCGCGCGGGCTTCTACGACAACGACGGCAACTGCGAGAACGGCGTCCTCCACGGCACCGACCTGCTGGCCGACGACGAACTCGGCCACGTCCTCCGGGACGCCCGGCTCAACCAGCTCGGGCTCGACTGCTCGTACGGCGACCGCTCACTCAAGATGACCGCCTCCGAGAGCGGCTACGTCGAGGTCTACCGGCCGAGCGACTTCGGCACCGAGGACTTCCTCGGGTACCTCCTCGAAGAAGTCGTTCCGCGCGCAGAATAGGTCGCACGCGCTGAACTCTCAGTCGTCGGCGGGCGCGGTACTTCGTGGCCCGGTCGCGCTTCGGGACGACGACGTTGCGGCCTGATAGGCCATCAGGAGCATCGCGACGATGAGACAGAGGCCCCGCAGGAACGCGGTCGGGTGGAGGAATTCGAGACCGAAGCCGCCCGCGAGCCAGACCGTCAGCGGGAGGCACCACTGGCCGACGACGTACAGGCTCGTCACGGCCGACCGCAGCGTCCCGTCCAGCGCGAACGCGTCCACGGCGAAGCCCATCACGACGGCGAGGATGGAGAGCACGCCGAGGTGGGCGTGTCCGCCGATCATCCACGCCGGCGCACCCTGCCCCGATGCGAGCAGCACGTTCTGGTACATCCCGACGCACATCATGGTTGCGAGACCGAGGAACCTCGACGTCTTGAGTACCCGACTCATGGACCAAACTATTCACCTGTATTTTATAATTATCATGATAGAGGTAACCGCGAACCTGATCGGCGCTCGCAGGCTCGCCGTCCGTGCCAGCCGTTCTCGCGGAAGTCTTATCAGTGGGACGCCCCTCTCTACGGTCGCAATGGCGAAAGGAACGGTTGACTTCTTCAACGACACCGGCGGTTACGGCTTTATCGACACCGAGGACGCGGACGAGGACGTTTTCTTCCACATGGAGGACGTTGGTGGTCCGGACCTCGAAGAGGGCACAGAGATCGAGTTCGACATCGAGCAGGCGGACAAGGGTCCGCGAGCGACCAACGTCCAGCGACTCTAAGTCGGTCTGGATTTCAGAACTCAGCAACGAATTTCCATTATTTTCGACCGGCGAGCGACAGCGCCGGGTGCGAGTTAGCGCGCCGTATCTGATTACTCGTCCAGTCGCTTCAGCTCCTCGTCGGACAGTTCGAGCGCCGACGCCGCGACGTTCTCCTCCAGATGCTGGACGCTCGACGTGCCCGGAATCGGAAGCGTCACCGGCGAGTGGTCGAGGAGCCACGCCAGCGCGACCTGTTGCGGGGTCGCGTCGTGTCCGTCGGCCACTTCCTCCAGCACCGACTGCTTCTCGTCGAGGTCCCCTGCGCCCATCGGGTACCACGGGACGAACCCGATTCCCGACTCCTCGCAGGCCTCCAGCACGTCCTCGTGCTCGCGGTTCCCGACGTTGTACCGGTTCTGGACCGTCGCCACGTCCACGACGTCGCGGGCCTCGTCCAACTGCTCGACGCTCACGTTGCTCAGGCCGACGTGCTCGACCAGTCCTTCGTCCTTCAGCTCGGCGAAGGCGTGGACCGAGTCCTCGAAGGGCGTGTCGGGGTCCGGACGGTGGAACTGGTAGAGGTCGATGGACTCGACGCCGAGGCGGTCGAGACTGCAGAGTACCTGATTCCGGATGAAGTCCGGGTCGCCGTGGGGTATCCAGTCGCCGTCGCGGTTCCGCAGGAGTCCGGCCTTCGACGCCACGACGACCTCCTCGGTGGCGAGCGCCTCTCCGGAGTCGGTGGTCTCCCCGGAGTAGAGCGCGTCCCCGACGATGCGCTCGCTGACGCCCGGTCCGTAGGAGTCGGCCGTGTCTACGAAGTCGACCCCCAACTCGACGGCCCGGCGGACGAGCGCCCGCGCGGCCTCCTCGTCGTCCGGCCTCCCGATGATGTCCTCGCCGGTCAGCCGCATCGCGCCGAATCCGAGCCGGGGGACCGTCAGTTCGCCGCCGATCTCGAAGGTATCGCTCCGGTTCTCGGTGACCTCGACCATATCCCTCCTGCGGCGGGCCCGTCAATAGTCGTTGGTCCCGGCGGACGCGGTGATCGAATCGAACTTTCGGTTGCGATCTGTGAGTACGTGCGCGAGGGACGAGTAACGCAGTGGAGCAACGCGGAGCGAGGACCGCAGGAGGCTGGGGAGGACGAGGTGCGGTGGCGTTGCTGTGCGGTTTCCCTATGCTCAAGCAGTAGCTAGCGCACTCGCTCAAAGTGAGGGAGACGATTTGAACACCACTATTTCCTTCCAAAGAAATTAAAAATATATTCTAGAACAACATAAAAGGGTCTTAGAATGAGCGTATACTAGATGCGAAGTCACCGTATCGGCTCAGTGCCTCGTCTTCTCACACGTCCGTCTCCACCTTTGCTTTCCTCTCGACTCTCTCCTCTGGTCGGCTTCCAGCGGCGATTCGGGGGGGCGACCGTTTCCACGCTTGGGCTGTAGTAGCAGATCGGCTCGCTCTCGGGCGTCTCGAAGTCGTTCGCGCGGAACAGGGGGTTCTCCTCGATGGTCGCCTCGGCGGAGTGGAGCGTCCAGCGCGGGTGGCGAACGTCGGCGTACCGCAACTCCCCGCTCGGCGACTCGGCGTAGTAGCGGTGGCGCTCGGTCAGGAACTCGGCCAGCGACCCCGGTTCGGCGAGGCGAGGGTCTCCACGCTCGGGCTGTAGTAGCAGATCGGCTCGCTCTCGGGCGTCTCGAAGTCGTTCGCGCGGAACAGGGTGTCGCGCCGGGATGGCGGCGTCTGTGTTCGACGCGAACGCGGCCGTCCTCGCCGACCTCGTGGTCGATGCTGGCGTAGTAGTACGGCAGGAAGTGGGTGAGCCGCGCCCCGACGACCGTCAACAGGTCGGCCGCATCGAGGTTGAAGAAGTAGATCGCCGGCCTGCCCTCCCGCGTGACGTAGGTCCGGAGGTTCACTTCGGGGATGCGGATGCCGGTCCCGGCCGGGAGCCACACGGGGCGCACGTCCACGTTCACGAACGGAAGGAGCGACAGCCACGCCCGCCCGTCGTAGGTGTCGAGCGACACCGAATCCGGGACGTGCGGCGCGACGACCTCGGGGTCGGCCGACCAGTTGGCGAACAGCACGTCGATCCACCCCATGTGCAGTTGGACGACCATCTGGAGTTATCCGTGATGTGACACTCCCTCGCGCAAAGTCGTTGTGGCCTCTCTCGATAGCTATCTGGTTGTTAGTCGTCATCGCAGAAACCGCGGCGAAGACGGTCTAGAAAGCTCCCACTCGGTGGGTCGTGGTCAGAAATGACGGTGGCGGTTCCGATATCGAGATTGCTCTGGAAGTCCCTACCCGGTCGCTAGCAACGAGAACTACAGAAGCCACGACGAAGATGACTTCGAAAGTCCTCACCCGAACCGGTGGTTTGGGTAGTCGGGCGGATTCTCGCGGAAAGCGTCACCGAGCGTTTGCTGGTAGTCTGTGTCACCGAGCGCATCCCGGAGATGGAAGGAACGTTTCGGCTACTGGTCCGGGACCGATTCCTCGCGGGAGTCGGGAAGCGTCACGTCGTCGTTCGCAAAAAAGGCGAGCCCGTGAATCCTCGAATCGGGGGTAAGTTCGGGGTGGAACGAGGTACCGACGACCGGGCCGTCTCGCACGGCGACCGGGCGGCCGTCCCACTCGGCGAGGACCTCCACCTCGTCACCCACGTCGGAGATGAGAGGAGCGCGGATGAAGACGGCGGGGAAGGGGTCGTCGAGACCTGCCACGTCGAGCGGGGCCTCGAAGCTGTCCTTCTGGCGACCGAATGCGTTGCGTTCGACCGTCACGTCCGCGAGGTCGAGCTCCTCGACCCGGTCGTCGCCCGCGTCGGTCGAGGCGACGATGAGGCCCGCGCAGGTGGCGAGGACGGGCTTGTCCGCCTCGACGTGGGCGACGATCTCCTCGGCGATCCCCTCCGAGTGGAGGAGTCGGGAGATGGCCGTCGATTCCCCGCCGGGCATCAGCAGGAGGTCGCAGTCGGGGACCGTCCCGGCCGACCGTATCTCGGCGACCTCGACCTCGCGACCGTGGGCCTCGCCGGCGCGCCGGACGGCCTCGGCGTGTTCGCTCACGTCGCCCTGCACCGCGACGACGCCCGCTTTGAGAGTCATGAGCGCGAGTAGGGAATCCGGGTGCAAAAAGGACGCGTCTTCGCGGTCGGCGATTCAGGAGACGCCCCACTCCCGGAGCGCCTCGCGATGCTCGCGGGCGCGGGCGTCCACGGCCGCCTCTGAGCGACCGGTCATCTCTTCGCTGAGGTTGACCATCAATCGGAGGCGAGCGCCGAACCGACTGAGACGACGGTGGGCCTTGAAGTCGTCGCGGTCGAGCACCTCGGCGTTGGTCTCCCGGTAGCCGTCGTAGAGTCGCTCGCGAAGATACCGCTGGCGGTCGGCGTCGAACGCCGGCCAGTCGAGCAGGATGGCCTCGGTCACGGCGAGGTCGTGGACGGCGGGGACCGCGGTCGGTGTCCCCCAGTCGATGACGGCCGCGGTGACCGGCGTGGAATCGGGGTCGAGCACGAGGTTCCCCAGTCGGTAGTCGCCGTGGCTCATCACGGGGTCGAAGGGGCCGTACTCGCGGAGTTCGTCGGCCATGGGGGCTACCCGATCCTCCAGCACTGGTACGAGGTCCGCGAAGCGGGTCTCCTCCAGTCGTTCGACGCTACTTGACAGCCACTCCTCGAAGTACGTTGGCCAGTCGGGGAACTCCCGGACGAGTTCGAGGTCGTCAGCGCCGCGTTCGACGCCCAGCATCCCCCAGCAGTCGGCCGGGAAGGCGTCGTGGAGTTCGCCGAGATTCCGGCCCGCCTCGACGCAGACCCGTTCGGAGGTCTCGGGGTCGAGGCGTTCGGGGCCGAGGGTTCCGGAGTCGGCCGACGGGTTCACACCGGGCACGTACTCGGCGACGAAGTAGGGGTCCTCCCGGTGGTGGCCGGTTCCGTAGACCTCGGGGACCGGAATCTCGGTTCGGTCGGCAACTGCGTCGAGTACGTGAGGTTCGGCCCGGCACCCGACCGCGAAGTGGTGGGTGCCGACCTTCAAAACGAGGTCGGGGTGGTCGGCGGAGTCGGTACCCACCGAGCCGTCTGCGGTCACGAGATACACCGTGTTCCTGCCTTCTTCGACCCCGGACGCCTCGCGAACTTCGACCTCTGGCAGGACGGCAGTGACGGCCTCGCGTACCTCCTCGGCCGAGTGCGACCAGCCTGACAGCGAGAACTCGCTCCCCGACACGTCCGCCAGTACGGACAATCGATTGATATACTTTCTACTCCTCGTCACTCGTCCGCGACCCGTACATCGTGCCGAGCGTGAGACCGTAGACGAGGTGGCCCGCGTGGAAGACGAGGCTCTCGTCCACGTCGAAGTCCATACCGAGGAGGCGACCCAGCACGACGCGCTCGCCGAAAATGGAGAGTGCGGCGCTGTAGACCACGCCCCACAGGAGTCCGACGGCTTCGCGTTGGGCAGTCTCGCGCGAGTAGTCGCTCGAAGTGCGCTCGGAGCCGAGAGGCGTAATCGCGCCGAACGCCATCCCACCCCCGGCACCGTACAGGAGATGCAACGCGATGGCGGCGACCGGATGGTCGTCGGGATCGCCCCCGGAGACGAACTTCGCCCAGAACTCGGCCGTCGGGGGCAACGACCGGGAGATCGGAAGCCGATAGGCCGTCATCACGAGGGTCGCCACGAGTCCGGCCTTGCCCCCCTCGACGAACCGGGCACCGAGCCCCGGACCGGTCGTGCGGTCGGAGTCAACTCGGTGGGTCTCCTCGCGGTTCGGTCCGACCTCGGCGGAACGAAACGGGACGCGCATAGTGAAACAGCGACGGGGACGAGGATAGGGGTACTGGCCGCGAGGAGAGAACGCAAAAACGAAACCGGTGACCGGGAACGTGATCCGACGCCCGGTTACAGCGCGAGGACGTTCAGGACCTTGATGAACACGCCGAAGAACACGCCGAACGCGACGACGGTCTTGGGGTCGAGTTTGATGGCGTTGCGGTCCTCGGCGTCGAAGTATCGGACGAGTCCGGCGCTGGACATCAACCCGCCGGAGTTCTCACCACTGCTCATGTACGTTCGTCTCGTCGCCCGTCGCGTAAACCTTTCGGACCGACGCCGAACGTCTCGCAGAACGCGGCAAAGTCGGGGTAGTGGGAAACCCTTATGCGCGCGGCGAAGATAGTTTCGCCAGAATACCGATGACTGTCACCCTCAAGGACTTCTACGCGGACTGGTGTGGCCCGTGCAAGACCCAGGACCCCATCCTCGAAGAGATGGAGGACGATTGGGACGGCGTCGAGTTCGAGAAGATCGACGTCGACGAGCATCAGGACGTCGCCAACGAGTATCAGGTCCGGTCCATCCCGACCATCGTGGTCGAGAACGACGACGGCGTGGTAGAGCGATTCGTCGGCGTCACCCAGCGCGACGAACTCGAAGACGCGCTCGAAGAGGCTGGCGCGTAACCTCGACTCCTCTCGTACCATACCCCTCGAAGCCGGAGCCTTTTGGTCGCCGGGGGTCGAAATGCACGTCGAATGAGCGACGCGTCCGTGGCGTCCGACCGGTCGAAGTCCACGGAGACGTTCGGCTACCCTCGCTCGGCGGTCGCGACCGACCTCGCGACCATCGCGGCCGTCGGGCTCGTCCTCGTCGCAATCCACGTGCTGGTCCCCCAGTCGCTGCAGGACTATCTGGCGTTCGACCACGGCGCGTTCGCCCCCGAGTCCCTGCTCGCGCCCGGCGGACTCGCCGGACTCACGCTTCGGGGGTCCCAGTTCGACAACTTGCTCACCGCGGCCTACGTCCACGCGAACCGCGGTCACCTACTCAGTAACCTCGGCGGCTACGTCTCGTTGTCACTGGTCACCTATCTGATCTGCCTGCAGGCCGACCGTAGGCGGTGGTTCCGCCGGACGTTTCCCCTCTTTCTGGTCGTCCTCCCCGTCGCGGTCAACCTGACCAGCTACGTCGTCCTCGAATCGCGGTTCCCCACCGCGTCGCCGATCTCCCGGGGTTTCTCGGGCGTGGTCGCGGGGTTCGGCGGCTTCCTGCTCGCGGCGGTGGCGGTCCACCTCCGGACGAACTACTCCCGGGAGACCGTCTTCTTCGTCTCCCAGTTCGCGATCCTGCTCCTGCTGGGCGCGGACGCGCGAGCGCTCGTACGGCGACGACCACTATCGACAGGTGGGGTTCGACCTGCTCTACGTGGGCCTCGTCCTCGCACTGCTCGTCTGGCTGGTCTACGGGCTGTTCCCCGCCAATCCCGTCTCGCAAGGGTCGTTCACGAACGTCTTCGCCCACGGGGCGGGATTCGTCGAGGGCGGCCTGCTCGCGGCGCTGACGTACGTCGGCGTTCGACCGTGAGGCGACCGTCTCGACACCGATTGCTCGTCTCGTCATCACGGATAGCGTGGGACGCGTTCTCGCACGTTTCCGGGCCGAGCGGCGGCGAATCGCCCTACCGCGCATCGAAGGCTTTATCCGCCGCGTGACCCTCAGCCTCCAGTAATAACCATGTCGGACAAACCAGCCTCGATGTACCGGAACATCAGCAAGCCGCCGTACACTCGGCGCGAGTACATCACTGGCATCCCCGGTTCGAAGATCGCACAGCACAAGATGGGCAACATCGAAAGCGACGAGGACGACTACCCCGTCCAGATCAGCCTCGTCACCGAGGAGGAGGTCCAGCTCCGCCACGGTGCGCTGGAGGCCTCCCGCCTGTCGGCCAACCGCCACCTGCTGAAGGAGCTCGGTCAGGAGAACTACAAGATGATCCTCCGGAAGTTCCCCCATCACGTCATCCGGGAGAACAAGCAGGCGACCGGCGCGGGTGCGGACCGCGTCTCCGACGGGATGCGACAGGCCTTCGGGAAGGTCGTCGGCACGGCCGCCCGCATGGGCGCGGGCGAGCGCATCTTCACCGCGTGGTGTCGGCCAGAGGACGCCGACGTCGTGAAGGACGCGCTCCGGCGCTCCTACAACAAGATCTCGCCGCCCTGCCGCATCACGGTCGAGCGCGGCGAGGATCTCCTCGTTGCGTAACACGATTTTCGCCCTTTTCGGTCGTTCTCATCGATAGCGATCCGGAAGCACATCGATTAGTCATCCGATAACCCACCGATGCTTCGCGTGACTCTGAGCGTGAGGCGAGCTCGACGGGCGGATTTGAGTTCCACGGGGAGTCTCGTTCGCGTAACGACGAACTTCGGTGTCGAACGTGGAGCTTACAGAGTTCAAACGGGGTGATACTCGTTCAACTATGGTTTCGTTTTAATCGACTCGGTACCATCACTCCATCGGGGTTTTCATGACACTGAACACGTCACGTCGGCGCTTCCTCGTCGCAACGGGCGCGGTGGGGGCCGCCACTGGCCTGAACGTCGCGGTTCTCGCACAGGACGACGACCAGAAGTTCATACTCCTCGGCGGGCACACTCAGGGGTGGCTCCCGTACCGTCTTGCCGGTGACGACTCGGCCGAGGAGGCGGAGGACAATCCTACCCTCACGCTCGTCCCCGACACGACCTACACGCTGCTGTGGCGCAACGTCGACGGGCAACCGCACAACTTTGCCATCCATGACGCAGACGGGGAGAGCCTCCAAGTCCTCCAACCGCTCGACGTCGGCGAGGACGCCTTCGAGCAAATCAACGAGACCGCCGATAACGAAACTATCGACCCCGAAAACGTGACCGTGGACGACGAGACTGCCGCGAACGTGACGACGGTCCCCGAAGAGGACCTCATCGACCTGACCGAGACCGTCGGCGAGGAAGGTGCCGTACAGGGCGTCCGGTTTACCGCCACCGAGGAGATGGCCGAGTACATCTGTGAGGTCCACCCGAACACGATGGTCGGCGACATCGAACTCGCAGACGGCGAGGACGGGGGCGACGAGGAGAACAACAGTTCCGGCTAATGGATCGGCGCATCGAGTCGCGTTCGCGACTGCTTGAACGCGTGTTATTCGCTGGGAATCAGCGCGTCTAGGCGAGGAGAGCCGGGAGGAGTTCGTCAGTGCGAACTGAAAGGATAGATAAATAAACAATATCATTTTTTGGCGGAAATAATTAAGATATGGGGGGTGTTGCCACCTTGCATGTCGGGGGACCACAACGAGGGAGCAACCAGCAACGAATCCGAGAAACCAACTGGCGACGATCCGGACGCACCGACGTTCGATTTTACGCGTAGAGACGTGATGCGTGCAGGGGGGAGCGTGGCGGCGGCTTCGTTCATCGGCGATACGTGGTTCGAGGACGATGGTTTCGACCTCAGTCAGGCCGAAGAAGTCGAAGTAAGGCCACAGGGACTCGAGTACTTCACCATCGAGCAGGCTCGTATAATTCATGACCTCACGGGACGTATCTATCCGTCCGACGAGAACGGTCCCGGAGCGCCAGAAGCGGGCGTCGTCTTCTTCGTCGACGAGCAGATGAACTCGGCCTGGGGCCGGGGCGACCGGTGGTACATGGAACCGCCCTTTGCGGGCAAAGATCCGACCCAACCGTTCGAGCAGGAACCCGAAGACCCAGAAGAAGAGGAGGTAGAGATCTCGTGGGCCGATCAGTCACCCGCCGCGACGCAGGGATGGCAATACTCGGTATCGCCAAACGCCGCCTACGACCAGGGTATCGAGGCCGTCGAACAGTACGCCCAGAACGAGTACGGGGAGTCGTTCACGGAACTCGACGGCTCCCAACAGGACGAGATCGTCACAGCGTTACAGAATGGCGAGATGACCACGTTCGAGGACAAGAGCATCGACCCGGAGGGGTTCTTCGTCCTGGTCCGTGAGAACACCGTGGAGGGAATGTTCGCCGATCCGATGTACGGCGGCAATCGAGAGATGATCGGATGGCGACTCAAAAACTTCCCCGGTACTCCCGGTGCGCTCGGCAGTTACCGGGATCAGATCGCCGATGGAGAGTACATCGAACCTGGGTCCGACGACTTCCGAAAGCTCGCCGACGACGTCGAATCGCTGGGACTCGGCGGCGACGGAGGCGGTGGCGGCAACGAGAGCGACAGTCACAGCCACGTCCATGACGCCAGCGAAGCCGAGTATCCGAAAATCGTCGACGAGGAGGCCGCCAAAGGCAATGCCGACGGGGACGACGGCGACGAAGGGGGTGATGAGTGATGGCGAAGACGCTCGACCCGGTCGACGTGGTCACCGTCGGTGCAGGATGGACAGGCGGCATCGTCGCCAAGGAACTCACCCAGAACGGCTACGACGTCGTGAGTCTCGAGCGCGGCGGCGATGTGTCGACCGACGACTTCCTCACCGCCCACGACGAACTCGGCTACGCGCTCCGGTACAAGCTGATGCAGGACCTCTCGAAGGAAACTATCACGTTCCGGAACGAACGTGATCAAGTGGCGCTCCCGATGCGCCGATACGGCGCGTTCCTTCCGGGAACGGGAACAGGGGGTGCTGGCGTCCACTGGAACGGCCAGACGTGGCGGTTCCTCCCGTACGACTTCATGATTCGGTCGTGGACCGAGGAGAGGTACGGCGAAGAGAAGATTCCCGAGAACATGCAGCTTCAGAACTGGGGGATCACCTACCAGGAGCTGGAGCCGTACTACGACAAGTTCGAGTACACGGCGGGCATCTCCGGCGTCGCCGGGAACATCGAGGGCGAGACTCGGGACGCGGGCAATCCGTTCGAGGGGGCCCGCCAGCGCGACTACCCGCTGCCGCCGATGCAGACGACGCCACCGCTGGCGCGCTTCATGGAGGCGGCCGAGGAGCTGGAGTATCACCCCTTCATGAGTCCGTCGGCCAACCTCACGGAGTCGTACACGAACCCCGACGGTGTCCAGATGGGACGGTGTGAGTACTGCGGTTACTGCGAACGGTTCGGCTGCGAGTGGGGCGCGAAGTCGTCGCCGATAATCACGGTGTTACCCGCCGCCCGCGAAACCGGTAACTTCGAACTCCGGAATCACGCTCACGTAGTCAAGTTGATGTACGACGAGGACGACGAGCGCGTCACGGGCGTCAAGTACGTCGACCGCCAGACCGACGACGTGTACGAACAACCCGCAAGAGCCGTCGCCCTGACCGCCTACGTGCTCAACAACGTCCGCCTGCTGTTGCTGTCGGACATCGGGGAACCGTACGACCCCGAAACCGGGGAGGGCGTCGTCGGGAAGAACTACTGCTACCAGAACTTCCAGGCGAACGCCACCGGGTTCTTCGACGACGAGCAGTGGAACCTCTACATGGGTGCTGGCGCGCTGGGCGCGTCCATCGACGACTTCAACGGCGACAACTTCGACCACGCCAGCCTCGACTTCCTCCACGGCGGCAACATCGCCATCACGCAGACGGGCCGACGGCCGATTGCGAACAATCCGGTGCCAGCGGACACTCCGTCGTGGGGCTCGGAGTTCAAACAGCAGAGCCTGAACTACTACCACAGTTCGCTGTCCATCTCTTGTCAGGGAGCGGTGTTGCCGTTCCGAGAGAACTACCTCGATCTCGATCCGACCTACACCGACCAGTACGGGCAACCACTGCTGCGGATGACGTTCGACTGGCGCGAACAGGACCGCAACCTCGTCGAACACATCGGTCCGAAGCTCGAAGAGATAATGGAGGAGATGGGGGCCGACCGAGTCGACGCGAATACCAGTCTGGAGGGAAGCTTCGACATCACCCCGTACCAATCGACCCACAACACCGGCGGAGCCGTCATGGGCAACGACCCCGAGGAGTCGGTCGTGAACAGCTACCTGCAAGCGTGGGACGCCCACAATCTCTTCATCCCAGGTGCGTCCGCGTTCGCGCACAATAGCGGCTACAACCCGACCGGAACCGTCGGAGCGCTCGCGTTCCGTGCGGCTGATGGGATGCAACAGTACCTCGAAGACCGCCAGCTCCTCGACGATCCGAACTGAGAAGCATCCTATCGCGGTGCCGGTCGCGATATCTCTCCTCGACCGGTCTCGAACGAGCCCACGACGAGAGAACGGACCACCGGACTGTCGTCCCGCTGGTCATCCAGTTCGCCGCCGTCCGTCTCACTCGTCCATCTACCTTTTTACCCTCCCGCTCCCACGATTCGGATATGCTGGACCTCGCGGTCGCCTACCGAGAGGAGACCTTCGAGCGCATGCGCGACCCCCTCGCCGAGCGCGGGGTTCGGGTCCACCACGTCCAGAGCGAGGGCCGAACCGTCTCGCTCGCGGACCCGCCGTGGCGTCGCGACGAGTTCGACGCCGGGTTCGTCTCCCCCTCGCGGGCGATGGAGGGCGGCGTCCTCGACGCTCTGCTCGACGTGCCGTGGGTCAACGACCGCGAGGCCGTCCTCACGTCGCGGAACAAGGCCGGCGTGATAGCGGAACTGGAGCGGGCCGGAATCCCCGTGCCCAAGACCGTCCTCGTGTCCAACCCCGCCGACGAATCCGACCTGCTGTCGGCCTTCGAGCGACTCGACTCCCCGGTCGTCGTCAAGCCCAACTCCACGACTCGCGGGGTCGGCGTAGCGAAGGTCGGCGACGCCGACTCGTTCCTCGGCGTGACCGACTACCTCGACCTCGTCCACGACTACCGCGCGACCGGCGACAAGTCGTTCCTCGTACAGGAGTTCGTACCCGACGCCGCCGACTACCGGGCCATGGTCGTGGACGGCGAGTGCGTCGGCGGGGTCGAGCGCCGCCTGCCCGACGAGTCGCGCGAGACCGGCCACTGGAAGCACAACGTCCACCGGGGCGCGACGGCCTCGGGCGTGGACCTCCCCGAAAACCTCCGAAATCTCGCCGAGGAGACCGCGGAGGTGCTCGGAATCGACTTCCTCGGTGTGGACCTCCTCGTCTCCGAGGACCGCGCCGTGGTGTCGGAGACCAACGCCCGGCCGACCATCGACGCCGAGACGAAGTACGACGCGGGGTTCTACGACAGGCTGGCGGGGCTGATTCGGGAAACTGCGGAGGAGTGAGAGGTAGATGGATTACCAGAGATGGACACAACTATATACATTCTTAAAAATTAGAAATATTGTCATTCAACTTCTGTAGATAGTCGAAAGTGGAGTGGCTACGCTCGGTGAGTCAGACCAGCGTCGGCGCGTGCGGGCGCGCCCCTCGTGGTCTTGCTGAGCGGAGCGAAGCAAGGCTCGGAAGACGCGGTTTGTCTTCCGGTGTCGCGCCAAACCGCGCGAGGGACGAGCATCGGAACGAAACGAAGTGGAGTGAGACGCGCAGGAGGCTGGGGAGGTACGAGGCCCTCGCGGTGCGGCCGCGGTGTCTGCGCGAGCGAAGCGAGTGCAGGCTCGTCAGAGCTTGCCTCTGACGGTGCGGTTGCGGTCTCCCCTCGGCTTCGGCGATAGCTAGCGTTCTCTGTCTTTTCAGTGAGAAACGGGAGCGAACAGAGTATCGCAACTCTCGAACCAAAGAGAGAACTGGAGTGATCGAAAAAAGACGCACCCCGAGAGCCAGTATCCCCGAAAACCCGCCTTACTGCACGTTGATGTCCGCGGACTCGTCGGACTTCTCGAACTTGACTTCGAGGACGCCGTTGTTGTAGGTGGCCGTCGCGGAGTGTTCGTCGACCTGCGCGGGGAGTCGGACGCGCTCGTCGTACTCGCGGTGGTCGCTGGCGGCGCTGATGGTCAGCACCTCGCCGTCGCACTTGAGGTCGATGTCCTCCTTCTCGACGCCGGGGAGGTCGGCGATGACGCGGACGGAGTCGTCGGCCTCGTGGATGTCGACGTGGGTCTCGGTCCCGAATCCGGTCTGCCCACCACCGCTGCCACCACGCTCGACGCGCATGTCGAAGTCGTCGCCCATCATCTCGTTCATCATGCGCTCTATCTCCCGAAAGATGTCGTCGAAGGGGTCGTCGCGGTCGTCTCTTCGCATGTACGCGAGTAGGGTGCATGCAAGCAAAAGCCTTTGGCACTCTGGTTCCGTCGCCGCCACTTCGATTCCGCCAGTCCCATCCGGTCCGGTGATTTATGTGTTGATGGTCTGAAATCACTCGCGGGATCCGATGATGCCGATCACCCAGTAACCGAACCGTTGCCAAGCATCGCCCCCGCTAACCACCCCGTTCTGTTATTTTTCGTCGCATTCGTGATTCGTCCGTACGTAAGTTCAAATACTAGAACGGGAGAAAGTCGGCCCAGTGGACCTATGACGAGGAAGTGGCCAGTTTGCGATACCCTCGATTGGAGGACGCAGTTATGTCTCTCGATAGTCTTCGCCTTCGTCCTCGGTCTCTCCGCAGTACTACCCCTGAACGACTGCGTAATCGGTGGGGGAGACGTGTCAGGCGTCCTGCGGACGGCGTGGACGATTATGGCGGCTCTATGGCATGGATTCGGCCAGAAGCAGAGATTAGGGGTAGGAGTTCAAATTGGACTAATGGAACTGGCCGTTGGTTCGAAGAATGTTTAAACCAACCCGTAATATTTTGCCAGATAATGGTAGAGTGGACTACAGTAGCTATTAGCGTTGGAACGGCGTTTCTGATCGATGTTTTAGGAGAATATGTCCAAGAAAGGAGAAAAGAAAAACGAGAGTTAGTCAGCGACAAAGAAGATTGGTATCGCAGAGTTAGGTCGCTTGCAACTCAAATCCGTGACGAAGCACTCGAAATCCCATATGGATCGACTGTAGATCTCGCCACTCTTAAATCAACAGATGACGCCCGTCGATCAGCCACACTCCAACCTAGTAAAAAGCTAATTGCGGATTTACAAGAGGCTCAGTCAGAGGCTCCTGCAGGTGTAAATCGGGAAGTGAAGTCAGCAATAAACGATCTCATAGTATATTTCAACCGACTCGAATCGGACCATGACCAAAGGGGGACAAATGATATTCGACAAAAGTTAGAAGAACACTCGGAAGACATACGCCGAAAAGTTACTGCGCATTCAGAACGATACGGTGATGCTCTCAATTAGCATCAAAAGCCTCCGCTGCTTGACGAGGAGAAATAATTTCCAATGTTGCTCTACTTGACACCCAGGTTTGGATTTGGTTGTTTATTTCCTCTTTGAATCGAAATGCGGGGTCACCATGTCTGACCAAGAGTCGATTACTTGACTTTCCTTGCAAATGCGAAACAGCGTGAGCAACCGCTGTTGCACGCATTTCATCAGATAAAGTAGAATGTAGATAAGGTTCCAAGGTAGAGTGGATTCTACATGGAACAGTTTCACTCACTTGGTTAATTGCCGATTCCTCTGTTTGAGCACGCTGTTGGATGTCGTCGATTTTCCGAAGGAACTCATGGGGGGTCATGTCTCCGAATTTAGATTTGAGAATCTGAAGGTCATTCTCGGCAGATGCATGAATATCAGAGGAAACTATCTGTTCTATATATCCAATGTCAAATATCTTCTCACGCGCAACTTGCATCTCTGCTTCAGTAGGGTTCTTGATATCGTCAAAATACCGTGGTACCTCTTCGAAGAATTTTGTATACAAATCTTGACGTTGTTTCATCAGCGTTGAGAACTTGTCCTTTATGAAATCACTCATGACGAGTGGTACAGAAGCGTTATCAAGGACTAGCTGGGTACAATCGTGATCTTCCGCATAAGGCCGACAGTAATCGATTAAGACGGAAGTGTCCACAAATACTCCCGGTTGGCTACTCATCTTGTTGACTACCAGTCAGCGCCTCATCTAACGATAGTAGGGTATCTTGTGAACTCCCGTGAACTTGGCGATAGTCGTTACCAGTTGGTTTTAACTCACTGTCAACGACTTCCTCACGTAGGTCACGAAGCCGGCTTTCGCAAGAACCTTTGATGTTCTCTAATCGTTCTTGCCCCTCTTGGCTAAAGTTATCTCGATCAATGCCTCTTGCTTGTTCCTTAGAGATGATGAATGCAGGCCATCGCCAAATATAGGTATGATAGATGTTTCGTGACCGGAAAACAGCGGACTTGTCATCTATGTCTTCTCCTCTTGTACTTAATGAGAGGAGAATATCTTGGATAGTGTGGATGCCTCTTCTAACATGTTCCTCAGTCTCAGCGTCGAAACGAGAATTTGATGCAATTCCTGCTCGGAGGTCTACGGAGTAGTCCTTGAACTCTTCATAATACTCATCTGCCCGTTCAACAGGGTTTTGTGCCCCCGCCAACTCCTCTAATAATTCGAGTATCCCAAGATTGGCGAGATAGATTTGCCGATAGGCAGTGGGTGCATACTCTTTGTAGTTCTCTCTAAGGAATTCAAACCATCCTTGCTCAAGAATATGGGCAATATCATGCTCAAGGAAGTATCCCTTGTATTCTTCTGCATTAGGATATCCCCGCCTCTGTAATTCTGTTGAATCAGGGAGGTTAGCTTCACTCAGTGGTTTAGGCTCTAAGCTACTTGGTCGGATTTCTTGCGCTGGAACAAACTGCCCGTATCTATACCACGTATGAAGGATGGGGACATCCCAATGATCTATTGCGTGATGAGCTAATTTGTTCGTTTTAATGTTGTCCTCGTTCCATCCCCGAATACCAGTAGAATTAGTGACCTTGAGGTCACTATCAATTTCATACAGTGCTGCTTCTAATCCGGCTTTGAGTTCTGCAATCAAAACCGGTTCATGATTCACTTGGAGCCAGGTCATGTACAGTGTATTTTTGAGGGCAATTTTGGTACTCTACTACCATCACTTGCAACCCAGAGATTGATATACGTTTTCGTAGTTTGGAACCGCATCTGGTACTTCAGACAAGACCTGAAAGCGGAGTTTTGGAGCATGCGGATGCTTTGATTATGCATGATTGGTTGCAGGCGGATATTATAACTACCGAATCAGATACGTCCCGCGTTTCCTGTGCGCCATCGACATTACATTCCTCCCAAGTATGTAAAAATGTAGGGGTTAAGTGATAGGTATATTATTAAATTTATGGTGGTTCAAACGTTAGAACGACCGTCTACCGTTAAATACCCATCCCGAGCGCTTCGTTCGTCGTCTCGATGCTCTCCTCGGCGTCGGCGGCGTTGGTGACCGCCCGGATGGCGTCCACGTTCTCGGGCACCACGTCGCTCTCCTGATGGATGGCCTGGAACAGGTAGAGGTCGTCGTCCTCCATCGTGAGGGACTCGCCCCAGACGCAGTTCTCCCAGATGTCGGCCCGCGGGCGTCCCACGTCCTGGGCGTACTCCTTCAGTTTGCCCGCGCCGTCGATGTCGAAGTGCTCGGGGATGACGAAGAGCCTGGACTCGCCTTCGAGGAGGTTCCGGACCTCCGCGGCGTCGGCCTCGCTTTCGAGGGTGACGTTGACGCTGTGCATGTGCATCAGCGTCGCGGGCACCTTCAGCCCGAGGGTGTCGATGTCGAGGTCCGGGAAGATGGTGTTCACGTCCGGCCCGTGGTGAGAGGGCAGGGTGACCGGATTCGGCAGGATGTCGTTGATCGGTCCGCGACCGGTCTGGGCGGGGGCGCCGCCCCGACGGACCAGCGTCGTGCGGACCTTCTCGACGCCGTACTCCTCGCGGAGGGGAGCGACGAGTCGCGAGAGGCCGGTCGTGTTGCAGGAGACGACGCGCACGTGGTCGGCCCCGTTGGCGTCCGAGTAGTTCGACCGGGCGTTGAAGCTGGCGTCCACGAACTCCGCCGACTCGCCGCCTTGATACAGTGCGGGGGTGTCGTACTCCTCGTACATCGCCGAGTTCTGCTCGCCGATGCCGGAGGGGCAGGCGTCCACGACCACGTCGCTCTCCTCGACCAGTTCCTCGACCATCCCGGCGAGTTCGATGCCGGCCTCGTCGAACAGTTCCACGCGGTCCTCGACTGCGGCGTAGAGGGGGAAGTCGTTCGCGATAGCCTGCTCGGCCTCGAAGTTGGGCCGGTTGATTCCGACCCGTAGCATGTACGTCGATTTCCGACGGCGAGCCGCATAATGGTTTCGAGCCAAGGTGGCGAGAATGCAACTCTAACCCGAGTAAGACTTCGATTTCTCCCCGAGTACGCCGACCCGGAGTTCCGCGAAGGGAAGACCTAACCGCCCGCCGGTCCACACCCCGACCATGAGCCTCAGAGACGCGGCGGAGACCGCGATCACGCAGTGTCTCACACTCGAGGAGACCGAGTCCTGTTGCATCGTCACCGACGACAAGCGTCGAGAGATCGGCGAGGCCCTCTATGAGGTCGCCAGCCAGGTCACCGACGACGCGACCATGGTCCGGTTCCCGCCGGGCGCGAGCCACGGCGCGGAGCCGCCCGACCCCGTCGCGGCCGCGATGGCCGGAGCCGACGTGTTCCTCGCGCCGACGACCAAGAGCCTGAGCCACACCCGCGCCCGGGGCGAGGCAAACGAGGCTGGAGCTCGCGGCGCGACTCTCCCGGGCATCACCGAGGAGGTGTTCACGACGGGCCTGCAGGCCGACTACGAGACCATCGCCCGGCACTGCGAGGACGTACTCGAACAGGTCGAGGGAGCCGACGAGATTCGGGTCACCTCGCCGCAGGGCACCGACGTCACCTTCGAGCCGGGCGACCGCGAGTGGCACGACGACACCGGCATCGTCCACGAGGCGGGCGGTTTCTCGAATCTCCCCGCAGGCGAGGTGTTCGTCAGCCCCGAAACAGCCGACGGCACCTACGTCGTGGACGGCACGATGATGCCCCACGGCCTGCTGGAGGAGGGTCAGACCCTCGAATTCGACGTGGAGGACGGGCAGGTCACCCGCATCTCCGACGACGACATCCGCCAGCAGGTCGAGGAGGCAGCCGAGGAGGTCGGCGACGCCGCCTACAACCTCGCGGAACTCGGCATCGGCACCAACGTCGCGGTGACCGAACTGGTCGGTTCGGTCCTGCTGGACGAGAAGGCGGGCGGCACCGTCCACATCGCTATCGGCGACGACGCGGGCATCGGCGGCGACACCGAGGCTCCCATCCACTTCGACGGCATCCTCCGGGAGCCGACCGTCTACGCTGACGAGGAGGTCGTAGACCTCCCGACGGTCGAGCGATGAAATCGCGAGACGGGGAAGAAGTCGAACTTCCGCAACCCTGAACCCGAGAGACGGGAAGAACAGCAATGGAACGAGAAATCGAAGGACGAACCGTCCGAGGCGTCGAAGTCGGCCCGGAGACGCGCTGTGCCCACTACGACACCGAACTCGACGTGGTGGCCCTGCGATTCGCCTGTTGTGAGGCGTTCTATCCGTGCTTCCGGTGTCACGAAGCTGTGGCCGACCATCGTGCCGAGCGTCTGTCGGTCGAAAGTGAGGCGTCCGCGGTGCTCTGTGGGGTCTGCGGCGCGGAGCTAACGCCAGAGGAGTTCGTGGAGGGCGTCCACGAGTGTCCCGAATGCGAGGTCGCGTTCAATCCCGGCTGTGCGGACCACTTCGAGCGATACTTCGCGTTCGAGGAGTGACCGGCGCTCTGGATGCAGTTTACACTTCTAGAGCATGTTTATACGTGCTATACAATTGTATAGGTTTCTTTTGAAGCTACATATATTTCTCGAACGGCGAACTCGACCGTTCGGTCGAGATCCGACGCTCGTGACTGAAGCCGACGTTTTAGCCTTCTGAAAGTATTTGGGGGTGGAGTGAGGGC
>PXSM01000122.1:0-7512 GCA_003023465.1 Halobacteriales archaeon SW_6_65_15 | reverse complement strand
AGTATGCGACGACGTGCCCTCCTCGCCTCGCTCGGGGTGGCGACCCTTTCGGGGTGTTCCGGACTCCTCGCCGAGCGCGGGGACACCACCCAGACGACCGAGCGCGATACGACGACGACCACGACCGAGGTGACCGAAACGACGACAGAGACCACCGAAACCGACGACGAAGGAGGCGACGGGGAGGAGAGGGAGTGGCCGCCGAGCGCGAGCATCGTGGACCTCCAGACCGGTCCGCGGACGCTGGCGCTCGCGCCGCTCCAGTACCGCTCGAACGACGGTGCGGAGGTGACCGTCGAGTTCGCGGCCACCGCGACCGCGGACCGACCCGCGACGGTCCGGGCGACGCTGACTAACGCCAACGACTACGAGAACACCTTCCGGCTGAACGAGACGCCGCCCTTCAACGAGGTTCCCAGCGCCCGGCTCCGCGACCGCTCGGACCTCACCTACGAATCGACGTGGTACCTCGTCCCCACTGCGAACCACGACCTCGTGGAGGACGACCCCGACTTCGGGCGCGGACCGGAGGGCTACTGGCGGCTCGTCGGCAATCCGGGTCCGGAACCGCCCCGGACCGTCCGGCTGAAACCCGACGAGACCGTCGAAGGCGAGTACGTCCTCCTCGGCCACGCCGAGGTGTCGGGCAGACCGACCGGGTCCTACGAGTTCCGAGGGTACGACGACACTGACCTGACGATCACCGCGTGGGAGACGGGTGCACCCGGCCCCAAGGACGCGTCGCGGTTCGAGGGGGCCTCCCCGCCGTCACTATCCCCCGAAAGCGACGACTCCGGTGGGACGAAGTGGTACCACGACGCCGGTCCCGAAACCCCGGTCTACCTCGAACCGAGCACGGAGCGTGCTCGCACCCCCGCGAAGATAGACTTCACCTTCCGAAACTTCGCCAGAGAACCCGCCAAAGGCAACCCGTACCACTGGGTGCTGTACAAGTTCCACGACGGCGAGTGGTTCCACGTCGCCCCGTGGGGCTGGCCCGCGCCGATGGGGTCGGTTCGACCCGGCGGCACCGAGGACTGGACCCTGTACGCCTTCGGCGAGGACGGGGTCAGGGTCGAAGGTGGAAGCACCGTCGGCTTCCTCGGCGGCGGTCGGTACGCCTTCGAAGTGGGCATGTCGCTGGGTAAGAACTCTCACGCCGCCACGTTCGAGTTGGTCGGCGAGGCGTCCACGGTCGAACCGATGCCGGGGGCCGAGTCCTCGCGAGATGGCGCAACCGTGACGGTGGATGCACCCGACCCCGACCGCGACCAGCGCTCGGGTGCCCTGCGGCTGACCCGCACCGACGCGGCCGACGAACGACTCATTTCCGAGCAGGTGATGCAGCGCCGGTTCCGCGCGCTCCGGAACGGCCTCCCGTTCTTCGAGTCGGGCGTCGAGGAGGTCGTGGTGGAGACGACCGAGAACGCGGCCCAGCGAGTCACCGGGTACGACGCGGACGTTCGCCGGTTCCGCTTCGACGGACGGGCCTACGAGGCCCGGTACGAGGCCGGGCCGGACGAGTAGCCCGCAATGGTCGAATAGCCCGAATCGACCGAGTAGCCCAGCTCGGCCGAGCAGCCCGGAACGGCCGAGCAGCGACCGGCGGCGGATTCGACCGACCAGCGACTCCACGCGTTTTTACGCGCGCAGTGCGTACTCGACTGTATATGAGCGAGACGGCAGAGCGCGTCGCGGTAACCTGTCCCTCCTGCTCGCCCGACGTGGAGACGGTCCACGAGGTGCTGAAGGAGGGGAGCGGACAGGCGACCGTGCGCTGCACCGAGTGCAGTCACGTCCACAAGACGAAGGTCGAGCGAGAGGAGGAGGTCGAGCGCGACGTGGTGGTCTCACAGGACGGCGAGTCGTTCACCGCCACCGTGGAGGCCCCGCCGAAGGAGACCGTCGCGGTCGGCGAGGAGTTCGTCCTCGAAACGCCCGAGGCCATCATGGTCGTGCGCATCACCGACCTCCAGTTGGGCGACGAGCAGCGCGCCGAGGAGGCGACCGTCGAGGACGTGGAGACGTTCTGGACCCGCGTGGTGGACAACGTCCGGGTGAACGTTACCATCAACCCCGTGGACGGCCGCCGCGACGACTCCCGGAGCGTCAAGATCGACGTGCCCGGCGACCGCGAGTTCGAGATCGGCACCGTCGAGGAGTTCGGCGACGAGGAGTTCGAGGTGAAGTCCATCGCACTGCGCGACGACGCGGTCGGCTACGACTTCAACCCCCTCAGCGAGGCGGGCGACGCCGCGGTCGCGAAGGACGTGAAACGACTGTACGCCGACGACGAGACCTCCTCGGCGTGGTCGGCGTGGTGAGGGCGAACGACTGAGAGCCACCAGATCGAACTGATAGCCATGTTCGGGGGAAGGGGACCAGACGATTCGGCGAACGGGGGAAACGATTCGACGGACGACCACGACTACCGACGGGCCCGCGAGCGCATGGTGGACCGACTCGCAGCCCGCGAGAACTTCGACGACGCGACCCTCGCGGCGATGGAGGCGGTGCCGCGCCACGAGTTCGTGCCGCCGGGCCGCAGGGACCGCGCCTACGAGGACCGACCGCTGCCCATCGGGAGCGACCAGACCATCAGCGCACCCCACATGGTGGCGGCGATGGTGGACCAGCTCGACCTCAGCCCCGGCGAGTCGGTCCTCGAAATCGGCACGGGATGCGGCTACCACGCCGCGGTCACGGCCGAGGTGGTCGGTCCGGAGAACCTCTACAGCGTCGAGTACCACGAGTCGCTGGCCGAGTCGGCGCGCGGCCAGCTGGACGACCTCGGCTACGGGGACATCTCCATCCGGGTCGGCGACGGCCACGAGGGCTGGCCCGGGTTCGCGCCCTACGACGCCGCCTACCTGACTGCCGCTCCGTCGGACTTCCCGGACGCGGTGGTCGAGCAGGTCCGACCGGGCGGCCGCCTCCTCGGCCCGCTCGAATCGGGTGGGCGTCTCGGCGGCCAACGACTGGTCTTCGCCCGCAAGCGCGCAGACGGGTCGCTCGACCGCGAGGCTCGCGGTCGCGTGCGCTTCGTCCCGATGCTAGATTGACGACGATGCTGGATTGACCGACTTCTCCGCGACCCGTCAAACCCGGAAAACTAAGTATTTCAGTTCGCTCTTTCCGTCATGGACTTGGACTACCGGGGGGTCCTGTTGCTCCGGGCGGCCCGCGAGACGGGCGTGCTGGAGGCGGTCACGACCGACGCCGGGACGCCCGAGGAGGTCGCGGCCCGGACCGACGTCACCGAACGCGCCGCCAGCGTCACGCTCGACGCGATGGCCGAGATGGGCTACCTCCAGCAGGTCGAGGGCGAGTACGAGCCGACCAACGAGATGCTCGGATTCATGGCCACGGCAGACGTGCGCTCCATCGGTCGCGGGCCGATGCGACTCGACAGCGTCGAGCATTGGCTCCAGCTTCCCGAGACCATGCGGACCGGCGAACCGCCGGAGCATCCCGACGACTGGACGACCCACTACGTGGGCGGGATGGCGGCCGTGGACGAGTCGCTCGTCCGGGCCAGCGTCACCGCCGCGGTCCATCAGGCCCCGGAAGCCGAGCGCGTCCTCGACGCCGGGGGCGGCCCGGGCCTGTTCTCCAAGGAGTTCGTGCGCCGGGGGTTCGACGTGACGCTCGTGGAACAGCCAGACGTGATCGAGATCGACCGGCAGTTCCTCGAACACGAACCCATCGAACTCGTGGCGGGCGACGTTACCGACGACCTTCCGGACGGGTTCGACCTCGTGTTCTGCTCGCGGGTCGTCCACGCGCTCGGCCCCGACGGAGCCGCCGCGTTCGTCGCCAACGCCTACGACGCGCTGGAACCCGGCGGCACCCTCGTCGTCACCGACTTCGTTCGTGACCGTGCGGAGGGGGCCGCACTGTTCGGCGCGCACGTCTTCGCCCTGACTGGCGAGGGTCACACCTACACCGAGGCGCAGTTTACGGAATGGCTCGACGAGGCCGGGTTCGAGGAGGTCGAAGTCCGCGATGTCCCGGGAATCAACAATCAGGTAATCGCCGGACGGCGGCCGCGCAATTGAAGTTCCTTCACGACCACGGTGGGCGTATGGACCTCGCGGTGCTGCGCGACGACATGGTAGACAGCCTCGAACACCCGTCCAAGGGGTTCGTCTCCAGCGAGAGCCTCAGCGCCGCGATGCGGACGGTCCCCCGTCACGAGTTCGTCGAGGACGACCGACTGGCCTACGCCGACCGGTCGTTCGAGCACCGGGGAACCCGCGTGCTGGCACCGAGCACCGTCGCCCGATTGTTGGAGGCGCTGGAACCCGAGCCCGACGATTCGGTGCTCGTCGTGGGGGCTGGCGTCGGCTACACCGCCGCGGTCCTCGCGGAGATCGTCGGCGAGCGCAACGTCCACGCTGTGGACATCACCCGTCGAGTGGTGCTCGACGCCCGGAGCAACCTCGCCGAGGCGGGCTACGAGGGCGTGTTCGTTGACTGTCGGGACGGGGCCGACGGCCTGCCGGAGTACGCGCCCTTCGACCGCATCCTCGTGGAGGCCGCCGCGGCCGACCCGCCGCGCAACCTCGTCGAGCAGCTCGCGCCGGACGGCAGGCTCGTCATCCCCCTCGGCACGAGCGACCAGTCGCTCACCGTCATCGAAAGCGCGGAACGGAGTTCCGCGGACAGTCGAGCGGTATCGCCGCGAGACGAGGGCCGCGAGGTGGGCGACGAGAAGGGCCGCCCACTCGGCACCGTCGCGTTCGCACCCCTACTGGTCGAGGGCGAGCAAGCCGGCTCCATCGAGCGCAACCGGACCGTCCGCGAGGACCGCGAGCGAGCCGAGCGGTTGCGCGAGCGACGGACCGGGTGGGAGCAGGACTGGATCGACTGGGACGGGTATCAGTAGGTCGGCGGCGGAGATCGCTGCACGCCCTCGTTCTCGATGAGTCGATTTTTATCCCGGGACTCGGTAGGGACTCGTGTGTCGGCAGAATCCGAATCTCCGTCCGAGGACACCAACCACGCTACGACCGAGGACGCCCACGGCGAATCCGGAGCCCGTCCGAACGCAGACTCCGACCGGAGTTCGTGGATCGGCTACGGTCTCGTGGTCGTCCTCGTGGGCACCGTCGTCCTCGGACTCCTGCGTCCGTTCTACCCGACAGCCTCGGTGCTCGCCCTCGGCGCGTTCCTGGCGCTGTTCGGCGTGTTCGTGGGCGTCCTCGCCTTCCGCGAGCGGGAACAGGGGTCGTAACGCCCGACGGCTCCTCGGTCACGAATCGCCTCTCGGACACTAGGGTGGTTTGATAGAGACTTCCAGCGTCCCCTCCTGCTGATTCGGGCCCAGTTCGGGGTCGATGGAGATGGTGGCCGTTCCGTCGCTCCCCGTCGTTCCCGTCGCCACCCCGTCGATGGTTGCAGTTCCGCTCGTGAGGACCACGGTGGCGTCGGCGACGGGTGCGCCGTCGGGGTCCACTACCGTGATTTCGACGGTCTCGTAGTTCGGGCCGACCACGTCCGGAGAAGGCCGGGCGTCGAGTTCCGTGACGGTCAGGCCGCTGAGTCCTGAGAGCATGTTCATCATCACGCCGAGGCTGGCGACGCCGACCACGAGAGCGATGACGAGGCGGATTGGAAGGCCCTCGATTGCGCGCTCGTCGTTCCGGAAGTGGTCGAGCAGGTCGGGACGCGGGCGGGCGACGTGACCGTAGCAGCCGAGCAACGTGGGCATGGTCCGGGTTCGTCCCGTTCTCGTACTTAAACTCTAGTCCGCCACCGCGTTCAGAAGGCGTTTTCAGTAGAAGACGTGTTTCAGTTATCAATCGACTCGGCGCGTGCGCGAGGAACGCGCGCGAGGGACGAGGACCGCAGCGAAGCCTTCGGGAGCGAAGCGACCGAAGGCACGGAAGTCGCAGCCCGCGCAGCGAAGCGAGCAGGACCGTCTTCCGGGGCGAGGACCGCAGGAGGATGGGGAGGTTCGAGGTGCGGTGCTGTTGCGGTCTCCCCTCGGTTTCGGGAATAGCTAGCTTCTTTCTCTCGTGATCTGCTTCGTAAGCGGATTGAAGCTAGCTACTGCCGAAACCGATGAGAAAGAAGCCCTCACTCGGTTCGTTCACTTCGTTCACTCACTGTCGCTCGCCCTTCATCCGCCGGCAGACGGTCCTGCTCGCTTCGCTGTGCGGGCTGCGACTGCCGAGGGCACCCTCGCTACGCTCGCATGACCGCCGAGGTCCGCAGGCCGCAACCGCGCCCCGTACCTCCCCGCGTTGCTCGTCTTTCGAGCCTTCCTTCGCTCCGCTCAGGAAAACGCCGTTCGCGTGCCGAGACGCGTGGCGTCTCGCGGCTCGGGTACGAGGCCCTCGCGGCGCGTCCCGTAGTTTGTAGCAATTCACGAAACGACGAAGTGGTCGATTCGCCCGAGAGTTTAAATCCGAGAACGAGACGAACCCGGGCCATGCCCCACGTCCTCGGCCGCGACGATGACGCCTCCGACAAGACCGACGAAGACGCCCTGACAGGTCATCTCGGCACGTACAGAGCCAGAGACGGAAGCTCCGGCGCAGAAGTCCACCTCGACCTCGACGGTCCCCACGTCGGCCTCGTCGTCGGCAAGCGCGGCTACGGCAAGTCCTACACGCTCGGCGTGCTGGCCGAAGAACTCGCTCGCGCGGAGGGCGTCGCCCCGGTCGTCGCGGACCCGATGGGCATCTTCGGGTCGCTGGCCGACCTCGGGACGGAGGTCGCCTCCCGGCCTCGGGTTCCCGCCGACGCGCTCGGACCGCGGGCGTGGTGCGACCTGCTGGGGCTCGCATCCGACTCCCCCGCGGGCGCGCTGGTCTGGCAGGCCGCGGCGGCCCGCTCGTCGCTGGCCGGGATGCGCGAGTTCGTCGCCGACGCCGACACCAAGGCCGACCGGGCGACCCGCCGAGCGGCGGACAACCACCTCGGGCTCGCCCAGTCGTGGGGCGTCTTCTCGCCGGAGGGACTGACCGCCGAGGAGTTGCTGGTCTCGCAGGTAGACGCCGGGACGAGCGCCGGGACCGTGCTCGACCTCTCGGGACTCGACGCCGAACCGGCCAACGCGGTCGTTCGCGCGGTCGCCAGTGGGCTCTACGACCACTGCGTTCGCAGTGGTTCCAATTCCTCCGAGGCGCGCCCCGACCCGCTCCCGTGGCTCCTGCTCGACGAGGCCCACGCCTTCTTCTCGGGCGTCGCGTCTCCCGCCCTGCGAACCCTCCTGACTCGCGGTCGCCAACCCGGCGTGAGCCTCGTCGCGGCGACCCAGCGCCCGAGTGCGCTTCCACCGGTGGCGATCTCGCAGGCCGACCTCCTGCTGGCCCACCGTCTCACCTCCCGCGCCGACCTCGACGCTCTCGCCGAGGCACGGCCGACCTACCTCGCCTCGTCGTTCGAGGAGCGACTCCCGGCCGCACCCGGCGAGGTGCTCCTCGTGGACGACGCGACCGAGAGCGTCCACGCGGTCCGAGTCCGCGAGCGCGAGACGGCCCACGGCGGGGACAGTTCGAGCGC
>PXSM01000121.1:4361-12986 GCA_003023465.1 Halobacteriales archaeon SW_6_65_15 | reverse complement strand
CGACTGGCACCTCCGGAAGGCCGAGATCGACCAGACCCCGTTCACGAGCGCGGTGCCCCTCTTCCGGGCGCTGGCCGTCGCCGCCGAGCAAATCGTCGAGGAGGTGATGCCCGAACGCATCGAGCGCCACCGCCGCCAGTCCAGGGCCTTCCGCGAGGGATTCGAGGCGATGGGGCTCGACCTCTTCGGGGAGCGCAACGACGCGACCGAGTACTCGAACACCCTGACCGCGGTCGCGCTCCCGGCCCACACCCGCGAGGACCCCGACGCGTTCTTCGACGCGGTCGAGGCGCGGGGCGTCTCCATCTCCGGCGGGCAGGCCCACCTCGGCGGCGAGATCTTCCGCGTGAGCAACATGGGGAACCTCTCAAGCGAGCAGATTCTGCGTGGGATTCGGACGATTGGCGAAACCTTCGAGGAGACCGGTGCGGACGTGGACGCGGAGGCTGGCATCGAGGTCGCGCGCGAAGTGCTACGGTAGATTTCGAGAGATATCCTCAATCGGGACTTGTCATAATTACACCCATATAAACAGAACCGTAATCAGCGACGGGCTTGAAGAAGTGAGCTTGACAACATTTCGCAACACTTTTTGTAAGTTAGTAGGATGTGGGCTAGCGAATGGGTTCAGAGCCGAGTACAGCGGAAGAGGTGACGGAGACGCACGAAGAAATTCAGGAGTTGAAACTCGGCATTTTCCGAGAGTGGTTGAAGGTCATCTACATCGTTTCCACATTCGTCTCGATAAATGTCGTTCCTGCCCTCTTCTTCGCAACGGTCGTAGCTCTTGAAGCGGTCGTGACTAACGTTCCTACGGTGACGCTCCAACCGTTAGCGATTCACGCTACGAGCGGCGAAGGGGTTTCGGTGACAAAGCTTATAAAAAGTTTCGTCGTACTAGACATCATACGGAACCTGATCCAGCTATATTGGAAAGGACAACCGAGTATCCGATTCGAAACAGAGGCTCAGGAAATAAACGATGACTAAACATACTGTCCATTGGCCTGAGATGGGTATCGACAGCGATGCGGAAGAAAATACAGAAGGGTCAGATACGACGGTAAAGGAGTGGATGGAACATCCAACTCTTCGAAAAGTCCTACTGACGATTTATCTCGCAAGCGAAGTCCTTCGAATGATCGCCATCGCCGTCGTTGCAGGCGGCTCAGTCGTGGTTGCCAGCCACATCGTCAGCTTCGGTTCCAATACCGCAATAACATGGGGGTTCATCGCTGCCGTCGCTCTGACGATGGGCGTAGACGAACTTTCAAAGAGACTTACCGGGTTCAGCATTCGATACGGGGCATTCTTAGCCTCGACTCTCATCGTCGTTTCGCTCATCAGGTTGTACTTAGGCCTCAAACAGCGGCGGAACTCACTGGACAGCCCATCAACGCTCGCGTCGTCGCTTCCAATTGAGACGATTCCGGTCCTCGAACTCTACAAGCGACGGAACAGGCTGATGTGAGACCGGACGATTCTTCGGGCGAATAGCATTAGAAGCGAATGTTTAGACAGCACCTATATATTTTTAAACATATACGTGTTTGTGAGGGCAGAACTCGACGATTCAAGTGTCCCGACCGCTCGCCCGCGGGGACGACCCGGAGGAACGCCGGAATCGAGAGCAGGGCGATGCCGGTCTCCAAGGCCCCCGCGACCACGAACGCCGCGAGGAACCCAACCTCGTCGGCGACCGTGCCCCCGATCAGAATCCCGGCGAGAAAGCCCAGACTCCCGAAGACGTTGAACCCAGCCATCGCGGTGCCGCGGCCGTCGTCGGGCGAGAGGTCGGTCACCAGCGCCATCGTCGCGGGAGCCATCAGCGCGCCGATGACGCCCACGACGACCATCGCCGCGCCCGCGACCTCGACGATGGGCGAGAGGCCGACTCCCAGAACTGCGAGACCGTAGAGCGCCGACCCGGCGACGATGGGGACCGTGCGACCGATTCTATCGGAGAGCACGCCGAAGGGGTACTGGAGCAGGGCGAACGGCGCGAAGAAGAGGCCCAACATCACGCCGGTCGCCGCGGCGTCGAGGCCGAATGCCTCCCGGAAGTAGACGGTGCCGACCAGCGCGAAGAACCCGGCGGTGAACCGGTCGATGAACCCGAAGACGTACGGAACGCCCAGCACTGGGCGTTCGGACAGGGTGGCGACCGCGCGGACGATTCGGCCCCGACTCGTCGGCGCGCGGTCGGCGACCAGCGACGCGAGGAGTCCGGCGCACAGAAGCAATCCGGCCGCGGCGTAGAGGGGGAAGAACGGCCCGAGACCGTAGAGTTGGCCGCCGAGCGGTGCGCCGATGGCCGTCCCGAGGCCGATGGCGATGCCCGCCGCACCCATGTTCCGGCCGTGGCCGCCTTCGAGGTCCATCAGCATCGTCATCGCCAGCGAGAACGCCCCGATGGTGGTCGCCCCTTGGAACGCCCGGACGGCGAGCACTTCGCCGAACGACAGCGAGAGCGCCGCGGGCAAGACCGCGAGCGCGACGTAGCCGACGGCACCGCCGAGCGCACCAGCCGCAATGAGGGGCACCCGGCGACCGAGGCCGTCGCTCAGGCCGCCCCAGACCCCGGCGAAGGCGACGAACGCCGCGAACTCGGCCGCGAGGAACCACATGCTCGCGTCCAGCGCCGTCGTCGCGCCGACCGCGTCCACGAGGTCCGGGACGCCGGGGTACAGCAGGACCTGGGCCAGCAGGACGGCGAAGACGACGACCGCGAGCAGTAGTCTGTCGCGTCGAACGGAGGTCACGGTGGAGGTTCGGGACCGCTCCGTCTTATAGGTCGGTCGTTTCGCCGTGTCGTGAGGTCGTTTTCGTCGGCCGTTTCGTCCGTCAGGGCCCGAACGCGATGGTCTCGGTCGCAGGGTCGATCTCCGCGGTGCCGCCGACCGGAACCGGAACGACGGGCGCGGTGTGGCCGAAGTCCACGTCGAAGACGACCGGTGCGTCGGGATTGTACTCAGTGAGGACGTCCGCGACGGTCTCGCGCTGTCGCTCGCGGTACTCGGCGCGAGCCTCTGGGCCGGGGTCCTCGAAGGGGTTGCGCGCCTTGGCCCGGCCGACCAAGACCCCCGCGAAGCGTTCGAGGAGGCCGCGCTCGCCCATGCCGATGAGGGTTTCCCTGACCTCCAGCGCGGACGGTAGCTCCTCGGAGGTCTCCAGCAGGAGGATTCGCCCGTCGAGGTCCTCTGGAACCGGAAGATACCGGTCTGTCCGAAGTTGCATGTCGATAGTGGCGAGACAGCCGCCCCACGTCCGGCCCGAGACCGCGCTGTCGCCGCCCCGCCACGTCCAGCCCGGATTGGGTTCCGTCTCGCGGTGACGGTCCAGATTGTCGGGGTCCGCCCAGTCGAGGTCCTCGTCGGTGAACTCCTCGGCGGGTTGGATCTCGCCGAAGGTGTCGAGGTCGTCGGCGAAGAACGCCGTTTCGAGGTGCTCGACGGTGTAGTCGTGCATCGACCCCTGCATGGCGAGGTCGGTCATGACCGTCCCGCCGTAGAAGGAGACGACGCCGAGGTTCCAGAGGTAGCACGCGAGGTTGGTGTTGTCGCTGATGCCGTAGAACCGGGTCGGGTTCTCGCGCAGGACCTCGGGGTCGAGGTGCTTCAGGATGCGGATCTGATCGAAGCCCCCGATGGTCGTGACGACGCCCCGGATCTCGGGGTCCGCGAAGGCGTCCATCACGTCCTGCGCGCGCTCCTCGGGGTGGTCGTAGAGGTACTCGGCGTCCGTCGTCGCGGTCGGGAACTCGACGGGTTCGAGGTTGAACACCTCCCGGAGGCGCTCCAGCCCGAGTTCGTAGACGTGGGGGAAGTCGGTCGCCCGATTGGACCCCGGCGCGACGACGGCTACCTTGTCGCCGCGCTCCAGCGCTATGTATTTCGGTGGTGTGCGAACGAATCCACAGATTGACGAGGGAGGCTCGGCGAGCGACTCGCATGGCCGACCCCGAACTGCTCACCCGCCTCGACCGCATCGCCCTCCTGCTAGCCGGTCTGTTCGCCGTCGAACTGCTGGAGTTCCTCGACGTGGACCTCTCGGGATTCGGATTCGCACTGTTGGCCCTCGCCGTCGTCGGCTTCGCGCTCCTCTGGGGCCGGTCGGTGTTCGGCCTGCTGCTCGGTGAGAGCGTGTGATACTTCGATAGCTTTTCTTTTCGTTACCGGCACGTCGAACCATGGACGACGCGAACGCCCTCGCTACCAAACTCGACCGGATTACCCTCCTGCTGGCCGCCCTGCTCGTCGTCGAACTGTTCCGCCTGTTCGGAGCAAGTATCCTCGGCATCGGCTTCCTCGCCGCGTTCTTGCTCGTCGGCGGACTGGTCGTCGTCTTCCTCCTCGCGCTGGCCGCGACGTTCTAGGTCTCGCCAGCGAGCGTTCTCAGTCGGAAGTTCGATCACGTCGCTCCGCCGACGGCGGGGCCTCGACCCTGCTCGCTCGGCGTCCCGTCGCCGACCGCGGGCCAGCCGTTCTCCCACTCGATCCGGTCGAGCATGAGGACGCGCCGGGGCGTGTCGCCGACCCACGGGTTCCCTGCCTCGTAGGCGTGGTAGACCAGCCACCACTCGCCGGAGTCGTCGCGGGTCACGGCGCAGTGGCCGGGCGCGAGGAACCGGTCGTCGCCTTCGAGGACGGTCGTCCCGGTCGCTCCCTCGGCCGTGAGTGGTTCGCCGTCTCGATTCCGGTACGGCCCTCGGAACTCCTCGGCTCGACCGACGACGACCCGGTAGGTGCTGGTCGCGCCCTCACAGCACGTCCCGCGGGAGCCGAAAAAGTAGAAGTAATTCCCGCGCTCGACCACGTAGGCGGCTTCGACGCCGCGGCCCGCGATCTGGAACTTCTCGCTCGGGGAGACTGCAGTCGAGAGGCCGTCCTCGGCGAGGCGGATGCCGTAGATGCCCCGGTGGCTCCCCCAGAACAGGTAGGGCGTGCCATCGCGGACGAACAGGGCCGGGTCGATGGAGTTCGGGACGCCGATTTCGTCGCTCCTGAAGAGGCCGCCCCGCGGCTCGAAGGGGCCTTCTGGGTCGCTCGCAGTGGCGACGCCGATACCCGGGTCGTCGGAGCCGAACTCGGAGTCCGAGTAGTAGAGAAGGAATCGGTCGTCTAGCTGGCCGACGCCGGGTGCCCACAGTCCACGGTACCGCGACCAGTCGGGGACCTCGCGGAACGCCGGGCCGACCGACTCCCAGTGGACGAGGTCGGGGGAGCGCAGGACGGGAATCAACTCGCGGTCGGGTCCCTCTCCTTCCGTCCACGGGTGGTAGGTACCGTATGCGTAGTAGGTGCCGCCGACGCGGAGCACGTCCGGGTCGGGGAATATCTGGTCGTAGACGGGATTCTGATAGGTGTTCGCCTGCGAATCGTGCGTTGCTCCCGAGTCGCGTTCGCTCGCGGACGCGTCGGCGCGTCTGCGGGCCGTTCGCGTGAGACCAGCTTGGGAGTGCGTGAGACCGGACGCAGGGTGCGCGAGACTGGCCGCGACCCCACTCGCACCCGCGGCCACACGAGCGAGGAGCCGCCGTCGTTTCACGCCGGGAGTACGGGAACGTCGGCCAAAAGAACTCGGGTCACCTCGTTTCGAGAAACGCCCAATATTCTGGAACTTAATTCCTAAAATTATATGTACGGAACCAAATGAACTCGGGTAGCGAGTCTTGCCGTAACTGGCAGTTATAAATCCATGTAGAAATATGCTTGTGGTACATGAATGCCGACGAGCGTCGCTCGTCGAACGCGTCGAGCGAGCAGCCGGAGGGCGGTGAGGATGCGGACGGACCCCACCTGTCCACTCGAAGCCTCCACGCCGGACCGGGGGCCGACCCCGCGACGGGAGCGCGAGCGCCGCCCATCTACCAGACGACCTCCTACGAGTTCGAGGACGCCGACCACGCCGCGTCCCTCTACGCTCTCGACGCCGAGGGCGACGTCTACTCGCGCATCTCGAACCCGACGGTCCGGGGGCTCGAAGAGCGCCTCGCCGACCTCGAAGGCGGGACCGGCGCGGTCGCCACGGCCAGCGGGATGGCCGCCTTCGACTCGCTGGTCCCTGTCGTACACCGCGGACAAGCGCGGGGTCGAACCCCGATTCGTGGCCACGTTAGACTACGAGGCCTACGAGGAAGCCGTCGATTCGGACACCGCCTTCGTCCACGTCGAGACCGTGGGGAACCCCTCGCTGGTCACGCCCGACTTCGAGCGCGTGGCCGACATCGCCCACGAAGCCGGCGCTCCTCTCGTGGTGGACAACACCTTCGCCACGCCCGCGCTCTGTCGCCCGCTCGAACACGGCGCGGACGCGGTGTGGGAGTCCACGACGAAGTGGCTCCACGGGAGCGGCACCACGGTCGGCGGCGTCCTCGTGGACGGCGGACGCTTCGACTGGGAGGCCCACGCCGACAGCTACCCCGAACTCGCGGGCGAGAACCCCGCCTACCCCGACACTGGCTTCTCGCGGGACTTCCCGGACGCCCCGCTGGCCGCGGCGGCCCTGTATCGCGCCCTCCGGACCCTCGGCAACCAGCAGTCGCCCTTCGACGCGTGGCAGACCATGCAGGGCGTCGAGACGCTTCCCCTCCGGATGGACCGCCACTGCGAGAACGCCGCGATACTCGCCGAATTCCTCGCGGACCACGACGACGTGGCGTGGGTCGCGTATCCGGGGCTGGAGAGCCACCGGACCCACGAGAACGCAAGTCGGTACCTCTCCGGGGGGTACGGCGGCATGATCGCCTTCGGACTGGAAGGCGGGTTCGAAGCAGGCAGGGAGTTCTGCGAGACCGTCGAACTCGCCAGCTTCCTCGCCAACGTCGGCGACGCCAAGACCCTCGTCATCCACCCCGCGAGTACGACCCACGCACAGCTCACCGAGGAGGAACAGCGCGCCGCGGGCGTCTCGCCCGACCTGATCCGGCTGTCGGTCGGCATCGAGGACCCGGCTGACCTGCTGGCCGACGTCGAGCGAGCGATAACGGAATCGACGACATGACCCGGACCAGCAACGACGACGCGAACCGGACCTGCGACACCGCCGACCTCGGGGAGTTCGAGTTCGAGTGCGGCCGGTCGCTCCCCCTCGAAGTCGCCTACGAGACCTACGGCGAGTACGATGGAAACAACGCGGTGCTGGCCTGTCACGCCCTGACCGGGAGTCAGCACGTCACGGGAACGAATCGTACTGCGGACGAGGAAGGGACCGGCACCGACGGACAGGCCGCGGCGTGGTGGAGCGACGTGGTCGGCCCGGGCAAGGCTATCGACACCCGCGAGTACTTCGTCGTCTGCGCGAACGTGCCGGGGTCGTGCTACGGGACCACGGGTCCTGCGAGCATCGACCCGGAGACCGACGAGCCGTACGGTACCGACTTTCCACCCGTGACGGTCGGCGACTGGACTCGGGCGCAGGCCCGACTGCTCGACCGCCTCGGCGTCGGCCCGCTTGCGGGGGTCGTCGGCGGGAGCGTCGGCGGGATGAACGTTCTGGAGTGGGCCAAGCGCTATCCGGAGCGCGTCGAGCGGGTGATTCCGGTCGCCACCGCGGCGCGACTCGACCCCCAGCTCCTCGCCATCGACGCCATCGCGCGCCGGGCCATCACCAGCGACGAGCACTGGAACGGCGGCGAGTACTACGGGGACGACCTGCCGGAACCGCACGAAGGCCTCGCAATCGCCCGACAGCTCGGCCACGTCTGCTACCTCTCGAAGGACTCGATGGGCCGGAAGTTCGGTCGTCGGTCGGCCGGGCGCGAGGCGCTCGCCGACGCGTTCGCGCCCGACGACCCCGCGAGCGACTTTTTCCCCTACCGGGAGGTCGAGTCCTACCTCGACTATCAGGCCGAGACGTTCGTCGAGCGGTTCGACGCCAACAGCTACCTCTACCTCACGCGGGCGATGGACGACTACGACCTCTCGGCGGGCTACGACTCGAACGCCGACGCCCTCGCGGGGTTCTCGGGCGAAGCCCTCGTGCTCAGTTTCACCGGCGACTGGCACTTCACGGTCGAGCAAGGCGAACGCCTCGCCGAAGCCTTCGCGGCGGCCGACGCGGACGTTGCCCACCACGTCGTCGAGAGCGACCACGGCCACGACGCTTTCCTCGTGGAACCCGAGCAGGTCGGGCCGCCCATCCGGGACTTCCTCGCCGCGGGCGTGAAAGGGCGGGCGGTCAGCGACGCCGACCACCGCGAACTCGCACCGGTTCACGCCAGTCTGTTTGGGAACTAAAAAATGGAGTTACTCTTCGATTTGTTCGGTTACGGACTCGATGGTCGCTTCTGCGTCTTCGAGTATTTCTTCGGCGTCCGACTCGTCGAAGTTCTCCTCCGGAATCGAAAGATCACTTCCATCGAAGTCAACGTAGCGGGCCGTTTCGCGCTTTGAAAGCCACGTGAGGGACTTCTGTTCGAGCGCGTCGTGTTCGTACAACCCGAAGAATTTCGTCACCTTCCCGGGCGACGTCGTCCTCGCCATAAACGAGACGCGAATCGAGGACAGGGAGGACCTGCTGACGTATCTCCTGCTGGAGACCGACCCCAGCGACGCGCTGAACGTCACGGTGTTGCGCGACGGGAAGAACCAGACGGTCGAAGTGACCCTCGGCGAGCGCCCGGAG
>PXSM01000121.1:0-4136 GCA_003023465.1 Halobacteriales archaeon SW_6_65_15 | reverse complement strand
GGAGCGGTTCGACCCACTCGACGGCGTCCCCGTCACCGATGTCCTCGATCTCCGACCGCTTCATCGCCCGGTCGGGGAGCGATTCGAGCACGTTCGTTCCGGTCATGGCCGTCGATTGGAGAGCCGGCATAAAAAGTCCGGCTATCGGGCGGTGAGCGTCTCGCCGTCGGCTCTCACCGGGTTCCGTTCGCGCCGACGAGCGCGGCCCGGAGTTTCTTTGTCGTCCGTCCCGTCTCCGTTTCCGATGCGTGGGGGAACGCGTTTGACAATCGGCGTACTGCTGCTCGCACTCCTCGGAATGGGGCCAGCGGGTGCAGTCGCAACAGGGGGAACTGGTGAAGTGGTGGCAACCACAGAGAGAACCGGGACGATGGACGTCGTGGAGAGAATCGGGACAACCGACGTTGCGGAGCGAACCGGGACCGCGGACGCCGCGGGCGAGGCGAGTGCTTCGGACGTGGCGATACAGCGAACGTGCAACTACGAGTCGCTGTACAACGAGACGATACGGTCGGTGGTCACGATACGGGTGCTGGCCGACCAGGGTCAGGGCCTCGGGTCGGGATTCGTCTACGACGAGAACTACGTCGTCACGAACCAGCACGTCGTCGCGAACGCCAATCAGGTCGAGGTGCAGTTCAACCGGGGCGAATGGCGGACGGCCGAGGTCGTCGGCACGGACGCCTACAGCGACCTCGCGGTGCTCCGAGTGAACGGCACGCCCGACTACGCCGCGCCCCTCGACCTCCGCCCGAGGGACCCCGACCCCGGACAGCCGGTCGCCGCGCTGGGGAGTCCGCTCGGTTTCGAGGCGACGATCACGAACGGCATCGTCAGCGGGACGAACCGGTCCCTTCCCGCCGGCGGACAGCAGGGCCCGCAGGGCCAGCAGGGTCCGCAGTTCTCGATTCCGAACGTCATCCAGACCACGGCCGCCATCAACCCCGGTAACAGCGGCGGCCCGCTCGTGGACTGTCGGGGCCGCGTCCTCGGGGTCAACACCGCCACGGCAGCGGGGAGCGAGAACACCGGGTTCGCGGTGCCGGCGAGCCGGGTCGAGCGCGTGGTCCCGTCGCTGATCGCGAACGGGTCGTACGCCCACTCGTTCCTCGGCATCGGCTGGCTCGACGTGTCACCGGCCATCGCGGAAGCGAACGACCTCAACGTCACGCGGGGCGTACTAGTCCGGAGCGTCGTCTCGGGGTCGCCAGCCGACGGCGTCCTACAGGGCGGGGAAGGGACGGAGCAGGTGAACGGGTTCGAGGTCCCGGTCGGCGGCGACGTCATCCTCGCCATCGACGGGCAGGAGATCAACGCCGGCGAGGAGCTTTCCAGCTATCTCACCGAGACCAACCCCGGCGAGACGGTGACCCTGACCATCCTGCGCGACGGCGAACGGATGCAGGTCGAGGTGACGCTGGGAGAGCGTCCGCCGCCGGGCGAAGAGCTGTAGCGTCAGAGGGCGTCGCGGACTCGCTCGCCGGTCTCCAGCCCGTTCCGGAGCGCCGCGTGGACCCGGCCCTCGCCGACCACCCAGTCGCCCGCGAAGAACAGGTCCCGGTCGGCCCCGCGGGCGAGAACCTCGCGGTCGGCCCCCGCGTCGGGCAGGGCGTCGCGCCACCGCGCCACGTCGGCCCAGTCGAACTGGTAGCGGTCGGGGTCGCCCAGCAGTTCGGCCGTGCGGTCGGCGGCCGCCACGGCGATCTCGTCGTCGGGGTCGTCGTAGTGCTCGCGGGACCACGCGGGCGAGGGTTGGACGACCAGCAGGCTCTCGCCGTCGGGGACGTGGCCGGGCTTGCACTCCTCGCGAGCGACCCAGCCGAGGTCGTGTTCCTCGTCGTCGTTCACGAGGGCGTAGTACGGCGGGTCCGCCCGGTAGGGGTAGTGGAGCGCGACCGAGAGGAGGGTCCGGTACGGCACCGCGGCCGCGGCGTCACTGGCGCGGGCGGGGTGAGAATCACGGCGTCGGCGGTCGTCTCGCCGCCCCGAACCGTCAGTTGCCACTCGTCGGCCTCAGCGTCACGAGTGATTCCCACGACCTCGCTCCCGGTCCGGACGGTGGCCGCGCTGGCTTCCGCGAGTCGGTCGCCCAGCGCGGCCAGCCCCTCGCGGTAGGTCCACTTGCGGGCGTCGTCGTCTCTCCCCTCCGAGATTTCGCCGTCCCCGTCGAACGTCCAGACCGGCCCGTCGGCCTCGACCAGCCCCTCGTCGAGTTCTTCAGAAATGAGGTCTGCGACGCGTGAGTCTTCGTCTTTCAGGTAGTTCGCACCCACGTCGTAGACGCACCCCTTGTGGCGGCGAGTCGCCGCCCGGCCGCCCACGGAGTCGCGGCGCTCGAAGACGGTGACCTCCGCCTCGGCGTCTCGGAGGGCGTAGGCCGCCCCGAGTCCGGCGACGCCCGCGCCGACCACGGCGATTTCGGTCATGGTGGCATCGTCGGAGTCCGGCGGGAAAAGGGTACTTGCTCGGGGCGTCGCGGTGGGTCGGGTCGCGGGCCTCAATCCGAGTCGTCCGCGAGCAGCCGCCGGATCTCCTCGCCGTCCCGGCACTCCTCGGGGAACACCTCGTCGTCGAACAGGCCGGTCGCGCGGGTCACGCCCGGGTGGTCGGTGCCCTCGCGCTCGACGCCGAGCGAGCCGCCGACCCGGTGGCCGACGAACTGTGCTACCGGGAGGGGAACGCTCTCGCCGCTGGCGTACTGATACTCGAATCGGCCTGCGTACAGGAGGTCGGTGAGTTCGACTTCGAGGCCGGTCTCCTCGCGAGCCTCCGCGCGGGCCGCCTCCCCAGAATCCGGAGGGGTTGTACACCAGCACCGTCTCCTCGTGGGCCGGCGCGTAGAACAGGACCACCGACGCGATTCCCGCGATGTGGTCCAACTGCTCCGCGACCGTCGCCGGCGGTTCGTCCGGGGCGTGGGACACCGGTCCGTAGTCGAAGGGTTCGACGGTCCTCGTGGTCTCCCACTCGTTCTGCAGGTCGGAGACGATACGGTCCGTTCGCCGCGCGACCTCCTCGCGAACGTCCGGCCACGAGTCCGTCATAAGTCGGTCGGGGGGTCCTCCTGCACCTCCAGCGCTGCTTGCGCTTCGTCGAGGAGCCAGTCCAGGCTGTCGCTTCCGAACCGGTCCACGTGGACGGGCGTGAACGAGTGCTCGGAGGCCGTGAACTCGTCGGGGGTCCAGAACCGGGCGTCGGTCGCGTCCGACCCGGCCTCGACGGCCCCGGTGGTGACCGCCCGCGGCGCGGCGAACGAGACGTTCGTCAGGTGCTTGCCCTCGACCGGTTCCACCGCCGAGTCGTGGAAGTAGCGGAGGTTGGCCGGTTCGACGGAGACGTTGGTCTCCTCTTCGAGTTCTCGGATGGCCCCCTCGCGCGGGGACTCGCCGACCTCGATGGCTCCGCTGGGGAGCTTCCACCGCTTCTCGTACCGGAAGTCCTCGACGAGGAGCAGGCTGTCGCCGTCCACGACGGCGACGCTCCCGCCGGGGACGGGGTTGTGGAACACGTAGTCCTCGCACGACTCGCACCGATGGACGGTCGGGCCGTCTACCGCGGCGAGTTCCGCGCCGCAGCACGGACAGTGGTCGGGTGGGAAGTTGACCATTAGCACACGAAACGTGCCAGTCGCATTTAGTTCTCCCGTCGAAACGTTCGTGATAGAACCGCCGCAAGACCAGCTCTCGCGGCGGCCGTGGGCGTTTCAGCCGAACGCACGAACAGGATCGACATATCTCTGCGTATCTAAAGAAATTCTCTAGTGAGTTCTAGCAAAGTCGTACAATTCTAGAACGCACCCGCGGCTACCGAACACGCACCGAAGGTGGAGAGTTCCACCTGTACCCCGAGTCGGGGTACAAACCCATCCTGTGTAAAAGTACTGCCGTCGGAAAATCGGTCAGTCCGCGACGTCGATCTTCCGGCCGCCCTCGTCCGCTTCGCTCTCCACGAGGGGCAGGTGGACTTCGAGGACGCCCCCGGACCTTCGGTCCGGTGAGCCTCGGCTCGCCTCGCTCGCAGAGACGCCGTTGCGGTAGGTCGCTGAGATCTCGTCCTCGACGACTTCCTCGGGGATGGTCACGCGCTCGGAGACGCGCCGCGAGCGGGTGAACTCCCGGCGGACGGCGATCTCGTCG
>PXSM01000120.1 GCA_003023465.1 Halobacteriales archaeon SW_6_65_15 | reverse complement strand
CGACCCCGACGTGGACGTGGTCCTGCTCGACCGTCGCCTGCCCGACGGGTCGGGCGACGAACTCCTCCAAGAAATCCGCGAGTGCGGCTACGAGTGTCGCGTCGCCGTCGTCTCGGGCGCCGAGAGGTCGTCGGAACTCGATTGTGACGCCTACGTCACCAAGCCGCTCTCCGGAGCCGACGAGGTGCGCGAGACGGTTTCGGAACTCCTCGACGGGCACGTGTCGGCGTGAGTACGTCACACCCGTTACAAGTAGCGTAGCCGACCTGAACGCAACTAATCAGTACCGACGCCAACCTTTTGTCCTCGCTCGGAGTACTGGGTGGCATGCGATTCGTTATCGTGGGTGCCGGTCGAGTCGGTCTCCGCACCGCCCGCATCCTCCACGAGGAGGGCCACGACGTGACGCTCGTGGAGAACGACTCCGAGAAAGCCCAGCGCGCGCAGGACGAGGGGTTCATGGTCATCGAGGGTGACGGCGCGAGCGAGGACATCCTCGAACAGGCCGACCTCGAATCCGCGGACGCCATCGGAGGGTTGACCGGCGACCTGAACGTCAACTTCGCGGCGTGCATGATCGGCAAGCACCACGGCTGTCGGGCGGTCCTGCGCATCGACGAGGACTACCGCGAGGACATCTACCACACGTACGCCGACGACGTGGACGAGGTCGTCTACCCCGAACGCCTCGGCGCGGCGGGCGCGAAGACCGCCCTGCTCGGCGGCGACTTCAACGTCATCGCCGACCTCACTGCCGCCCTGCAGTTGACCACCCTGGTCGTCCCCGACGACTCGCCGGTCGTCGGCCAGCCGGTCCACGCAATCGAGTTGCCCGAGGACGCTCGCGTCTACGCCCACGGCCACGGCCGCGAGCGCATGACCATCCCGCTCCCGGACGCGACCGTCGAGGGCGGCGACCAGCTCGCCGTCATCGCCGAGCGCGAGGCGTTGCCGGAGGTGCGAAAGCGCCTGCAGGGCGAAGGCTCGGAAGCGAGCGAGTGAGCGTCTGTGAGCAGGTTGGAATGGAGCCGGTGAAACGAGCGTCGCCGCCCGCGATTCTGCGCGGCCGAATTCGGTGCAAGCTCCCGAAAAATCGAAACGAGGAGGGCAGTGGGCAGCGCGGGGTCGATGGTGGACATCCCGGAACGAGAACTTTCGTGGGAGGGTTGGTGACACAGTGGCGAGAGGCCAGCCCGCCGCCAGAGCCTCCGGCGTCGCCGAGATGCCTACCGGGAGACTGCTGCACGCTTGCGCCCGAGCCGTCGGGCGCAGTTGCGTCTATGCCCAATTCGGACTTTGTTATGGGCCGTCTTCCGGGCGACAGGGGGTGTTTGGTCGGAGTCAGACGGGGGCTGAAACGGGGTTCCAACCGGATGTCCCGGACCGACCCGCCGGAAACGCGGCTCACCGAACGAAGATCAGGAAGCGTTTCGCGGTGCGCTCTCGGAGCGCACGCGCTCAAAGGTGTGAGAGTTTGGAGGTCCAGGTGCGAGAATCGAACCACCTGAAGACGCTTCCTCGCCTACGGCGAGACTGCCTCTTCCGTACTTCGATCCTCTTACGAACGGATCTTCGACTCCTCACCTTCGTCCGTCGTCAAAAGGTCCAGGTGCGAGAATCGAACCCGCGTCTCAGCCTCCACAAGGCTGAAGGATGGTCCACTACCCCAACCCGGACACGCATCTGTCCGTAGTCGTCTGCGATTAAAATACGTTACGACTCCGTGCGATACCGCGGACCTGTCACACGTTTCGGTCGAAACAGCGGGGTGCAGCCCTCCGGTGACGGTACAGGGGGTCCCTTCTACCGTCACACCCACTGCTTGAACACATTTTTCGTTCCTTTACCAACCTGCTCGTTTTGTTAAGCCGCGTTTCGATTCTTCAGCGTTGGCTCGGCGAGATGGAAGCGACGATGATCGACGCCGCACCGCGACCCGGACTGACGACACCCTTTTGAGCGACACGCACCAATCCACGAACAAGCGTGGCCATCACGGACAAGATCTACGTCAAGAACCACCGCCAGATCGGCTCCCAGTTGGAGACCAACATCCCCAAGGGAGCCTTCAAGGGTGCGACGCTCGACATGCTCTTCCAAGGTGACAACCTCGCGCAACTGGACGACACCACCCAGGAGCGCGTCCTCGACTTCGCCGAGGACTTCCTCGACTGCGACTGCCAGAGCAACCCCTACTGCGGGTGCCCCGAGGAGAAGTACATGGAGTACCTCCTCCGCCTGCGCGAGCAGGGGCTCGGCCCGGAGGCCATCGTGGACGTGATGACCGACGACTACATGGTGTACGCCTACCCCGGCGACGTGCTCTCGTTCCTCGACGACTCGGTCCGGACCCTCGAAGCCGTCGAGGAGCTGGCCGACGTGGAGGGCGACGACGAGATGACGTCGAAGGCGCGCGAGAAGAAGCGGAACCTGTCGGGGTGACCTCGAAGCGAGAGAAAGAAGGAAGCTACCGTTCGACAGTGCTTCCGAACGAAGCTATCCGGTACCATGGTAGACGCGACGCCCGAGCCGCCGTACGACACGATGCCGGCGACGGACTTGAAGCTCGTTCCGCTCTCATAGTACGTTTCGGTGAATATTGGCCCACCGGAGTCACCGCCGCCGCTTGTCGCGTCAATCTCGAACACGTTGTAGTTGCTGTCGACGCAGCCCGTCGAACCGTAGTTGACTCCCGTGCGAGCCCCTTGCTTCGTCAGGCTGGCACCGTCCTTGATGTTGTCCCAGCCGAGCGTGCCGTAGACCTCCCAGCCAGTGTTGTAGGACCCGTCATCGGCCGCGAACTTGTACGAGTGTCCGTCGTCGAACTTCGCTATCGCCGAGTCGTTCGAGCGATTGCCGCAATTGGTGTCCGAGGAGGTCCACTCCTTCTTCAGCGTGTTTCCGCGCGTACCACCGGGATAGTTGGGATCGTCGGGATGGTCGGGGTTGTAGATGTCCTCGTTTTCGTACCCCTCGGCCTGGGGGCAATGCAGGCCCTGCAGAATACAAAATTTCTCATCTTCGTCCTTGTCTGCGTGGTCCTGTACAGTGGATACAAACTCCTGCACCGACATCCCGACGCCCCGCAGTCCGTGCTCCGGGCCGAAGAGGGCGCCGAGCTCCACGTTCGAGGCCCGGTCAACGCGATCAATGAGGTGTGCCGTGTCTACCCG